>CANBJR010000025.1 GCA_947369085.1 uncultured Clostridia bacterium | reverse complement strand
TAAAAGTATTGTTCTTGTATATTTTTATATCATTTCCTCCGCACGAAG
Organism: uncultured Clostridia bacterium; assembly: GCA_947369085.1. Taxonomy (GTDB): domain Bacteria; phylum Bacillota; class Clostridia; order Oscillospirales; family Acutalibacteraceae; genus Ruminococcoides. The sequence goes on along the minus strand of CANBJR010000025.1, from coordinate 32,532 downwards.
TGACGTAAACATACTTACCTATTACCCTGTAATTCGGTTCAGTTGCATATGAAAACGGGCCGTTAATGAATACAAGCAAACTGCCGTCACTTAACATTCCGAAATAATCCACAGAGATTTTATCGGCTGTAACTCTGTCACCTGTATATTTGACAAAATCATACTTTATCTGACTTTCAAGAACATCATTATCTAATGGAATAATTCTACTCTCAGTATCAACCTGAATAGCATATGACTCCTCAAGTGAAATCGATTCAGGTTCTTCTGCAACAGTTTCATATGAATATTTTTCAAGTACGCTTCTCTTAATAAATTCTCCTGTTTCAATAGGCGGATAAGGCTCTGTAACAGCTGAAACAGCAAAACTACTCCACAAGCTCAACAACATAACAGCAGAAAGTAAAACAGATATTATTTTTTTCATAAAAATCACCTCAAAAATTTTATTAATCAGATAAGCCAACAAGCTTTTTTTGTATTTCAGTTGCATCCTTTATGTCAATAATATTATCATTGTTGAAATCAGCAACCAATTTTTGTTTTTTATCAAAAGTTACTAATCCTGATAAATACTTTTGTAACAGTGTTGCATCCATTACTGAAAGGACTTCATCAAAATCCATATCACCATCTAGTAACCACTGCGCGTACATTGTAATAATATCGTTATTATATGATGAAGTCTTAGCAATTCTTGCTTTATCGTTATACAAAAATTTGTAATAATCACTTGGTTGGCTATTTTCTACATACCAAGCGTTTCTTGTTCCATTAGTGTATAACCATTTATTATCATTTTTTCTATGAGCATACCAACCTGAAAACTCATATCCTTCTTTTTTAAACTAGTTTTGATCCATACATGTTGTTTTTCCATAAATAATTGTCAAATCATCCATAGAACCTAATCCACCATTAGAATTATAACGGACAGTATATTTTTTATTTTCAATGGAACTTAATGCCTTAAAAGCATTAAGTCTTCCTCCGGTTTTAACTTTATCTTTTAAATAAGACACTTTATCTACATTATTAAGAATTGCAGCCTTAACTTCCGCAACAGATAAATTAGGATATTTACTCCAAATAAGTGCCGCAACACCAGTAACCTGCGGTGCAGCCATAGATGTACCGCTTTTATAAATATAACTATTTGAATATGTAGACAAAATGCCCTCACCCGGAGCAACCAAATCAACAAAATTTGGACTATAGTTAGAATAGTCTTGGTTAACATCATAATAATCACAAGACCCTACTGATATAACATTAGGCAAACGATACTCAGTAGGATATGAATTGAAACTACTGTCTAAATTTTTATAATTATTTCCTGAAGAACAAATTATCAAGCCTTTATAAGACTTTATAGCATTTTTGAAAGATTCATCATAATCCACACCACAGCTACTAAAGTTCAATAACTTAATATTATTCTTTTTTGCGTATTCAATTGCTTTAATAACATTAGTATTATAACTGTCACCATTATCTTCGGCAGTTCTTAAACTTACTAAAGAAACATCCCAACAAACACCGGCTATCCCTTTAGCGTTATTTCCTTCAGCTCCTATTATACCAGCAACATGAGTACCATGTTCATCGTATCCGGAAACATCCGAAGAATAACTATCAACAAAGGATTTACTGAGCTTAGCATCATATCTATTTACTAAATCCGGATTTTTTCTGTTTATACCAGTATCTATTATTCCCACTTTAAAACTATGATTACCCGTAGTTAAATTCCAAGCATCGTTTAATTCCATTTTTTCAATAGCATATTGATCATTCTTACATGTATCATTTGGCACAGAAGCGGCTTTGCAAATATAATTTGGTTGTACGTTTATTATGTCATCACGCTTATCTAACGCGTTAATAGCCCTATTTATACCCTCAATATCATTAGTTGAAAGTTTGATTTCAAGTGTCTGATAAAAATCATTTTCACTTACAGTACTTACGTTATTTTTATCATCTTCAATATCATTTTTTCGCTGTTCCTTTATTTTTTCAGTTGAATACTCTGTTAAATCTTCTACTGATATAGCGTCAACTTCACTAAAGTCTGACACAGAATAATCTTTTAATTCAAGGCTCGCCTCATTAGTCATCTGAACAACAACTGAATCTAAAGCAAAAGATGTTGTCTCACCGATTTCGTCTGCAGTTGATTCTGAATTTGAATTAATTATATTGTTATTTGCTTTAGAAACAAATAAATCAACATTATTTGAATTTTCTTTGTCAAATGCAAAACATTGCAAAAAACTATTTATAAATATTATACATAGCAAAATTAAACAAGTCAATACTTTAAAATTTTTATTTTTCAACTTTTCCCTCTCCTTAATACTTATTCGATATTCTTGCTTGATATTTTATCACTATGCAAAAATGATTATCTTTGAACGTTATTTACGATTTTTCTTTATTTATCCAAAACATTGACATTATATACAAACTATAGTAAAATTTATTTAGTTATATTTCTTATGATAAAGTAATATAATGTCAAATAAATATTGAGGAGGAAAAAAATATGTATTGCTCACATTGCAATTCGGAAAATCCCGATGGAGTAAAATTCTGCGAAAACTGCGGAACTCAGCTTGATAATTCATATCAAAATTACAATCAGCCCTATCAGCAGCCTAACTACAATCAGGCTCAGCCGTATCAGTACTCTGATATGCCCACTGAAAACGAGCATATGACCGTTGGCGGTTGGATAGGCGTATTTTGTATTAACCTTATTCCCTGCGTCGGAAGTTTGGTTTACCTTATTATGTTGTTTGTATGGGCGTTCGGAAGCACACCTAAAAAATCACTTAAAACTTTTGCACGTGCACAGCTTATTATTATGGCTATTGTTTTGGTTCTTACAATTATTGTTTTAGTAATTCTTTTTGCTTCAGGCTTTTTCGTAGCTAACCAGTTTTATTCATATAACAGAAGTTGGAATTGGTAACAATTTTACTTAAATTTTAAGCGTTTGGTATTGTCTGCTCAGGCAGAATACCGAACGCTTTTTTCTTTCTGAACAACCGAAGCCCTCAGTACTGCTAACGCCGTACCGAGGGCTTTGGTTTATGTGAATTAAAAAGGATAGGTTAAAGATTAATTACTCAACATCCTGCATTGCATCGTAACCTGTTTCACCTGTTCTAACCTTTACAACGTCTTCAACATCGTAAATGAATATTTTACCATCTCCGATGTGACCTGTGTAAAGAGCCTTAACAGCAGCGTCTACAACAGCCTTTACGGGTACCTTGCATACTACGATTTCTACCTTCATCTTCGGCAGGAGGTTACTTTCAATAGCAACACCTCTGTAGTACTCTGCCTTGCCCTTCTGAGCGCCGCAACCGAGCACCTGTGAAACCGTCATACCTGTAATACCGAGTTTATCCATTTCTTCCTTGAGAGCTTCAAGCTTTGACTGCTTAAGAAGAATGTCAATCTTTGTAATCTTAACACCGTCGGAAGCAACACTGTATTTACCTGCGAGCTGTACGGGAACAGCCTGAGTAACAGGCACGCTGCCTTCAACATCAAATGTTTCATCAAGAGAAGCTGTGCCAACGCCGATGGGCATAAAGTCTGCATATGCATTAACAAGACCATGCTCTGTAACGTCGAGGCCCTTCATTTCCTCGTCCTTTGTAGCACGAAGACCTACTGTGTGCTTGATAACCTGGAATACGATTATCATTGTTACAATTGTCCACGCTGCAACTGCAAGAACGCCGAGTGTCTGAATACCAAGCTGAGCAAAACCGCCGCCGTAGAAAAGACCTACTACATTTTCACCGCCATGGCCAAGATCCTGACCGTTGCCCGTTGCAAAAAGACCTACCGAAAGTGTACCCCACATACCGTTTGCACCGTGAACTGCAACAGCACCTACAGGGTCATCAATTTTAAGCTTGATATCGATAAATTCAACTGCAACTACTACAAGAATACCGGCTACAAGACCGATAATTGCAGCGCCGAGAGCGTCAACGTCTGCACAGGGAGCTGTGATTGCTACAAGACCTGCAAGCGAACCGTTAAGTGACATTGAAACATCAGGCTTGCCGTTTTTAATCCATGTAAAGAGCATTGTAGCACATGTTGCAATTGCGGGAGAAATTGTTGTTGTAAGGAAAATCTGTCCGAGACGAGCGCCGTCTGCCGCTGCTGCTCCGTTAAAGCCGTACCAGCCGAACCAAAGAATAAATACACCGAGTGCGCCGAGTGTAAGGCTGTGACCGGGAATAGCGTTTACCTTACCGTTCTTGCCGTATTTACCGATACGAGGTCCGAGGATGATTGCGCCGATGATTGCGGAAATACCGCCAACCATATGAATTGCACATGAACCGGCAAAGTCAACGAATCCGAGCTGTGAAAGCCAGCCGCCGCCCCAAATCCAGTGAGCTTCAATCGGATAAACAACTGCCGAAATTACTAATGAATAGATGCAGTATGAAACAAACTTTGTTCTTTCAGCCATTGCGCCTGAAACGATTGTTGCAGTAGTAGCACAAAACACCATATTAAATACAAAGTTGTGCCAAGGGAACTCCGCAAAGTTTGTAAAGATGTCAAGGTTAGGAATACCCACCAAGCCGAACAATGCGTCCTCGCCGCAAAGAAGTCCAAAACCAAGAAGCATAAACACTACTGTACCGATACAGAAGTCCATCAGGTTTTTCATTATGATGTTACCTGCGTTTTTAGCTCTTGTGAAACCGGTTTCTACCATTGCAAAGCCGCACTGCATAAAGAATACAAGCGCCGCACCGATTAGAAACCAGACACCTTCTGTGCCAAAAATGACACTGTTTACACCATTTAGAATGTCTGTCATAATATTCTCTCCTTTTATATTGATATAACAAAAATGGTGCATAATCGGACAAGAATTTAAATCTGTCAGATTACACACCATTGTGTATTACTTTATACTATATATATTTTAATTACCGTTTCTTAAAATCAAACTCCGAAAAGCATTTCGCCGTATGAGGGATAAGGCCAGTATTCGGAAGAAGTTTCTGTTTCCATTGAATCGCCTACAGCACGAAGCTCCTGCATAAGTGCAAAAACTGTTTCTCTGTAATATGTTGCATAAGCAAGGTTGTCGTTGCTATACTCGCTTGCCTTGATAACAGCTTCTTCAAGCTCTGCTGTTTTCTTGCTGAAGCAAACAAGCTTGTTTGAAAGACTTGCTACAAGCTCTTCTTCAACAGAAGTAGGAATAGCGTCCGAAAGAGCCTTTTTGGCAAGGGCAGTATCTGTAAGCTCTCTGACATATGCCGATACAGAAGGAAGAATATTCTTCTTAGCCATATCAATCATTGTGAGTGCTTCAATATTAATCTGCTTTGCATAGTTTTCAAGTTCAATTTCATATCTTGCCTTAACTTCTTCTTCAGAACAAATCTTGTTTTTAACAAAGAGGTCAACGTTCTTTTTGTCAATGAAATGAGCAACTGCTTCGGGAAGTGACTTGTAGTTGCAAAGTCCTCTTCTTTCTGCTTCTTCAACCCACTCGGGTGCGTAGTTGTTTCCGTTGAAGATGATATCCTGATGCTCTGTAAATGTCTTTTTGATAAGAGCCTTAACAGCAGATTCCATATAGTCAGCGTCTTTAAGCTCATCGTAGAACTGTGAAAGTTCCTCTGCTACCATTGTGTTGAGAATATAGTTGGGGCAAGCAATATTGAGTGAAGAACCCAAAGCTCTGAACTCAAATTTGTTGCCTGTAAAAGCAAACGGTGAAGTACGGTTACGGTCTGAATTGTCCTTCTTAAAGTCGGGAAGAACATCAACGCCCGTCAGCATTTTAACTTTACCCTTGCTTACATATTCAGTATCGTTAATAATTGACTCAACCAGTGCGCCTAAATCATCGCCGAGATACATAGAAATGATTGCGGGCGGTGCTTCGTTAGCGCCAAGACGATGGTCGTTGCCGGCAGAAGCAACTGTGATTCTAAGAAGATCCTGATACTCGTGAACAGCCTTTACGATAGCAGCAAGGAAAAGCTGGAACTGAATATTGTTCTCGGGCTCTTTGCCGGGGTCAAGAAGGTTTTCGCCTGTATTAGTAGAAATTGACCAGTTGTTGTGCTTACCCGAGCCGTTAACGCCTGCAAAGGGCTTCTCGTGAAGAAGACATACAAGACCGTGTTTCTCGGCTGTTTTCTTCATAATTTCCATTGTAAGCTCGTTGTGGTCAGTTGCAATATTAGTTGTTGTAAAGATAGGCGCAAGCTCATGCTGTGAAGGAGCAACCTCATTGTGCTTTGTCTTAGCAAGAATACCAAGCTTCCAGAGCTCTTCGTCAAGATCTCTCATATAGTCTGCAACTCTTGTCTTAATTGCACCGAAGTAATGGTCGTCAAGTTCCTGACCTTTGGGCGCCTTTGCACCGAAAAGTGTTCTGCCTGTATAAATAAGGTCCTCTCTCTGATCGTACATTTCCTTATCAATAAGGAAGTATTCCTGCTCCGGACCAACTGTTGTTGTAACTCTTGTTACCTCGTTTTTGCCCAAAAGGTTAAGAACCTTTACAGCCTCTGTGCTGATTCTTTCCATTGAGCGGAGCAAAGGAGTCTTTTTATCAAGAACCTCGCCTGTGTATGAACAGAACGCTGTCGGAATATAAAGCGATCCGTCTTTAACAAATGCGTAAGAGGTAGGATCCCACGTTGTGTAGCCTCTTGCCTCGAATGTGGCACGAATACCGCCGCTGGGGAATGACGATGCGTCCGGCTCACCCTTTACAAGTTCTTTGCCTGAAAATTCCATAATAACCTGACCGTCGCCGTTGGGACTGATAAAGCTGTCGTGCTTTTCAGCAGTTACGCCTGTCATAGGCTGGAACCAGTGGGTGTAGTGTGTACAGCCCATTTCAACTGCCCAATCCTTCATTGCAGATGCAACTACGTTTGCAACGCTTAAATCAAGAGGTTCGCCGTTCTGGATTGTTTTCTTTAACGCCTTGTAAGTTGACTTAGGAAGTCTTTCCTGCATTTTCTGGTCGTTAAACACCATACTGCCAAATAACTCCGGAACTTTTGCCATTTTAATTCTCTCCTATCCAGTATTAAAAATTTGACGTAAAAACAGAAAAAGACGCTGTAAGCACATTGCCTACAGCGCCCTTGCTGTTGTCATTGCTGTTAGTATATTCCACTTTTGGTAATTTGTCAATAGATTTTTCTAAAAAATTTTAAAAATTGCAAGTTTTGTTAATTTTCCTGCAATTTATTTGATTATGTTCTGATTTATCTGCATAAACCCCACAATTAATGTATCGATATGAATATCGACTTCAAAAAAGTTGCAATTTTCTGTATTTTCCCCTTGACAAACCTACATTTACGGTTATATAATACAGTCACACGCAGTATATATTTTTATGCAGGCGCAAAAATGCAGGATTTTAAACTCAAAATTGCAAAGTTTTTAAAATCAGTCTTTGTGTCAATATCAAATTTATTATATTTATATATATTAAAATTGTATTAGTTTTATGAACAATTTACTAAGTATAATATAGCGGTGTATCCGCTGTTAATAAATAAATCTGATATGTGAATTCGCTCCTATATATTTTATACTACTATATAAAGGAGTGTGATAGGGTTTTCAACGAAGAAAATTCATACTGAAATCTAATAAAAAGTCATGTTAAATTTCGGTATCAATATCAGGAAAGGATGATTTTTGATGGGACAAACAGAGAACAGACAAACGCAAAACAGCGGTCTTTATTCTCCGAGATTTGAGCACGACAATTGCGGTATAGGCGCGGTTGTAAATATCAAGGGCGTAAAGTCACACGATACCGTTGCAAACGCTCTTACTATTGTTGAAACGCTTGAGCACCGCGCGGGTAAGGATGCAGAAGGCAAAACGGGTGACGGCGTAGGTATTCTGCTTCAGATTTCCCATAAGTTTTTCAAAAAAGCGGCAAAACAAATAGGCATCAATCTCCTTTCCGAAAGGGATTATGCTGTTGGTATGTTCTTCTTCCCGCAAAATGAGCTTGCAAGAAATCAGGCTAAAAAGATGTTTGAGATTATTGCGGCAAAAGAAGGTCTTGAGGTTCTCGGCTGGAGAAACGTTCCCTCCGATACAACTGTTATCGGCAAGCGTGCGCTTGACTGTATGCCTGCAATTATGCAGTGCTTTATAAAAAGACCTGCCGGCGTAAAGAAAGGTCTTGACTTTGACCGTAAGCTCTACGTTGCAAGACGAGTTTTTGAGCAGAGTAACGAGGATACTTACGTTGTTTCTCTTTCAAGCAGAACTATTGTATATAAGGGTATGTTCCTTGTAGGCGATCTAAGAAGATTCTTCCTCGATTTGCAGGACGACGACTACGAGTCGGCTATTGCAATGGTTCACTCACGTTTCTCAACCAACACAAACCCAAGCTGGCAAAGAGCCCATCCCAACAGAATGATTGTTCACAACGGTGAAATCAACACAATCAGAGGCAATGCAGACAAAATGCTTGCCCGTGAAGAAACAATGCGTTCCGAGCACTTAAAGGGCGATCTTGACAAGGTTATACCCGTTGTAAACACCGAAGGCTCCGACTCTGCAATGCTCGACAACACGCTTGAATTTCTTGTTATGAGCGGTATGGAGCTTCCGCTTGCAGTTATGATTACAATTCCAGAGCCGTGGGATAACAACGGCACTATGTCGCAGAAAAAGAGAGATTTCTATCAGTACTATGCAACCATGATGGAGCCGTGGGACGGTCCTGCGTCCATACTCTTCTCTGACGGTGACTTTATGGGCGCCGTACTCGACAGAAACGGTCTGCGCCCCTCACGTTACTACATTACAAGCGACGGCAACCTCATTCTTTCCTCCGAGGTGGGCGCACTTCCGATTGAACCGTCAAAGATTGTGAGAAAAGAAAGACTTCGCCCCGGCAAAATGCTCCTTGTTGACACCGTTCAAGGCAGACTTATCGATGACGATGAGCTTAAAGAGTATTACGCGTCAAAACAGCCTTACGGCGAGTGGCTCGACAGCAACCTTGTAAACCTCAAGGACTTAAAAATTCCGAATGCAAAGGTTGAAGAACATTCAAATGATGCAAGAAAAAGACTGCAAAAGGCATTTGGCTACACCTACGAGGAGGTTATGACCTCTATACTGCCTATGGCTAAAAACGGTAGTGAGTCAATTTCCGCAATGGGCACAGACAGCCCCCTTGCTGTTCTTTCAAACGAGCCTCAGCCGCTGTTTAACTACTTCAAGCAGCTTTTTGCTCAGGTTACAAATCCTCCGATTGATGCAATCCGTGAGGAAATTGTTACCTCTACAACAGTTTATATCGGCGAGGACGGAAACATTCTTGAAGAAAGACCTGAAAACTGCAAGGTTATGAAAATTCATAACCCGATTCTCACTTCAACCGATATTCTTAAGCTTAAGAATATGCATATCAAGGGATTTAAGGTTGCAGTTATTCCGATACTCTACTATAAGAACACAAGACTTTCAAAAGCGGTAAAGAGATTATTTATTGAATGTGACAAGGCTTACAACGACGGCGCAAACATTCTTATTCTTTCGGACAGAGGCGTTGACGAAAATCACCTTGCTATTCCCTCTCTGCTTGCAGTTTCCGCAGTTCACCAGCACCTTGTTGCTACCAAAAAGAGAACCTCTCTTGCAATCGTTCTTGAAAGCGGTGAGCCAAGAGAAGTTCACCACTTTGCCACACTGCTCGGATATGGTGCAAGCGCAATCAACCCCTATCTTGCGCAGGAAACAATCCACGAGTTGATAAACGATGACCTGCTTGACAAGGACTACTATGCCGCTGTTGACGATTACAACAACGCAGTATTGCACGGCATTGTCAAAATAGCGTCTAAAATGGGTATTTCAACTATCCAGTCCTATCAGGGTTCACAGATTTTTGAGGCTATCGGTATCAGCAAGGACGTAATTGATGAATACTTCACCGACACAGTAAGCAGAATCGGCGGCATCACAATTAAAGATATTGAGCAAAACGTAGATAAGCTCCACACTTCTGCTTTCGACCCGCTCGGACTCAGCACCTCAACCGAACTTGAATCACGCGGCAGCCACAAGTTCAGAAGCGGCAAGGAGGAACACCTCTACAATCCGCAGACAATACACACTCTTCAAATGGCTGCACGCACAAACGACTATGAGCTTTACAAAAAGTATTCACATATGATTTCCGATGAAATGGATCCCGTAAGTATAAGAGGTCTTTTTGACTTTAATTATGCTGAAAATCCCGTTCCGCTTGAAGAGGTTGAAAGCGTTGATTCAATCGTAAAACGTTTCAAGACGGGTGCAATGTCCTACGGCTCTATTTCTCAAGAAGCTCACGAGGCTCTTGCAATTGCAATGAACAGACTTCACGGTAAATCAAATTCGGGAGAGGGCGGCGAAAGCCTTGAACGACTTGAAACAAAGGGCAAGGATGAAAACAGATGCTCCGCAATCAAGCAGGTTGCTTCGGGACGTTTCGGCGTAACCTCACGATACCTCACCTCAGCCGATGAAATTCAGATTAAGATGGCTCAGGGCGCAAAGCCCGGCGAGGGCGGTCACCTTCCGGGTAAAAAGGTTTATCCGTGGATTGCAAAAACACGCCACTCAACCCCCGGTGTATCGCTTATTTCTCCTCCGCCACACCACGATATTTATTCAATTGAGGACCTTGCACAGCTTATTTACGACCTTAAAAATGCAAACAAAGACGCAAGAATCTCTGTTAAGCTTGTTTCGGAATGCGGCGTAGGTACTGTTGCCGCAGGTGTTGCAAAAGCAGGCGCAGGCGTAATCCTTATTTCAGGCTACGACGGCGGTACGGGCGCCGCTCCGAGAAACTCAATCTACAATGCAGGTCTGCCGTGGGAGCTTGGTCTTGCCGAGGCTCATCAGACTCTCATTATGAACGATTTGCGCAACAAGGTTGTAATTGAAACCGACGGTAAGCTTATGACAGGACGAGACGTTGCAATTGCCGCTATCCTCGGTGCAGAGGAATATGGCTTTGCTACTGCTCCGCTTGTAACTCTCGGCTGTGCCATGATGAGAGTATGCAACCTCGACACTTGTCCGTTCGGCGTTGCAACACAGAACCCCGAGCTTCGCAAAAAGTTTATGGGCAAACCCGAATATGTTGTAAACTTTATGCTCTTTATTGCAAATGAGTTAAGAGAATATATGTCAAAGCTCGGTGTAAAAACCGTTGACGAGCTTGTCGGCAGAATTGACCTTATCAAGCCCAAGGACGGCATTGAGGGCAAGGCTTCGGAAGTTGACCTTTCAAACATTCTCAACTGCGGCTTTGCAAATGAGAAAATTGAATATAACAAAAAGAGTAAATACGACTTTAAACTTGAGGAAACTCTTGACGAAAAAGTTCTTCTCAAGGAATTCAAGACTGCTCTTGCAAAAGGCACTAATAAGACAATTGAAATCAACGTAAAGAACACAGACCGTTCCTTTGGTACTATTTTCGGTTCTGAAATCACCAAAAAATACTACAACACCCTCGCAGACGACACATTCAAGGTAATCTGCAACGGCTCAGGCGGTCAGAGTTTCGGCGCATTTATACCCAACGGTCTTACACTTGAGCTTGTCGGTGATAGCAACGACTACTTCGGCAAGGGACTTTCAGGCGGTAAGCTTGTTGTTTATCCTCCAAAGGACTCAACATTTGAGGCTGATGAGAACATTATCATCGGTAACGTATCACTCTACGGCGCAACAAGCGGCAAGGCATTTATCAACGGCGTTGCAGGCGAACGTTTCTGCGTAAGGAATTCGGGCGCTACTGCTGTTGTTGAGGGCGTCGGCGACCACGGCTGTGAATATATGACAGGCGGTCGTGTTGTTGTTATCGGCAAAACGGGCAAAAACTTTGCCGCAGGTATGTCGGGCGGTGTTGCGTATGTTCTTGACGAGGACAGAGATTTATACACCAAGCTCAACAAGGAAATGGTGCTGTTCTCAGAAGTAACCGAGAAGTACGAAATTCTCGAGCTTAAAGAGCTTATTGAAGAGCACGTTAAGGCTACCAATTCCAAAAAGGGTAAAGATATTCTTGACAATTTTGACGATTATCTGCCTAAGTTCAAGAGAATTATCCCACACGACTACAAGAAAATGATGTCTGCAATCGCCGTAAACGAAGAAAAGGGTATGAGCAACGAGCAGGCAAGAATTGAAGCTTTCTATCAGATTATCCACAACAAATAAGGAGGAGAACAGCAATGGGAAAACCAACCGGATTTATGGATTATAAACGTGAGGACGCTCCCGCATTCTCCGTTAAAGAACGTATTAAAAATTATGATGAGTTCCACGAACCCCTGTCAAAAGAGGATCAGTCAAAGCAAGGCGCACGCTGTATGGAATGCGGCGTACCGTTCTGCCAGTCGGGAATGAAAATAGGCAACGCATATTCGGGTTGTCCGCTTAACAATCTTATTCCCGAGTGGAATGACCTCATCTATAAAAATACATGGGAACAGGCATACAACCGACTTAAACTTACAAACAACTTTCCCGAATTTACTTCACGCGTATGTCCTGCACTGTGCGAAAAGGCTTGCACCTGCGGTGCAAACGGCGACGCTGTTACGGTAAAGGCTAACGAGTACGGTATTATAGAAAATGCTTATGTCGAGGGTTTTGCCGCTCCGCACCCGCCAAAGGTAAGAACAGGCAAGAAGATTGCCGTTATCGGCTCGGGTCCTTCAGGACTTGCCGCCGCTGATCAGCTCAACAGACGAGGACACTCGGTAACTGTTTTTGAGCGCAGTGACCGAATCGGCGGACTGCTGATGTACGGCATTCCTAATATGAAGCTTGAAAAGCACGTTATTGACCGCAAGGTTGATATTATGAAAGAAGAGGGCATTGAATTTAAAACAAATGTCAATGTCGGCAAGGACGTAAAAGCACCTGAGCTTTTAAAGGAATACGACAGGGTAATTCTCGCCTGTGGAGCTTCAAATCCGAGAGATATAAAAGTTCCGGGCAGAGATGCAAACGGAATTTACTTTGCAGTTGACTTCCTGAAGTCTACAACAAAGTCGCTTCTTGACAACGATTTAAAGGACGGAACATATATTTCTGCAAAGGGCAAGAACGTAATGGTAATCGGCGGCGGCGACACAGGCAACGACTGTGTGGGCACAAGCATAAGACACGGCGCTAAATCGGTGTTACAGCTTGAAATGATGCCCAAGCTCCCCGATGAAAGGACGGAGAACAACCCGTGGCCGCAATGGCCTATGGTCTGCAAAACAGACTACGGTCAGGAAGAGGCTATTGAGGTATTCGGCCACGACCCCAGAGTTTATCAGACTACCGTCAAGGAATTTGTCAAGGACAAAAACGGCAATCTCAAAAGCGCCGTACTGGTTAAGCTTACACCCGAAAAGGACAAAAAAACAGGCAGAATGATGATGAAAGAAGTCGAAGGTTCGGAGTACAGTGTTGACGTTGAGCTTGTGCTGATTGCGGCAGGCTTCCTCGGCAGTGAAAGCTACGTTACCAAGGCATTCGGTGTTGAAACAAACGCAAGAACAAATGTTGCAACATCCGAAAACTCCTTCAAAACAAATGTTGAAAACATCTTTACCACAGGCGATATGCACAGAGGTCAGTCACTTGTAGTATGGGCAATCCGTGAGGGCAGAGATGTTGCAAGAGAAGTAGACGAAAGTCTTATGGGATACACAAATCTATAAGCCGAGTGCCTCGGCAGGCAAATTGAGTAGAACGGTCGGAACATCGCTATAAAGCGGGTTCCCGACCGTTCTGTTTTAATTAATATAAGAATTTTAATTTTTGCATTTAATATCCTCAACTATAAAATAATACAGTATTAATCTATATCAAAGCGGACTGCCGAAAAGCAGTCCGCCTAATTTTATAAGATTTCTATAAATCTGTTACCAAGTTCCGTAGAGATGATGCCAACTGGAATCAATATCTGATTTTGCGTAGAAATTCAGTTCAGAACCGTCAAACGGAATGTCAACCGTCTGGCTGTTATTGTTGTTAAAGATAATATAATCAGCGTCCGACGGTACTTTGACCGAATAAACAGCCTCGTCGTAATCGTTATTCTCTACAAATGTCATCTTTGTTCCCGGCCATTCAACGGGTGCTTCTTCACCGTCTGTCCAATAGTAGCAGTAGATTGTTCCGCTCCAACGCTGTGAGTTTGAGAACTTAACTGTATAGGTAGAGGGGGTGGGGGCAGTAGTTGTCGGTGCCGTTGTGGGCTGGGTTGTTGGCGGCGCTGTTGTTGGCTGTGTGGTATGAGGTGCTGTTGTTACAGGAGCCGTGGTAACTATAGGAGCTGTTGTTTCATCTACTCCGCCGACATAATTACCGATGTTTCCTGTATTTTCATACTCTGCACAGTACATTTGAATAAGCGTAGCGTCTTTAATTCCGACTTCACCGTTGCCGTCGCAATCCGATGCAATTTCCTGTCTTTTGGAAAATACAATCATTTCGCTCAAATATTTCTGAATTACCGATGCGTCTGTGATTGTAATAACACCATCATCATTTGCATCGCCTATAAGCACCTTTCCAACAGGCGGAACTGTTGTAGGAGGTACTGTCGTAACAGGCGGTGTTGTTGTAACAGGCGGTGCCGTTGTAACGAGAGGTGCCGTTGTAACGGGAGGTGCCGTTGTAACAGGCTGTGATGATGTGTAAAGGTAAACAACATTTATAACACCTGCCGAGTAGTTTCCGCGTGCATTCGGAGGAGTAATTACGTCTTTGCCTGCAAGTGCAGATGTTGTGTATGAGCTTGAACTTGTAGTTTTTGCCTGGCTGTCAACAACATCAGCAGCAATTTTCTTACCTGTTGCAAGATCAATGTGGCTGGTGACAACCTTACTGCTGAAGGTTAATGTCTTGTTCTGAATCCATGCTTCGCCCGAAACAGGATAACCCTGTTCGCCCGAGCCGGGTTCCTGCTCACTTCCTGATGTCGGATGGAACATTACATATGCGCTTGAAGCGGGAACAGTACATACATACCAGTTGTTGCCCTCGCTTGTCATTTTTGTTGCGCTTGCCCAAGCACCGTTTGGCTCATCGCCGCCGTCTGTGTAAGCATAGCAGCGAACGTCAGACCAGCTGTTTGATTTGTAGTAGTGAACGGTTGAAGAAGTGTTGTCAAGGTCTTTATAAGTAAACGTGATTGTCTTGTCGCTGCCGCCGAATGTGCCGTAGCTTTCGGCAGGATACTTGTCAACGTCAAGCTGATAGCCCTGAATTGCTACAGAAGGAATTTCGTAGCTGTCGCCTGCTCTGAGGTGATAGCTTGCCTCGTCCTTGATTGCAGTACCCTTGCTGTTTACATACTTTACGGTAAGGTAACCCGACTCAATGCCTGAGGAGCTGTAAACAAAGGTCACGCTGTAATTATTTCCGCCGACAACCTTGCCCGAAGTTGCGCCCTCTGTGCTCTTAAGAGCGTGGTCAAAGAGGATTGTGCTGTCGGGAAGTGCACGGTAAGTAGAGCCGTCCCTGTATTTTGCAGTTGCCGACTTTAAAACCTTACCGTTTTCGTCAACGTGATTAACTGTGAGTTTTCCGTATGTTGTTTCTGTGTTTTTAAGGCGGGAGAATGTTGAGCTTTGAACGAGAACTGCACTGCTTCTTGCGGAAATTGTATAGCTGCTTCCCGAAACCGTGCCAAGGCTCTTGAGTCCTGCGCTTGTACCGTTTGCAACTATTGTCCAACCGCTGCCGTCAAGGTTAATTGAGTAACCCTGTGTGCCGCTGTTGACAAGAACACAAACCTTGCCCCATTCATCAGACTTGCTGTTTGAATATGTATATGCTACAACATAGCCGTAACTTGACTGGAAGCTTGGTGTACTGAACGAACTGCTCTTCATTGGTGTGTAGTGCTCTCTGATTTCAAGCAGACCTTTATAATATGCTGCAACATCAGAGTAGGTCTTTACTCTGTTCCAGTCGATAGCATTGATTGTATCGCTTGATTTGTAACTATTGTGGTCACCCTGCTTTGTACGGCAGAACTCAGAACCTGCAGTCATAAACGGAATGCCCTGAGAGGTCATAAGAAGCGCCATAGCACCTTTAAGCTGATCTTTAAATGATGAAGAAGTTGAGTTCCAGCTTGACGAGCCGTTGCTCTTTACAATCTTATCCCATAAAATCAAATTATCGTGAGCATCGGCATAGGCAATTGTCTGCGAAGGAGCCTTTGCATTGAAGCACTTACCCTTGACGCCGTTTACTACGTTTCCTGTTTTATCGGTATCGCCCTGAATATATCCTTTTCCTGCGCCGTTTGTGTCGCCCTTAATAGCGTCACGGTAGGTGTCGCAGAACATACCTACTCTTGCGTCAAGTGAAGAAGCCCTTGACTGTGAGCAGCCGTCGGAAATTGCAACAGTGCCGCCTGTCCACGGTTCGCCGTACATAAGGATTTTCTTGCCCGAACCGTCAGAATAGAGATTGTCAAGCTCACTGCGGATTGTATTCATCGTTGTAACATCGTGAATACCCATAAGGTCAAAACGGAAGCCGTCAATGTGGTATTCCTCTGCCCAGTACTTAATTGACTCAATCATATACTTTCTGTACATCAGCTTATCTGACGCGGTTTCATTTCCGCAGCCTGAGCCGTTTGAGTATGCGCTTGAAGAAGTTTTTCTGTAATAGTAACCCGGAACCGTCTTTGAGAAGCACGATCCGTCGGTAGTATATGTATGGTTATAAACAACATCCATTACAACCGAGATTCCTCTGTCATGGAGAGCCTGAACCATCTGCTTAAACTCGGTAATTCTTGTATTGCCGTTGTATGCGTCTGATGAATACGAACCCTCGGGAACGTTGTAGTTTTGAGGGTCATAACCCCAGTTGCGGTTTGAAGAAGAACTTGCGATTGACTCGTCAACCGACTGGAAGTCATAAACCGGCATAAGCTGCACACAGTTGATTCCCTGCTCAACAAGGTAGTCGATTCCCGTTGAAACAGCATTTGCGCTTGTGTCGGAATTAAGGGTTGTGCCGCCGTCGGCAAACGCAAGATACTTGCCCTGATTTTCAGGGCTTACGCCTGAGGTTTTTGATGCCGAGAAGTCGCGAACGTGAACCTCCCAGACAACAGCCTCTGATGCGCTGTCAAAGAGAACGTGTTTGTCAGTGTTCCAGCCGTCGGGGTCAGTTGAGTCAAGATCAACAACCATCGAACGGTTGCCGTTTACGCCGACCGCCTTTGAATAAACGTCCTGAGTTTCTTTTGTTGAACCGTTTACCGTTACAAGGTATGTGTAGTAAACATTCTTGTAATCTCCCGAAAGAGTGCTTGTCCAAACACCCGTAGTGCTGTTTTTGGTAAGCGGATATGTTCCGATTACACCTGCACCCGATTCACTGTCGGAGCCTGTTTTGTAAAGCTTAACACTCACAGAGGAAGCCTCAGGCGACCAAGTTTTCCATGTTGTTGAGGTCTTGCTGTAAACAGCTCCAAGACCCTTTTCGTTATATGCGCTGTTGGCGTAGTTTTCGAGATAGCTTGCATTGTAGTAACTTCCTGCCGAAACCGCAGAATCATTTGTTACTACAGCATTAGCTGCAAACGAAGCCATACCCGTAATCATTGCCGCAGAGAGCAATAACGATAATGGTTTTCTGAATTTCATAATCTCACCTCTTATAAATATACACTAAAATTCATATAGCGCGTTAATTATATTCTATCAACTATTCACCAATACATATTTCCAATTAAGAATAAAAAGAGCGTCCGCAAGCCAAACTTTGCGAACGCTTTTTGTTTAAAATATCCAAATACGGCATAACGACACTTTGTTGCATCAGTTTCCGATAAATAAGATGACTAATTATCGTCTGACTTCTTTTTCAGCCCTGCAATCTCGCTGAGAAGAACAGTTATGCATAATATGCTCGTAACAACCGTCAATACAGACACCGCCTTTGCCGTCAATTCGACAGGCGAAATATCACCGTAACCCACAGTCGCAAAGGTAATGACCGTATAGTAAAAAACATCTGCAAGACCGAATTTAACACCGTCAAAGGCATTTGCATTATACAGCAGACAGCCGTACGACATAAGCGACAGCACAGCAATAAAGAGCATTATTGTCAAAAATGCCGATTTCCAGAAATTTCTGAAAGTCATCGGACTGCTACCGCTGTTAACCTCTTTAAGAACCATAATCAGCACAAACAGCATTATAACGTAACAACAGCCAAGACAAGCCTGTGACAGCAAAAACTGATTAAAATCCAGACTTTCCCTTGTCAAAAAATAATAGCAAATCGCCGCTATAATAAAGATTACTGATGAAAACATAATATTAAGCGACGCACTGTTTACATAAATCAGCTTTCGCACAAACGCCGACACAAAAAGTATGCCTTCAAAGAAAACAAACGTCGACAAAAATGAAATGGGAAGCGCAGTCAGCGCCGCCGGAGGCAGCGAAAAAATATTGTTAAACCTTACACATACCACGGCATAAATCAGCACAAATGTTACTGCGTACTGAATCTTCACCCACTTACCCTTAAGCAGGATTTTGTGCCTTATGCGAAACGGAATTTCCGCAAAGCTTTTGCCGTATTTATGCGCAATTCTTATGTCGGAATTTCTTAGCTTAATGCTCATTATCATTCCCAACAGCAAATAAACTGCGATTATACAAAGTATAAAATTATCAGATATAAAGTCCATCATATTACATCAACTTCCTGCCGATTCGTATGCTTTAATCCCTCTGTTCCAAATAAGTATCCCGATTGCCATAACAATAATTGCAACAACAATTGTCATTCCTATGTTGAAAACAGGGTTTTCTCCCGTAAGAAAATATAACGCCGGAAAATATGAAGTAAAAGCAAAGGGTATAATATATGTAAGCACCGAACGAACTACGTTGTTGTAAATATCTATCGGGTACTTTACAAAATCGTTTACCATATAGAACATAAATGTTATATTTCCGCTTCGCTTTGTCCAGAATGCAATCGCCGACGTTCCGATTTTTATTCCCGTATAAATGAAGGATGCAAATATAATTGCAATTGCTACAAGCAACACCTTGCCTATTCCCCACTGAACCTCAATTGACGGCAGCGAACAGGATAAAAGAATAATTCCGATTACCATTTCACCGAATGCGTCAACCTGAAATTTTTCAGCCATAACGTGAAAAAGCGGATTAATCGGTCGTGTAAGGTATTTGTCAAAGTCGCCCTTGCGTACTATAAAATGGCCTACCGCCCAAAGGTTGTCAAAAAACAAATGGTCAATCGCCTTTGGAATCAGCGAAAAGCCGTAGATAAACATTACCTCGTTATATTTCCAGCCCATCAGCTCGGGAATCTGACCGAAAATTACCGAAATAAAAATTATATTGCATAGCTGTGCAAGCAATAAGCCGACTGCTCCCGTAAGGAAGTCGCCCTTGTATTCGGTAAATCTTTTTATTTCCTGAACAATAAAAATTCTATGCATTTTTAAAGCTCTTAAAAGTTCTCTGAACATATAATCAACCTCCCTGGATTGAAAGTCGGTTAATTACGCACTTCCAAATTAACTTTGACAACAGCCAGAATACAACTGCCCAAAAAATCTGAATTCCCATGAAGAACATTAGCTCGTATCCCGTGTACATTCCCATATAAACCATTACGGGCGTATATGTAAGCGATGAAAAAGGCAGAAAGATAAGTGCGTTTTTGAGCACATCAGGCAAAAATGCAAGCGGAATTATCGCGCCCGACAAAAAGCTTACTATAGTATTTTTCAGCATATTTGAGCCCCAAAGATTTTTGAACACAAACGCCGTAAAGCCGTAACAGATGTTAAAGAAAAAATTGATTGCATACGCAAACACGCAGCATACAAAATATAATAAAAATTTTAAAATATCAAATTTCAATTCGCCCATCACGGCAAATCGATAGATTTCAACTCCTGCAACAAGCGGAACAAATATTACGCCTATTTCCATAAGCTTGTTGCCGATTTCCTGAAACAGAAAAGTAGTGTTGTAGCTTATCGGTTTAATCATTCTCATTGCGATTGAGCCGTCTTTTATCTCCTCGCCTATATTGTACGTACCGCCGCTGCTTATTACCTGACCTGTCAGAAACGACATAAAGATATACACAACCATATCGCTCTTGTCAAAGCCCATAAACAGCTCACCGCCGTTTGAAATAAAAACAGCCTCCCATACAAAGAATGATACAAAGCAGGCAAGCACGTCACCGAGAATATAGAACAGCCAGTTTGCTCTGTAAGCAGAAACTTCCTGCATTCCTGCATTTATAAAAGGAGTATAGATTTTTAGCTTTCTGCGCAAATCACTCAACCCCTTCCTTGTAAAGGCGCCGTATAATCTCTTCAATATCAGCGTCTTTTACGTTAATGTCCTTGACATTAATTTTTGAGAGAGTATAGGAAAGCATATCGCTGACGGGAACAATTGCGCTGTTAAATCTGATTTTACAGCTTGTACCATCCTGTTTCTGAATCAAATCGTCCTTACCAAATCCGAATTTTTCGGCATAGCAGAGAATTTTCAGCGCATTTTCGTCGGGACTTATAAATGCAAGTTCCCTCATCTGACCGTACTTTTCCTTTAAGTCGGTGATTTTACCGTCAAACACCTTACTGCCCTTGTCAATCATAACGATTCTCTTTGAAAGCAATTCAATGTCTTCCAAGTCGTGAGTTGTAAGCACAACGGTAGTATGCTCTTCCTCGTTAATTTTCGCAATTGCCTTGCGTATGTTGTCCTTTACAACAACATCAAGTCCGATTGTCGGCTCGTCAAGAAAAAGCACCTTCGGGCTGTGAAGAAGTGACGCTGCAATGTCGGCTCTCATTCGCTGACCGAGAGAAAGAGTGCGAACAGGACTGTTGATAAAGCTGTCAAGCTCAAGCACTTCGTTTAAAAAGCCCATACGCTTTTTAAAGCGGCTGTCCTCAACCTCATAAATTTCCTTTAATACAGTGTATGTTTCGGTAAGGGGCAAATCCCACCAAAGCTGGGTTCTCTGACCAAAAACAACACCGATTTCTTTTACATATCTTTTTCTGTCTTTCTGAGGATCTTTTCCGTTGATTGTGCATTTGCCCGATGTCGGAGAAAGTATGCCCGTAAGCATCTTGATAACGGTTGATTTTCCTGCACCGTTGGGACCGATAAACCCGAGAATTTCACCCTCGTTTACATCAAAGGAAATGTCTTTAACCGCGGTGACAATTTCCTTTTTCGGCTTAATAAATGACTTCAAACTGCCCTTTAAACCGGGATCCTTAATGGTTTTCTTAAATTCCTTTCTTAGTTTTTCAACATAAATCATAAAAAATTCCTGATTTTCACACTCCCGTTTCCTGAACAGACACGAATTTCAAAAAAGTTTGTGAGTATTTTGCATTGCTTTCAACGTAAAAGCAATATTCTGTGTATTGTATATATACACACATTGATTATACGATATTTTTCTCTTTGTTTCAACAAAATAATCCAAAAACAATATATTTTATTTCGCACACGGCGAATTGATTATATTATATTGTTTTTAGAAATATATTGACATTCTCCTATTGGAATGATATGATTTATCGTGAACAAAATTAACATAATGCGAAAGTACGGGATACAATGGTAGAATATAAAATAAACGTTGCAGAATTTTATTCTGATCGTCATTACGGGATAGATATTTTTTCTTGCGGAAAACTGATAAAATCAATTGACCAAATAACAAAAAACTATAATGATATTATTTTGCTTGTAAATATGTGCAACGAACTTGAAATAGAACCGTGCCATTTTGATGATATTTTAGAAGACTATTTGACCGACTTTCGCGTATAATATTACCACATTTAACCCTCGACTTTAGCTTACTTTTATGCTACAATAATCGAGGTGATTTTTATGATATGCAATCTCTGTCCGAGAAAGTGTAACGCCAGCCGCACCGAACATCAGGGAAACGGATTTTGCGGGGCGGGAACTCTGCCTGTTGTTGCAAGAGTTGCACCGCATTTTGGCGAAGAACCATGTATCAGCGGTACAAAGGGAAGCGGTACGGTGTTTTTTTCGGGCTGTACCTTAAAATGCGTTTACTGCCAGAACTACGAAATTTCTGACGGCCACAAGGGCAAAACCATAACCCCATCACAGCTTGCAGACTGCTATAAAAGGCTTGAGGAGCAGGGGGTTCACAACATTAATCTTGTAACTGCCGACCACTACGTGAACGCAGTTGCCGAAAGTCTTGATATTTACAAGCCGTCAATACCTATTGTGTACAATTGCAGTGGCTACACAAGTCCTAAAACGCTGTCTGTTCTCGACGGTCTTGTTGACATCTACCTGCCCGACTTCAAGTATTCCGATGATGCTCTCGCAATAAAATACTCCTCTGCGCCAAACTATGTAAACACCGTGTCAGCTGCAATAAAAGAGATGATTTTTCAAGTAGGAATGCCTGAGTTTGACTCGGACGGAATGATGAAAAAGGGTGTAATTATACGTCACCTGATTCTCCCGTCCCATACTAATAACAGCCTTGGGGTGCTAGACATTATAAAGCGCTGCTACAACAAGCAGGTGCTTGTAAGCCTTATGTGCCAATATGTGCCTGTTCACAAGGCTAAGAATTTTCCGAAAATTAACCGAACAATAACTCGCCGTGAATACGACAAGGTAAAATCTGCGCTTTTTTCACTCGGACTTGACGGTTTTACTCAAAGCATGTCATCGGCAAGCACCGACTTTATCCCTGACTGGGACTACTAACAATTAACAATTAAACAGGAGGGTATTCTATGAAAAAATATGTTTTTGGAATCCTGCTTTGCCTTGCAATTGCAGTTCCTGCATGGCTTATTGTAATGCTTTTCCCTGCGCTTGAGGTTATCGGCGCACCCGTAATCGCAATTATCGCAGGAATGATTCTTTCGCTCATTATTAAGAAAAAGAATGCGTTTTCAGACGGAATTGCATTTACTTCAAAAAAGGTTTTGCAATATGCCGTAATACTGCTAGGTTTCGGGCTTAACCTTGCAACGGTAGGTCAGGTTGGTCTTACCTCGCTTCCGATAATTGTTTCAACAATTGCTACTTCGCTTATAGTTTCCTTTGCTATGTACAAGCTATTAAAAATTCCGTCAAAAACCGCTACGCTTATCGGTGTGGGTTCAAGTATCTGCGGCGGTTCGGCAATTGCCGCAACTGCGCCCGTAATTGACGCCGACGATGAGGAAATTGCACAATCAATTTCGGTAATTTTTCTTTTTAACATAATTGCGGCGCTTATTTTTCCAACTCTCGGCGGTATTTTAGGAATGAGCAACGAGGGCTTTGCACTGTTTGCAGGAACGGCTGTAAACGACACCTCGTCTGTAACTGCCGCTGCTTCAACATGGGATTCAATGCACAATACAGGCTCTATGGTTCTTGACGCTGCAACAATTGTAAAGCTTACAAGAACGCTCGCCATTATCCCGATTACGCTTGTGCTTGCTGTTGTAAGAATAAGAAAAGAGAAAAACGCAGGCACGGGTTCTACGACAAAGGTCAGCTTTAAAAAGATTTTCCCAATGTTCATTCTTTATTTTGTGCTTGCTTCGGTAATCACGACAATTGTCACTTCGGTATTAACGGGACAGGCACTTGACGTTGCAAACAACATTTTCGGTTTCTTAAAACAGCTTAGCAAATTCTTCATTGTAATGGCTATGGCGGCAATAGGACTTAACACAAACATTGTAAAGCTTGTAAAAACAGGCGGCAAACCGATTCTTCTCGGATTTATATGCTGGATTGCAATCACGGGCGTAAGTATTCTTATGCAGCACATACTTGGAATCTGGTAAACATAATAACATAATATAGATAGAAGGCGGTTGCTTTTGCAGCCGCCTTTTTGCATCGTATTATTCCTTTGAAACCGAGCTGAATTTGTATGAAACAAGATTTATAATCAAGAATACTGCTATAGCAATAAGCGAATATGCCATCATAAATCCAAAGCCGACTTCATTGTCAAACAAATTCATTTTTAAAGTAAAAATTTCTTTTATACTATCCGCAAACATTCCCTTATCGGCACCGCCAAGCATATCATTGATATTATCAATTGCAGGGGTCATAAGTACGTTTCTCATCATTCCTGCAATCTGCGAACCGGGAACAAGGTTAACAGCTGTCTGCACTCCCTGACTAAACTGTGAAACGGGAATATATGCGCCGATTACAAAGCCGATTGCCGCTGAAACCATTACGTTAAATGAGCTTAATGTTGAGCTTTTCTTAAAAAATGAAGCAAAAACCATAAGCAAAAGAGTTGAGGAAACAGAGCCGAGCACTGTCAGTCCGTAAATGCTTAAAATATCGGTAAACGAATACACAAATGTTCCGCCGATTGCGATGAAAACAAGACCTGCCGTCAGTAAAATTGAACTGATGATAATTGTATTTACCACCGCACCGCTGAAATATGACAGCACTACCGTACTTCCCTTTACGGGAGATGCGCCGTAATCGTAGTTAATTTTATTCTGCTTGTCGGAAACCATTACCGAAAGCGAGCTGAGTGCAACGGTCACTACCGATGTACCGATTACTCCTGCAATAAGCCATGAATTTATGAGCGCCTCAATTGCTCCGTCAGTCACAAGACTTTCAAGCTCGCCGAGGTTTGCTTTTACTGTATCAAGATAGTTGCCCTTCAAAAACAGCAGATAAAGTCCAAGTACAATAATCTGCGTCATCATTGAAAGTATAATCGCCATTCTGTCTTTCAGATAAACCTTTATATTTCGTAAGGTCATTCCCTTATATGCACATAGTGTTTTTACCATATCATTCACCCAATCTCTTTCCCGTAATTGTGAGAAATACGTCGTCCATATCTCCCTTTATAACCTCGTAGTCGCTGATTTGCGGATAGGAGGTTATAAGCCTTGTAGCCTCACTGCTGTCGGCAATTTTTATTTTGTAAGCATCGCCTATATATTCGAAAGTAAGATTTTCGTTATTGAGCAGATTTTCAACATCATCGGACTTCGATGTATACCACACCAGCCTGTTGTGAGCATACTGCTTTTTGAGATTGTACGGTGTGTTGTTTGCGGAAATTTTGCCTGAATCAATAATCACAACATTGTCGCAATCTGCTGTTTCTTCCATATAGTGAGTTGTAAGAAATACCGTAAGTCCCGTTTTTTTGCGGAGCTTGTGGATAATGTTCCACACCTGAATTCTCGTCTGCGGGTCAAGACCCGTAGTCGGTTCGTCAAGGAAAAGAATTTTCGGGCTGTTTATAAGTGCCCTTGCAATGTCAACTCGTCTGCGCTGACCTCCGCTTAATTTAGTATAACGTCTGCTGAGAATTTCTTTAAGATTAAAAATATCAGTCAGATAGTCAATCCTCTTTTTTGTTTCAGCCTTTGTGTAGCCGTAATATGCGGCGCGTGAAACAAGATTTTCCTTTACAGTCAGCTGTTTGTCAAGCACGGGACTCTGAAATACTATTCCGATTAAATCCTTGATTTTTGATTTTTGCGTATCAAGGTCATAACCGCCTATCTTAACAATACCCGAGGTCTTTTTAAGTACTGTACAGAGTATATTGATTGTTGTGGACTTTCCTGCTCCGTTTATTCCGAGAAACGCAAAAAATGAACCCTCGTCAACGCTGAATGAAATATCTCTCACTGCGTGGACGTCCTTGTAATCCTTTACAAGATTCTGAACTTCAATTATCTTTTTCATAAGATTTCCTCCTGTCGTGACCTTATTGTAGCAGATAGAAAAACAATAAAAAAGACACCCTGCACCGAGTTGTTCAAAACTCAATGCAAGGTGCAGAATTAATTATGTGAAATGCATTACATTTCGTCAGAATCTTCGTTAAATCTTTTAAGTGCGGCATTTATGCCTTTTGCAAGATGAATATTCATAGAATAGCTGTATGCCCATACAAAGATATAAATAGCAAGTATAACAAAGAAGAGAATCAAAGCATTAATAAAGTTTTCGTACCACTCAAATAATGCTCCCTCGGTCATAACAATAGTTTCTATCACAATAAAATGAATTACTGTTCTAACCAGAAATTGCTTTTTTGTCGGCTCGTTTTTAAAGCTGAACAAAAACGACGGCAATGCTCCCAATATGCCCGTCAGCAACACCTGCCAGGGCAACTCAGGCGGCAACGGCTTGTTGCCGTCAAAAAGCAAATTTGAAAGGCTTACAACAAACAAAACCCCTGTTGATATTATAAAAAAATGAGTAATTACAAGTTTAACTGTATCTTTCATCATAGCACCTCACATTCCTAAACGTTTTTTCAGATTCGGCACATACTGGCGTGAAATTATCACCGTTTCTCCGTTAGTAAGCTTTGCTTCAAATCTGCCGTTGATTGACGGCGTTACCGAACGTATTTTTGAGATATTCAGTATCATAGCCTTTGAACACCGAAACAGCATTGTACTACCTAACTGTTCTTCAAGCTCATAAAGCTTCAGCTTTGATTCATAGACGTTTTTCTGAAGATAAATATAGGTTTTGTTGTCAACAGACTCAATATAAAAAATGTCCTTAGGCGCAATGCGGAACATCTCACCGCCCTTGCTGCCAAGCAGCATAGCTTCTTTCTTTTTGAGCCTTTCAACAATTGAGAGCACCTCGTCGTTGATTTCACGGCACTTAACGATGATTTCTTCTTCGTCGTTTTCACCGATTTGCGTAATTGTTATTTTAAACACTGTCTGACCTCCCCATTTTGTAACCTTATTTTATCATAACAAAAACAATAATTAAATTCAATAATAAGTAAGTTGCATTTTTCTGTACCTAAGTTGCAGTTGTCTGCTGACATTTTAATGAATGTTAGTATTAAAGACAAAAGTAACCGCCTTAAATATTGTGTTTAAAGCGGTCTTCTTTCGCAGAATATTAGGTCAAAAAATTACTTTTTATTTGAGCTGAATTCCGTCCTTGAAAGCATTGCCCACACGGTTTCCAAGTTCATAATATCCGTGATGAACCGGATCATAAGTAATAGGAGGTAATTTACCAAGGTCTATTTCTTCGTCCTCGCCTAAGATACTTTCATCTGCACTGACATTTTTTATTTCACCGATAAACTTACTGCCGTCAACAACCTGCTTCAAAACACATTCGAGTACAAGCGGCAACTCATTAATTACGGGGGCATTTACAAATTCACTTTTTATTGTTGTAAACCCTGCTTTTGTCATTTTATCCGGCTCGTTATTTGCCGAAACTACTCCTACATATTAGTATAATTCTACTCATTAAACATTTCCTTTATTTGCTCATTAACAGTGGCATTAAGTGATGGGATTATTCTCATATCTTTTTCATTTATGCTTATTTCTGCAATATCATCCTTTTCTCCGCATTGCGGAAAATTTACCAGCCAATATCCATTGGTGCAGTCATCCAAACAAATCCATCCCTGCATACCCTTATGTACACCATTTTTAATATATTTTTCTTTTTCTGCAATTATCTCTACACAGTCCATCATTTTCATTTTATTTACCTTTAAAGGGTGTAGTTAATTTGATTTGTCCGTTTGGATATAATATCCAACCTGCAACCTGTCACAAACGAAATGTCGTTCCCATTGTTTTTTCTTGATATCGTTACTCTAATGCTAATTCTCTGACCATTATGGTCTAATTTACCTAATATATAATTACCTGTAATATAGTTCTTAAGTCCTTGCCTTTCAATTTCAGCTTGCAACCATTTTGAATTATCAGCCTAAAACCAAAAATCCGAACGTTTCACCAATAAGTAAAAAGTTCGGATTATTTGTGTTTGTCAGGGTTGAGCAAAAAAGATGTTTTCGCAGATTTTTATGGTAGTTTTGAACCAACGAATTTATAATCCCTGCATCACTTCATTACTTTACAATATTCAAAACAATTTCACCAAATTCATTAGCAGCTTCCTTAAAAACAGTAATTATTTTATCAACCTCTTCTGATAACTGTAAAGCCTGTATAGTTTGCGGTTGAAAAATAATAGTGATTTCCGCAGGAAGATACATAATACCTGTAATTGAATCCCATAAAGCGTCCAAATTTTGTCCATACCAATCCGGCAACTCCAAGACCGTTTGAATTTTTTGATGAATTTCCCCTAAATAATTGCATTCTGAAAAGTCCAAAATATATTTTTTTAATTCATCAGTTAACATTTCCTTTTCCTCCTTTTACTGCACCTGAACAAAAGTCATATAATGATCATAAGTTGCAAATATTAAGCCATCATTCGAATACAATATTCTATGGTGATTTCTATAACCGAAATCATAATTTATATCTGCTTCATACCATATTCTACCTTCTGCTATAGGAAGGTGTCCGTTTCTGTTTTGGAAAACATCCCCTCCTATCTGCATACCTGGCGCAACAATATTTAAATTTCCGAGTATAGGTGACCAACCCAATTTTTTAGCTGTCTTTTTTGTAATGTAACAATCCGGTAAAACTCCTGTTTGTTTTAATACATAGTCAGCACCGGCAACTCCGTCTTGAGTAGCCCCTCCCACATAAACAGCATCGATTTCAACAATTTCACAACGACAATTATTATGAACCGGCGGTTGTTCGAGAGGTTGTTCATAGAATTTATATATTTTTCCATGACAGTTTCTACACACTAAACAAGTTTTCAAATCAAGAATTGCAATCCAATTCTTGTATTCTTTGCTTTTATGTGTTTGAGGTACAAATAGTTCAATAAGATCTTTTTCAATGTGATTACATTTATCATACTCCCAATAATATGTTTTTCTAACAATAATACTCATATTTTTCTCCTTCATATAATTTTAAAGGTTTGTCCTTTCATATATAGAGAGAAAAAGAGAAAAGTTGCATAAATATATGCAATTTTTTAAAAATTTTTCTATATTTTTCAAAAAACCAAAAATCCGAACTTTTCATCTCAGTAAAAAGTTCGGATTATTTGTGTTTGGTGGGAGAAGATGGATTCGAACCATCGAAGTCGATGACAACAGATTTACAGTCTGCCCCCTTTGGCCACTCGGGAATTCTCCCATATTCAATTTCATAGGTAAAGCCTACTGCCTAAACAGTAGGCTTTAATGGAGCTGGTGGACGGACTTGAACCCCCGACCTGCTGATTACAAATCAGCTGCTCTACCAACTGAGCTACACCAGCGAATCTCTGTAATTTCGAGTGCTTTAATAATATATCATAACAAGCTTAATTTGTCAACACTTTTTTTAATAATTTTTTAACTTTTTATCACTTTTTTCTTCGCACAGCATTGATTACGATAAAACCTGACTTTTTAACACAAAACAAAAAATTGAATAATATGCTTTGCGCTGTAAATAATATCCTTAATACAACAGATGTTAATTATTAAAAATATTACCCCAACATTTTACAAAATCTCCCTGTAAAGCGAAAATCTATTATAATCAAAGGCGGTATTATGGAATACACAAACAACCAAAAAAGCTTTCAAAATGAATATAATGTTAAAAAATCCAAAGGTTTTTCGTTTTATCAAAAAATATTTTTTCTTTACTTTCTCAATCTCGTTGACTGGTTCTGCACTCAATCTCTGTTGGCAAGCGGCAGATTTTTTGAAGCAAACCCTATTATGCAGCCCGTTTTGGGCAGCTTCTGGTCTGCACTGCTCATAAAGGGCATACTGCCTCTTGTCTTAATAATAATCTGCTTGGTTGTCTACAAACTCATGGCAGTTGAGGAGGGTTTTTTCACAAACCTTTTGCTCTATATCGGAATAGGCTCTTATGCACTTGTCAACCTCTGGCATATTTTTAATTTTGTATTGCTCTTTTTAAGTTTTTAATGTAAAATAGAAAGGATGATTTGAAAAGAGGTGATTTTATGTCTGCGTTATCCGTGCGCAATCTGACAATGACATTTATCGAAAGAAACCTTTTTACCGACGTTTCATTCGACATTGAAAACACTGACAAAGTAGGCTTTATCGGTGCAAACGGCGTCGGTAAAACTACCCTTTTCAAAATTCTGAACGGCAAAATTTCTCCCACTTCAGGTACCGTTACATTTGAAAAGAATACCCGTGTAGGCTATATGGAACAGCACGCCTGCAACAATCCGAGAATTGACGTGTACAACGAGCTGTTGTCGGTTTTTGATTACCTTGCCGATATGGAAAAAGAAATTTCAGACGTCACTAATGATATTGATAATAAAAACGGCAATCTTGACGAGCTTGTTGAAAGGCAAACACGCCTTATTGAAAGTTTTGAAAATCTCGGGGGTCTTACATACAAAAGCCGTACACGTGCGGCGCTCTTGGGGCTTGGCTTTAAAGAAGCTGACTTTACAATGCCTGTCGGAAGTCTGAGCGGAGGGCAGCGCTCAAAGCTCTGCCTTGCAAAGCTGTTGCTTTCACAGAGCAATATGCTGCTGCTTGACGAGCCGACAAACCACCTTGACATAGGCTCGGTGAATTGGCTTGAAGGATTTTTGCGTGACTTCAAGGGCGCAATGATAATCATAAGCCACGACAGATATTTTCTTGACAAGGTAACCAACAAAACTATTGAGCTTGAACATAACCGCACAATGTGCTACAAGGGCGCATACTCGGAGTTTATTGAAAAGAAAAAAGCATACAACGAATCGATTAAAAACAAGTATGAAAATGATATAAAGGAAATCAAACGAATTGAAAGCATTGTTGAACAGCAAAAGCGCTGGGGACGTGAACGCAACTTTATTACTGCGGCAAGCAAGCAAAAAGAAGCTGACAGAATAAAGGCTCAGCTTATTACTCCCGACAGTGAGCTTGAAACAATGCATATGCATTTTGAGCCTAAGTGCGAAAGCGGAAACGACGTTTTGATTTGCAGAGGTCTTGCAAAATCGTTCGGCGAAAAGCATTTGTTTAAAAATGTTGACATACATATCCGAAAAGGCGAAAGAATCTTCATTCTCGGCGCAAACGGCTGCGGCAAAACAACGCTTTTTAAAATTCTCACAGGCAAACTGCCTCAAGACAGCGGAGAGTATGACTACGGCACAAATGTGACAGCAGGCTATTTTGACCAGATGCAGCAGAATCTTGATTTGAGTAAAACTGCAATTGACGAAGTATGGGATACGTTTCCCAATATGACTCAAACGGAAGTAAGAAGCGCAATGGCGGCGTTTTTGTTCAGAGGTGAGGAGGTTTTTAAACCGCTTTCAAAGATGAGCGGCGGTGAAAGAGCAAGAGTTTCGCTTTTAAAACTTATGCTAAAGGGCGATAACTTTTTACTTTTGGACGAGCCGACAAACCACCTTGACTCATCCTCACGAGAGGAACTTGAAAACACGCTCAAGGAGTACGGCGGAACACTTTTGATTATCAGCCACGACCGATATTTTATAAACAAGCTTGCAGACCGTGTACTTGTTATGAAACCCGACGGAATGACTGAATATCTCGGCAACTACGACTATTATCTTGAACGCACAAAATCAGAAATCGGCGAAACGAAAGCCGAAAAATCATCTGTTAATAAAGAAAAACCGCAAAATGATTACTTCCTGCAAAAGCAAAAGCAAAGCGAAGAAAGAAAGCGCAAAACAAGGCTTAACAAAGCAGAGGCAGAAATTGAAAGACTTGACGGCGAAATTGAAAAAACACAGGCTTTGCTCTCAAGCGAAGAGGTTGCCGCTGATTATGAAAAACTCATTGAGCTTACAAACCGACTTGAACAGCTCCAGCAAGAGCAGGAGGAGCAGTATTTAATCTGGGAGGAGCTTTCGGATTAATCAAATCGCTTGATAAATCAACAGAAAAATAGTATAATATATTTAGTTTATCCCCTTTTAGTAAACTAAACGATAATTTAGCGTTGTAATTATAGCAACGTTGACGTAGGGACACGGCGTGCCGTGTCCGCACAAAAAATTGCATTGCAATTTTTTGTGAAAGGGACGTGTAGGAAACCGTCCCCTACGGAAATGTTTATTTTCCTCTATAATTACAATTTAATAGGTGAAGTTTGATTGCCACTACGGACACGGCGCGCCGTGTCCCTACGGCTGAAACCAAACGTTTCCTGTATCGCCGTAGGGAACGGCATCTCTGACGTCCCTAAACGTTTCCTATATATCAATCTATAATTCGGGCAACCGTTTTTACCTAAACAACCGATTTTTTTCGCTCGATTTGCGTGTCGAGGCACTCGACTAAATTATCGTTTATATTGCAATGCAAACTAATAATTTCTGCTGTATTATAGGGATAGTCTAAAAAACGAATATTTCCGCCCGTGGCGCAGCTGGATAACGCAACGGATTCCGATTCCGGAGAACGGGGGTTCAAATCCCTTCGGGCGGACCACAAAAAAGTCGAGAATTTTTCTCGATTTTT
>CANBJR010000024.1 GCA_947369085.1 uncultured Clostridia bacterium | reverse complement strand
ATACCCTCAAAATCGTAGATCACTTTAATATTTTTCTTAAGTTGACGACATTGCCTATTAGGGGAAATGTCGCAAAACGACAAAAGGGTTGCCGTTTTTGCAGAAAAGCCGTCCCCCTACGGAAAAATTTGTTTGCCGCTATAATAGTGATATAATTAGTTACGTTTCATAACCACTGCGAACACGGCGCGCCGTGTCCCTACGGTCGAGGTACTCGACCTTCCCGAAACGTTACCGATATATCAATTCACCCACGATAAAAAAATTTTTTAAACTATACACACATTATTACAAATTCGGAGCGTAGCGACCCTCAATTGTTAATTGTTAATTGCTAATTGTAAATTGTTCAGTCTCCGCATAAAATTTCTTTCATAATCAATATTTGTTTTACATACAATTTATCGGAGGGGATTTTATGCGTTTATTAATTCTCACAAAGCGTAGTCTTATTTCAATCGGATTCTGTCTTTTAATTGGTGCAGTTACGGCGGCAATTGCAATAACCTCAACTGTCAGAGCAGTTCAGACAGCTTCAACGCCCCGTGAAATCCCCATTTATTATGTGGAAACCGACAAAAAACAGGTTGCACTTTCGTTTGACGCCGCATGGGGCAACGAGCAAACCGACAATCTTCTTGACACCCTTGATAAATACAAGGTTAAGACAACTTTTTTCCTTGTCGGAGATTGGGTTGACAAATACCCCGAAAGCGTAAAGAAAATTGCCGACAAAGGACACGACATAGGTAATCACAGCAACACTCATCCGCATATGACCCAAATGTCGACTTCGGATATGACCGGGCAGATTCAGTCCTGCAACGAGAAAATCAAGAAGATTACAGGCAAAATGCCCACCATGTTCCGCGCCCCCTACGGCGACTATAACAACGATGTTGTAAAATCAGTAAACGGATGCAATATGTATTGCGTTCAGTGGGATGTTGATTCGCTTGACTGGAAAGACCCTACTCCCGAACAAATTACCAACAACATTGTGAGCAAACTAAAGGACGGCAGTATAATTCTTATGCACAACGGTGCAACAAACACTCCCGAGGCACTCCCTATGGTAATTGAGGGAATAAAAGAAAAAGGCTACGAAATCGTACCTATTTCTCAAATACTGCTTAAAGGCGATTACTACACCGATGTTGACGGCAAGATGTGCCCGAAACAAAACACAACCGCAACTCAATAACGCACAAAACGGCAAAGCTTCAAATAGCTTTGCCGTTTATTTTTGTTATTTAATTTTATTAATAAACAATAACCCTTGTGCCGATTCCTGCTTTCTGATAAATCTTCTTAACTGCACTATACGGAGTGTTTACACAGCCGTGTGAACCGTTACGCTTGTAGGTTGTTCCGCCGTACTCGCTGTTTGAACGCCAGCTTGCATCGTGAATTCCAACGCCGTTATATGTGAATGCCATCCAATAGTTTACATATGACGAATATCCCGGACCTACAAGTGTTGTCGGTGACTGACGCTGCCAGATTGAGTATGCACCCTTTGGTGTGTTGTGATAACCGTCATCTTTACCCGTTACAACATTTGTATGGCAGTAAAGCTCGCCGTTGCGGTAATACCACATATGCTGCTGCTTCAGACTGATTTCAATGTATGTATTACCGATATTTGAACCGTAAGCGTTCTTGGTAACTGTCTTTGAACGTGTTACATAAGTTCCTACTACTTTAGTCTTGTTGCCGCCGTTAAGCTTATAGGGCTGAACACGGAAGTAATAAGTTTTTTTATCTGACAATCTCGGAGTGTTGTAATAATCGTTTTTCGTACTTCCGAGCTTCTTGAATGTACCGTTGCTTGAAGTTGAATAATAGATGTCATAACCGTGTGCATACTTGTTCTTGTGCCATGTAAGGCTTACTCTTGAAACCTGCGATGTCATATTGATGTTCACAGCGCACATACCGCAGATAAATCTTATGCTTACCGACGGAGCATTGTATGTAGTGCCGTAAAGGTCACGATATGGTCTTACGCTGTAATAATATGCACGGCCCAATTCAACATTCGTATCTGAATAAGTAGTTGTAGAATTACCCTTTATTGTTTTATAAAGCACATATTTTCCGTTTGTTTTGCCGCTTGCGCGGTAGATTCTGTAGCCTGTTGCTTTTGAGTTACGATTCCACGAAAACTGAATTACATTTGAAGAACGGTTCATTCTCAGATTTTGCACCTTGCCTGCCTGAGTGGCGGTTTTCTTTACAGTGCCCGCACCCTCGTACTTTTTACCGTCCTGAACAACAAATGCAGATATTTTAAAATGATACTGAGTTGTATGCAAAAGCTTTTTAATGGTGCAGGAATTTGACTTTACTTCGGCAATCTTTTTAAACGTATTTGAGCTGTCGGCATTTTTGTAATATATATAATATCCCGAAGCTCCGCTTACATTGTCCCATTTAAGTGCTATCTGGTCAGTTAAAAAGCTTGTTTTTGCAATATTTTTAACATTTCCTACCTTAGGCGCAGGCTTTGTTGTCGGCTTAGTAGCAGGAGCCGTTGTCGGCTGAGCAGTCGGCTCAGTTGCAACTGTTGACGGCTGTTCTGCTGGTTCTGTAGACTCTGTTGCTACCTCTGCATCTTCTACAGATTCGCCCAAAACAACCGGCAAAGTTTCGCTTTCAGCCGCATATGCGCCTGTGCCAAACACAGCGGTTGCGGAGAACACGGTAATCACAGCAAGCAAAGCTGAAAATACGCGTTTAAATTTATTTTTCATTCAGATTCCCTCTTTCTCCAATATATCATTGCTAAACGAGACTTAACATCAATAGTATATAATAAATATTGTAAAAAATAAAGGCTTTTTTATGTAAATATTTTTTAATTTTTTCAGTTTTTCTTATAAATATTGTATTTTCATTTGTCATTATAGAAAAACGAAGATAATTTTGCGTAATTAGAAATATTATAAATAAAAAATCTATTTTTCCCCGCTTAAATTATCTGGACAAACGTTGGAGGAGATTCTCTCGTCATACTGCTCAACGGCTTTTTTTACCCTTATACGCATACGTTCAAACGGGGTATCTTCTTTGTTGTCGATTATCTCCTTGGGATAAAGCTTTTTGGGAGTGAGATTCGACGCACCCGGCTGACCGTACATTCTCATAACAATTCCCTCATGCTGAATCAATGCAAAAAGCTGGCTGAGTGATTTGCAGGCGTCAATTTCTTTCAAAAGCTGTTCTTTAGTTTTTCTGTGATAACCGCTGACGCCGACACTTTTCACCCGTTTCACCAACCTTTCATAAAACACAAATCTATATCCACTATTTTTTTATATGGATTTTAATGGATATTATATCTATTATACTTAATCTTCACATAATTTTCAATACAATTTTCGACTTAATTTATTTACATAAAAACAAAAATATGATATGCTTTAAATAATTTCAAGGGTTTTTGCAAAATAATAAGGAAACGGAGAAATTAATATGAAAAGACTAACTTGTCTGCTCATAGCTTCTGTTATGCTTATAGCGGGGGCAATTTGCGGATGTTCAGATGAAAACATCGAAAGTTCAAGATCTCAGTCTGAAACTGAAGCCACCGACACAACCGTCAAAACAACGGGAAACAAAATTCACATTAACGACAGCACGCTTGGCGAAATATGGATTACCGAGCTTGACGGCGTTTCAGTAAACAAACTTAACAATAACAACTTTACAGCTGATTCAAACCTTAAATATTATAATGAAAACGGAAAATCAGCCTCAACCGAGGGAATTGACGTGTCCTCCTACAGCGGTGACATTGACTGGAAGAAGGTAAAAGAAAGCGGAATTGACTTTGCTATGATAAGAGTAGGCGGCAGAGGATACGGCGACAGTGGTGAGATGTACACCGACGAAAGGGCGCTTGAATACATAAACGGTGCAAAGGCAGAGGGAATCAAGGTCGGCGCTTACTTCTTTTCGCAGGCAATCAACACAGAGGAAGCAATTGAAGAGGCTGATTATGTAAAAACAATCCTCGGCGACATAAAGCTTGACTACCCCGTAGCATATGACTGGGAAATTATCAAAGATGACGACGCAAGGACAGACAATGTAAGCGCAAGTCAGGCTACCGAATGTGCAAGGGCATTCTGCGACAGAGTAAAGGAGAACGGCTATACACCTATTCTCTACTCTCCAAGCCGTGAGCTGTACTTCAAGTACGACCTATCACGCCTTGCTGATATTGATATTTGGTACTGCGAATATGCAAATGTGCCCACATTTTATTATGAGTTCTCAATGTGGCAATATTCGGCAACAGGCTCTGTTGACGGAATTGAGGGTGCAGTAGATTTGAACATATGCTTTACTGACGTTGCCGATTACGACTGACGGTACATTAATTAAACTGAATTCAATCTAAGCTGAATTTATTCGGCTACCTTATTTATAATTTTAAAGGACTGACATTATAATGAAAAGAATTGCAAGCTTTACCGTAAATCACAACACGTTAACCCCCGGAGTATACATTTCACGAATTGACGGCGACATCACAACGTACGACATGCGTTTTGTAAAGCCAAATACACCTCCGTTTCTGCCAAATGCCGTTATGCACACTATTGAGCATCTTTTTGCAACATACGCACGCAACAGCAAATACGCAGACAACGTAATTTATTTTGGCCCTATGGGATGCAGAACAGGATTTTATTTCCTTGTGAGAAATTTAAGTCATCAGCAGGCACTCGACCTCATTAAAGAAACGATAAAAAAATGCAGTGAGCACGTTGGTGAAATTCCCGGAACAACAGCTATTGAGTGCGGAAATTACAAGGAACACGACAAAAACGGCGCTGTTTCTGCTTTAAAAGAATATTACTCTTTGTTGAAAGACTATAAAATTAATAACTTAGAGTATAATTGATTTGAAGAAATATTGTGCATTTTAACAGATAATCAGCACGACATTTGGTAAATTTTCTGTTAAAGGTTACGTTTTTTAATTCTCTTATTGCAAATTCGTTACATTTTGATATAATTAAGACGTTGAGTTTGTTACAAAAATGTAACAGTTAATGAGATAGGAGAATTTATTTTGAAGACAAAGTTCATTGGTTTGGAAGGTTTCAATGAAATAGAAAGTCTTTCAACAGCAAAGAAAAATGCGACGAGAAAATCTGCCCAGCCGACTGTCGCATACAAAACAGTAAGATTTGTAAAAAGAGCGTCAGTTTGCCTTGCAAAGTCTGCACGTGCAAAGGCTTTAAAAATATCTGCACGTTTTATCGGCAAAAAATCCGACAGACTTACAGCTAAAGCAGTTAAGGCTAAAAAATCCACCTCTGTTCTTGACAATTTCTATAATGAAAACAGAAGCGGTGCAAAGAGTGAGTTTAAAGGCTCTTTAAAAGACGCTGTGTCGGGAATATCAGTTGTATCGGCTAACAAAAAACACGCACACAGCGCTCCCGCAACAACTTACCGCCCGCACACTATTCTTAAGAAAAGAGCTGTTCTTGCAGTTGTTGCGTGTGCAACGGCAATTATGTTTTCCTGCGTAACGGTAGCAAGCGCACTTAACGCTCCCGAAAATGCACCCAAGGTTATCACCTCATCAGTTGCATCAAGCACTGCTCCGACAACAAATAATAATGAAAACAATGAGGAAAATGTTTTAAATTCAAACGCAGTATTTTCTTCAACCGCAGACGAGGCAACAAACTCTCTCGGTTCGGGCGCATATGCTTCAATTACCAAGGCACTCATAAACGATAACATCGGCAACGGTTGTTCGGGACTTTATATTGACGGCAAACTTATCGGTGCGACAAGCGAAACTGACGCACTTAACGCCGCATTAGACAAGGTTCTTAACGACTACAAAGAGGGTTATGACGACGAAACAACAACAGAATTTGCAAATGACGTTGTTGTTAAGGGCGGAAGCTTTTCGGAAGAAGATATAATGACAGTTTCCGAAATTATGGAAGCAGCCGAGAGTAATTTCTCAATTGCGCTGTCAACTGACATTGTTTACACAAGAGAAATTGATTACGAAGTAAAAACAGAGTATGACGATTCAAAGTCATCATCTTATAAAGAAGTTAAAACCGAAGGCAAAAACGGTAAGGAAGAAGTTACAATTCGCACCACATTTACCGACGGAATGCAGACTGACGCTGTTGAAACCGACAGCAAGGTTCTTTCAAAGGCAGTTGACGAGGTTGTTGTCAGAGGCTCAAAGGACGGAATTGTTGAGGAAAGCAATTCAAGTTCAAAATCAAGTTCTGCCGGTTCAACTTCGGGAACATTCTGCTGGCCTCTTCCCTACACTCACAACATCACAAGCAACTATGAATGGCGCTGGGGCAGAATGCACTGGGGTATTGATATTTCAGCAGGCGGAGTATACGGACAGCCTATTGTTGCTTCTGACGGCGGAACAGTTGTTCAGGCAGGCGACAACGGCGACGGCTACGGCAACTATGTAATCATTGACCACGGCAACGGATATGAAACGCTTTACGGTCATTGCAGTTCGGTTGCAGTATCATACGGACAGCACGTTTCACAGGGCGACACAATCGGATATGTTGGTTCTACAGGTAATTCAACAGGACCTCATCTCCATTTTGAAATCATCTACAATTCAAACAAGCTCAATCCCTTGCAGTTCGTATCATAATCATATTAAACTTATCAGCGGTTCAAAATGAGCCGCTGATTTTTTATGCCGATAAATGCAATATCTTCATAACATAAAGCAAAACAGACCGTCTCCCGACGGTCTGTTTTGCGATTGTGTGTTTTATGAAAATGAATGTTCAATGTGAGCATTTCATTTTTATATATTATACTATTTTTTTGACCTTATTTCAAGTGTATACAGGCGGATTTGTCTTTTATCAACAGACAAAACGACAATATGCACAATAATCCAAAATATAATTTGTGCAATATTTTTCAGCAAACTCTCAAATTAGTTGTTTTAGGTATTTTTGAGTGTTTCAAACCCGACAAATGATACAAAAATGAAACATAATTTTTATTGGATTATTGTGCCTATGCACTTGCTTTTATCGGCTCGATTTTGCTTTTTCCGATAAACTTCATCATCACAAGTGCGACCAAGAATGCAGCAAGTTCTCCAACGGGGAATGCAAGCCATATAAGCTCTTCAGCATTTGCAAAACAGGTAAACGCCACGGCTAGCGGAAGAGGAACAACAATAAGCCTTATGAGCGAAAGCACAAGCGAGCTTACTCCGCAACCAAGCGCCTGAAAGATTCCCTGATAAGCAATATTTGCACCAACAAACAGATAACCGAGAGTAATTATTCTTATAGCCAAAACAGCAAGCTCTCTTGTTTTATCCGAAAGCGAAAAGATTCCGAGAATTTGGTTTGCAAATATCTGTAATAAAACTGCTCCTAAAAACATTATGATAAGCGTATAAATCATACCGTACCTTATTCCCTGATTAATACGTTTTTTGCTTTTCATACCGTAATTGAATGCTATTATCGGAATCATTGCGTTGTTCATTCCGAATGCGGCAAAGAACACAAACTGCTGAATTTTATAATAAATTCCATATGCGGTTACCGCTTCGGTTGAAACATTTGCAAATATTACGTTTACGCCGTAAGTTAAAAACGACATAAGCGCCTGCATAAGAATTGCGGGAACACCAACGCGGTAAATCTGCCCGATTATATTAAGCTGCGGCTTTACATACTTTATATTTGCGCTGAAATCCTTGGAATTGCAAACGTAATGGGAAATTGCGTCAAGTGCAAATGATACGAACTGACCTATAATTGTTGCATATGCGGCACCGTCGATTCCCATTTCTGGTAATCCGCACCAACCGAAAATCATAATCGGGTCAAGGATAATATTTGTCAGCGCACCGGCAACCTGCGCAATAGTAGACTGCATTGTCTTGCCCGTAGCCTGCAACAGCTTTTCATATGTTATGTACATACTAACGCCAAGAGAACCGATTGTACAAATTCTAAGGTATGATGACGCCATTGATACAATCTGCTGATTTTCCGTCTGTGAGCTGACATATGCATCAACTCCGAATAATCCGAACAGCAAAAATACTATATACATACACAGGCCCAAGAAGATTGAGTTACCTGCAATTTTACTGCATTTTTCATGGTTTCCCTCGCCCAGACTTCTTGACAGTATTGCATTTATGCCAACGCCTGTTCCAACACCTATTGCTATCATAAACATCTGAACCGGGAATGCAAGCGTAAGCGCATTTACAGCAAGATCACCCATATGCTGAATTTCCGCGGTATCGGGCATACAGCTTACAAAATAGCTGTCAACGATATTATACACAGCCTGAAGCGCCATTGAAACAATCATTGGCAAACCCATAGAGAGCATAAGCTTTTTGATGTCAGCAATGCCCATTTTGTTCATTTGTCTTGTTTCCTCTGCAATATTTTTCATTTTTACCTCCTAAAAAACAAAAAAGTGCAGCCTTAAAGCAATCCGGATTTATGCTTTAAAGCTACACGATTTATTTTTATTATACAATGTTTCGCAAAATTATGTAATAGTCATGTTTGCAGAAAAATCGGAAGATTTTAAAAAATTTTTTGTAAACTCATTTTATCGTATAATATTTATTTTTTATTTTAAAACTGAAAAAAATTCACTATCATTGTCCTGACAATGACACAATGATACTATTTGATATTGTATTTTCGAACATTCGTTCTATTTTCTATTGAAATATGCAAAAATTCAAAATATAATTAAATTAGGCAAGCAAACAGCAACGCTGAATTCAAAATTTCAGCTTTAAAAAACGCTTGCTTGAAACAGAACGCCCCGACTGTTTCAAAGAAAACGAATGATGCGGAGGAATAAAGTTGATGAATTACTTTGAATGGTCACAGGAATATTACAACACAGCGGAAGAAATCGCCGTTGTTATAGAAAAACTGAAAAAAGAACGCAAGGGTAAAACGCCTTACGAACAAAAAGAGCTTAATATCAAAATTGCAAAATATCGTTCGTACTACAACGAATGTCTTGACATTGCAAATCATCTTCTTGCAAGGCATAAGGGAGTGGCTTAATGAAAACTAAAATTATTCATTTTACACACGAGAACACAAACAAGATTCTTTTTTCTGCTTACAACCCGGACGGCACAACTAATACTGAAAGCAGACAAAAAATGAAAGAAATTATTTCAAAAGCAATCATAACAGAGCTTACCGATATGCAGAGATTATGCCTGACCGAGCACTATCTTAACGATAAAAAGCAAAAGGAAATTGCGTTTGAGCTTGGACTTAATGCCTCAACAGTTTCAAGACATATTTCATCTGCACGCAGAAAACTGCAAAACATAGCGTCATATTACGCAAGCTGACGCAGTACAAACAAAAGGACTGCACAAGTACAGTAATCTTACCGTACATTGTGCAGTCCTGTTTTATTTAGTTAGAACAAGAACGAATTTATAATATAGTTTTTTTAATTTTGAGCTGTTGCGCAAAAGCTCTTTTTCAGCATCATCGTGATATGAGATAAGAATTTTAAGCTCCTCTGTACTTACCATATGACTGCTAAACCTCGCTTTCAGCGCAATTTCTTTTATTTCATCGGGAATTACATTATTTGAAAATCCGCCGAGTGAAACAATGTGCCGATAAATATATACTGCACGGCTGTTATTACTGCCTTTTGAAAAACGATTACTTCGGATTGCAAGCAGAATTTTACGCCTGATTAACACAACTGCCGCAAGGAATAATAGTATGATTATCACAGACAAAACAAAATTAATTGCTCCAAAACTTTTATTTCCTTTATTTTGATTATTGTTTATTACTAAAGGAGTTTCAGAAGCTTCTTGAGGTGCTGTTGTTGATGATGGAGCGATTGTTGTAGGCTCGGTTTCAGCTTGAGTATTATTCTGCGTTGTTTTTGTTTCTTCTGTAGCCGAATTATATTGTGCCGGCACAAAAGAAGCAGGTGTGGCATCAAGCGGAATCCAACAACCCATTTTATCATCAAAATATTCAACCCAAGCGTGAGCATTATCTGAAGAGACTATTGTCCACTCGTTTGAATTTGCACTTACGCAGTAACCGCTTACATACCTTGTAGGAACACCGTAGGCTCTGAGCATTGCCGCTGCAGCCGCCGCATAGTGAACGCAGTAGCCCGACTTTGCCTTTGTAAGAAACCAAACAGGAAAGTCCTCTCCCTCAGGCATAATTTCAACATCAAGAGAATAGTAACCTACGGAAGAAACAAAGTCCTTTACAAGTTGAGCATACTGCTCATTCGTTTTATAGCCGTATAAATTACCGTCATCATTTTCATCTCCGCCTGAACGTGGAATATATATTCCATTCTGTTCACCGATTTCAATCAGCTTTTCTCGTATTTTTTCGTGAAGCTGAGTGTAAGTTTCATAAACAAAATCTTTGTAATCATAATACGACGAACTGACACTTGAATAATAAACCTCATCTTCGGAATACGGCGTGTAATCCAAATCATATGAAATATATCCGGAATTATTTTTTACAAGCACATCGCTGACAATTTCAAAATCTGTCGGAATTTTCTTTGTAAAGTACGGTGTATAAATAATCTTTTCTTTGTTTTCGGTAATGATGCTTAGTGACGATGAAGTTTCAGAACCGTTCTTAGCCATCGTAAATGAGTCGTAGTCTTTCGGACGCAAATTGTCCTGTTCTTCGGTAATAGTCGTCCATTTGTTATCAGAATAATTTGCATATGAAACACCTTTAAGGTACATAATTCCGCCCT
The DNA here is from genome assembly GCA_947369085.1 of uncultured Clostridia bacterium. GTDB lineage: Bacteria > Bacillota > Clostridia > Oscillospirales > Acutalibacteraceae > Ruminococcoides. The sequence continues at coordinate 22,808 of CANBJR010000024.1, read as the reverse complement.
TGTCGGTCAGAATTCTCATAACCTTCTTTCCCTCTTGCTCAAGCTTACCAAGGTGTGAAAGGTCCTGCGTATCGGTTATCAAATTACCAACAGAGGAAATTGCAGAATCAGAATTTTGTCCTCCCTTTAAGCCCGTTATTTTCTCAGCTGAATGCTGCAAATTATCCTGCCATTCATATCTTTTATAATTCTCCACAGGAAATATACAGCAGATAATTATTGATACACCCAAAATAACGGCAGTTGCGCTCAACATAACTACCCCGCTCTGAGAAGGATTTTTTCTGCGCACAAACGATGTTATATACAGCGCAAAAAGCAGTGAAACTGCAACTACAAGCGGAAAAATCGGAGGTAACGTGTCAACAATAATAAAGCAAGGTACAAGCACGAGCACCGACAACATAATTATCGGAAAAATCTTTCTTATCCGCACAAGAGAATTTACAAAAGCCGCATTTAGTAAAAACGAAAGCAGTACAAACAAATAGTCTGCGCTGTCTGCATTCATTGAAGAAAAATCTACTGCATACGGACAAGGCAAATAATTAGAGTAAATTGCAAGCACGCTGTTTACTGCATAATTTATCTGCGACAAAAGTACTTCAAGTGAAAACAGCACAGTAAAAACAAACACCGCCGCCGTTACAAGATGACACAACAGAAAGGTTGATTTTCGCTTAACAAGCTTTGCAAGAAGCGCAAAATACGAGGTAAAAATCAAACTTGACGTTATTACAATAAAAGGTGAGGCAGAAACAGAAAACGATGACGAAAAGCACCAAATTAAGGTAAGAACAAGCAGCAGCGAAACTGCTGAGCTTACAAAAAATTCGGTTTTGTTTTTCATACTTCGCTCACCTCCTCAAAATCCTCTGCAATTGCATAAACAAGCGAAGGAGCTGTATCGGCAAAGTAAGTGTTATAAGGGTGGTTTCTGTATAATGCCCTGATAAAATCTTTCAGCTCTGAGGAATCGGAAATTGATGAAATCTCTCTGTCGTTATTAAACACAAGGCAGGGCGCACCATTTTTATTAAGGTAATTACACACATACACAAACCGAGCCAGAATACCGTCGTTTGTTTCGGCATTCTGAGTAAATAACAGTCTTACATAAAACTGCCTGTAAATTGGAGTACTCGGCTCACGCACAATTAAATCATCGTATTTTGACGATAGCTTCCAGTGTATATTTTTAAGACTGTCACCGCTTTGGTACTGCCTTAATTCGTAATAGTCGGAAAAACCGCCGTTTTTCGGTTTGTAACCCAACACAGAAATTTTACTGCTGTCGGGTAAAACAGAGGGTTTTCTTCCCTTTGGCATTATGTCACAACTGACACAGGAATTTATTTTTATTGGTATAAAGAAAATCCCCGTCAAATCGTAAATTTTTGCATATTTAGCCGTAATAGTTACACATCCGCAGTGTTTTGCAAACCTGTTATATTTTTTGTAAAACGGTTTTTTCAATGTACCCGAATATAGAATTTTCTGTTTTTCATTTTGTCCGCAAAAATCATTTTTTATAATGAGCTTGATTTTAATGCGCGGACAAAATATCATTCTTCCCTTTTTGCCCGTAACACCGATATAAAAATCATCGCCGATTTTTACGCTTTCATGGGTAAAAACAAGAATACTGTTTACTGCACTGCTAATCATAAAAGGCAGGCTGACTATAAGCGATACAAACGGAATTGCAACTGTTAAAACAAGCAAAAACCACGAAAACCAGCCGTAATAAAATATGTTGAAAACAAAGGCAGAAAATAACAGCAGAAACCATACTGCAATATTTTTAATCATAACTAAATCCTCGGCGCTTTTACCTTTGACAGAATATGCTTTAACACCTGTTCACTGTTAAGACGCCTTGAAATCGACTCGGAGCTTAAAATAATTCTGTGGCTTAGTGTTGACAAAAATACATTCTGAATATCATTAGGCGCCACGAAATCCTTGCCTGTGGCATATGCAGTCGCTTTTGCCATATCGGTAAGCGACAGCGTCGCCCTCGGGCTTGCTCCTCTTTGAATCAAGCTGCTGTTTCTCGTTGCCGAAACAAGAGCAACTATATATTCTGCAATTTCTTTTTTAACAAAAACTTCTTTTACGCTGTTCTGTATTTCAACAAGCTGTTCTCTCGTCACAACGCATTTTACATCATCAAGCGGATTTTTACGACTGCGGTTTAACAGCATTTTACACTCCGATTCATTGTCGGGATAACCCATAGAAATTCTTACCATAAAGCGGTCGGTCTGCGAATCGGGCAAAAGCTGAGTTCCCGACGCACCGGCGGGATTCTGAGTTGCAATAACCGAAAACGGACGTTCAAGCGGATAGGAATGTCCCTCAACTGTCACCTGCTGTTCCTCCATTGCTTCAAGCAAAGCCGCCTGCGTACGGCTTGAGGTTCTGTTAAGCTCGTCCGCCAAGAAAAGGTTACAGAATATTGCGCCCTTGTTAAAGGTAATTTTTCCGCTGTCCTTATTGTATATGGCAAAACCCGTAATATCCGACGGCAGAGTATCAGGAGTAAACTGCACACGGTTGTACCTAAGACCGAGAGCCTTTGAAAATGCAACCGCCATTGTAGTTTTGCCTACGCCGGGAATATCCTCAATCAGAATGTTTCCGTTAGCAAGAATTGCAAGCAAAGAGGTTACAATTGCCCTGTCTTTGCCGTTTACCGCTTTTTTTACTTCATTTACTATTAATTGAAAATTGTTCATAACTTATATTTCACCATTTTTAAAGTATTTTTATTTTCGATATAATAACCATTATTTTTAGTTGATTTTGTAAGACACATAATTCTATATTTTTAATATAAATTCCTGTACAAGACTTCCAAACTCTTCTGTCAGTTTTCCCTCAACGAAGCCTAACCGTTTGTAAAACGCTCTTGCAGCTACTCCTTCCGGCACGCCATCTCGGTATGTTGTAACGGCAATCTCTTTGTGAGAGTTCATAAATGTGAGCATATATGATACCATTTTTTCAGCAATATGCTGTCTGCGATATTCAGGATCAACAGCTAAAAAACATAGTAAATTTTTATCTTTTGAAAACAACAGTATACCAACAAGCTTATCCTCATTTTTTGCACATATTGCAGATTTCTTTCTCATAAAATCTAAAACAGTATTTCTGTGTTCATACAAAGCTTCTTCTGTTTCAAGTCCCGGAAAGTTTTCTTTTACTTTATTTACAAGATACATCCAAATATCAATATCACATTCTTTGCCAAGTTCGATTTTAACCATATCCACCATCAAAATTTCATTATTAAATCAATATCTCATTTATTTCATTATATTTTATCTTGGGACATATTGCAATATTTTAATCGAATTTTGGCAAACAATTTTCCTAAATCAAAAGCTGTTCCGACAAAACGGTTACCGTATGTCGAAACAGCTTATTATATCAATATATTTTCTGTCTGTAGTTTTTATCGGTATTTAATTAAAAATTCCTGTTGAAAGGTAACGCTCGCCCGTGTCGGGGAAAATTGCAACAATTGTTTTGCCTGCATTTTCAGGGCGCTGTGCAAGCTGTAACGCTGCCCAAAGAGCCGCACCCGAAGAAATACCCACAAGAATTCCCTCTGCCTTTGCGATTATGTTTGCAGTTTCTAACGCCGCTTCGTTGGGAACCTTTACAATTTCGTCATACAACTGCGTATCAAGAGTTTCGGGCACAAAGCCTGCGCCTATACCCTGAATTTTATGCGGGCCGCCGTGACCTTCCGAGAGCACGGGAGAGGTTTCAGGTTCTACCGCAACAACTTTTACATTAGGATTCTGTGTTTTTAAATACTTGCCCGTACCGCTCAATGTACCGCCCGTACCGACTCCTGCTACAAAAATGTCAACCTTGCCGTCTGTATCTTCCCAGATTTCGGGGCCTGTTGTATTGAAATGAGCCATGGGATTTGCAGGATTTACAAACTGACCGAGAATAACTGCGCCGTCAATTTCATTTTTCAGCTCGTCAGCCTTTGCAATTGCACCGCTCATTCCCTTGCTTCCGTCTGTAAGAACAATTTCTGCTCCGTATGCCTTGAGCAGATTTCTTCTTTCCACGCTCATCGTTTCAGGCATTGTAAGAATCGTCTTGTAACCCTTTGCAGTTGCAACCGAAGCAATACCTATTCCCGTATTGCCTGAAGTAGGCTCAATAATTGTTGCGCCATCTTTTAAAATTCCCTTTGCCTCCGCATCTTCAATCATCACCTTTGCAACTCTGTCCTTAACACTGCCTGCGGGGTTGAAATACTCAAGCTTTGCAACAACTGTTGCATTCAGAGAATTTTCCTTTTCAATGTTTTTAAGCTCCATAAGCGGTGTTCTTCCAATAAGCTCCGTAACGCTTTTGTATACCTTTGACATAGCTTTCATCCTTTCAAAATAAATAAAATTAAATTGAATCAAATGCTTCCTGAAGGTCATAAATAATATCGTCAATATTCTCTGTGCCGATAGAAAGTCTGATTGTGTTCGGTTTGATACCCTGATCCGCAAGTTCGGTTTCGTTAAGCTGTGAGTGAGTAGTTGACGCAGGGTGAATTGCAAGCGATTTTACGTCTGCAACATTTGCAAGAAGTGAAAATACCTGTAGATTGTCAATAAACTTCTTGGCTTTCTCGGCATCGCCTTTTATTTCAAAGGTGAAGATTGAACCTGCACCTCTTTTAAAATACTTTTTGTAAAGCTCATTATATTTGCTGTCAGCAAGCGACGGATGATTTACGCTTTCCACCTTGGGATGTGACTTAAGAAAATCAACAACCTTTAGCGCGTTTTCAACGTGGCGTTCAACTCTTAGCGACAGAGTTTCAAGTCCCTGCAAAAATATGAATGCGTGGAAAGGCGAAAGCGTTGCGCCCGTGTCACGAAGCAGCGTAGCACGAATGTATGTAACAAACGCCGCTTTGGGAGCTGCATCTGTGAACACTGCTCCGTGGTAGGATAAGTTCGGCTTTGAAAACTGCGGAAACTTGTTTGATGCTTTCCAGTCAAAATTTCCGCTTTCAACAATTACTCCGCCGATTGCAGTGCCGTGACCGCCGATAAATTTTGTAGCAGAATGAATTACGATGTCAGCGCCGAATTCAAACGGTCTTAAAAGATAAGGAGTAGCAAATGTGCTGTCAACAACAAGCGGAATATTGTGTGAATGTGCAATCCTTGCAACCTTTTCAAAGTCAATAATGTTTGAATTCGGGTTGCCGAGGGATTCAATGTAAACAGCCTTTGTGTTCTCGTCAATTGCGCTTTCAAATGCGCCTTCCTCGTCGGGGTCAACAAAGGTTGTTGTAATGCCGTATACAGGCAGTGTATGTTCAAACAAATTATACGAACCGCCATAGATGGTCTTTGCCGCTACTATATTATCGCCTGCTTTTGCAAGCGCCTGAATTGTGTATGTAACAGCCGCCGCACCCGAAGAAACCGCCAGAGCCGCCGAACCGCCTTCCAAAGCCGCAATTCTCTGCTCAAAAATGTCCTGCGTGGGATTTGTCAGTCTGCCGTAGATGTTGCCTGCCGACTTTAAAGCGAATCGGTCTGCGGCATCACCGCTGTTGTGAAAAACGTAAGAAGTTGTTGCATAAATCGGAACCGCCCTTGCGTCTGTTGTCGGGTCGGGCTGTTCCTGACCTGCATGAAGCTGAATTGTTTCAAAGTGTAATTTTCTTTCTTTTAATGTGCTCATTATAATCCTCTTTTCAATGTTATTTTGATAGCTTTGCAAGATATTTTAATGCTTTGAAAATTTTGGCTTTCCAAACATCACATTCGGGTATCAAAACAACATTGAACTATAGAAGTCCTCATAAAAACATCATTCCTATATTTCCTATTGCATTAGTAGGTCTTATTCCGTTCCTATATAATACCATACTATTTACATTTGTCAATATATTTCTTGAATTTTCAGACTATTACCATATTTTGTATGATACAAATTCAGCAATTAATTTTTATCAGGACACAAATTCGGACTATATAATATAATTATCAGCACCCCTATTAACAATATCGGCAACAGTTATGTTATCAACCACACCGCAGACAGCTTTGTAAAGCTCTTCCCACACAAACAGCGTACTACAGCTTTCTCTTCTTTCGCAGGTATTAGCATCACTGTCAATGCACGAAACAGGCGCAAGACTGCCCTCGGTAAGTCGTAAAACCATTCCCACAGTATAGTACTCAGGCTTGTGGGTCAGTCGATAACCGCCGTTTGCACCTCTTGAGCTTACAACATAGCCTGCTTTTGCTAGTACGGTAACAATTTGTTCAAGGTATTTTAAAGACAAACTCTGACGTTTTGCAATTTCTTTAAGCGAAATATTTTCTCCGTTATCATTCTGAGCCAAATCTACCAAAAGTCTGAGTGCGTAGCGACCCTTTGTTGAAATTTTCATGTTATCACCCTAATTCATACATAAATACTATGATTTTAGGATACCACAATATTCTTCCTTTGTCAATTATGCGTAACCGAAAATAAAAAATAATGCAGGAATCGTAACCACCGAGCAAATTTGCGAAACAAGCGCCATACTTGCACCTGTTTCGGGATTTTCGCCATACGCAGACGGCATTATGACAGTATTCAGCCCGAGCGGCATTGCATGGGCGCAAAGCGTTGCAACAATTATTTCCTGAGGAGTGTTCAACAGCTTTAAAACAGTGACGACAACGGCAGGCAGTGCAACAAGCCTTATTGCGGCAACAACATACGTCTGCCACTGTCTGAACAATTCAGGCAATCTGTAGCCGCCTATTACAAAGCCGGTCAGAATCATTGCAATCGGCGACATACAGCTTGCCGCTGATGAAATCACCGAGGTTACAATCTCGGTTTTGGGCAAAGCAAGCAAACCAAGTGCCGCACCGATAAACAGCGAAACAAAAATCGGATTTAAAAATGTTTTAAACGAAAAAATCTTTCCTTTGTTCGGTACCAGCCACGCAATTCCAATTGAATAGGTAAACATATTCAGCGGAAGCGTAAACATAAGATAGTCAAAAAGCTCGATACTGTCTGCTCCGTAAATTCCCGAAACCATAGCCGTACCGACAAAACCAAAGTTGGAAACTGCAATTGAGTACCTATAGATTTTTTGAAGATACGGTGTTTTTCCGAGAAACCGTCCGACTATAAAAGCCACAATAATGCAAAACGCAAGTATTGCGGCGCTGTAAGCGATAAAAACCCACTTTTCGGTGATGTTCTCAATTGTACAGTTAGTACGAAAAGTATTGATTACAACGGCAGGCATAAGAATTCTGTTTTCAAGCCTTGAAAATACTGTTGACGCTTCTCTGGGAAGCAAATTCAGCCTGCAAAGGATAAAACCGATTAGGATAAATGAAAAAAGCACGGCAATCTGAAAAATTACCGATGTAAATATGTTCATTGTACCGCCTCCTGAATTTTTAAATATGTACTTATTAATCAAACATATTATTTACAGGAACTTCTCTATTATCACATCGGTTAAAAAATAATAGTTATAAATACAAAAAAGGCGCTCAAAACGAGCACCTTAATCATTTGCATATTTATTTTCATTTTCGTAAAGGTTGTCGATAAACCGTTGCCATACCTCATTGTCAGCATTGCGCTTTTTTGCAGTTCGCAAAGCCTTGTGTACAATTTCATTATCATTTATGTATTCAAGCAAATCATCAGCCAGCGTCAATGTTCTTTTTGACTTTGCCGCCAAATCAAACATAAGAGCCGTTTCTTCATCGCTAAGCAGAAGTTCTTTTGCAATTTTAACTAAAACATGATTTGTCGGTGCGGAACGTTTGCCATTTTCCATACAAGACACATACACATGAGATACGTCAATCATCTTCGCAAAATCACGAAGTGAAATGTTCTTTTGTGTTCTCTTTTCAAAAATAAAAGAGCCGAAATTCATTTGCATATATTACTATCACCCAAGGTTCATTTTATTATTAAATATGCTAACAGGGAAGTTTTTAGACAAATAAAACATAATTTTTCCATCTAAATAACATTTTATACTAAAATAAAAACAAATGAACTTAGTCAATTATATTGTTTTTTGTTGGATTTTGTTGCTTACTGTCGAAAAGTGTGGTAAAATATACTTAAAGAAATTTTTATTGAAAAATATAATAACGAGGTTAATATGGATAAAAAATTATCAATACTTCTTGTTGAGGACGATCAATACGCCTGCAAGCAAATAATTAATCTTGCTGACAATTCTGAAGATATGATCCTTGTAGGAGTAACAAATAATGCCTTTAAAGCGCTTGATTATATTCGTGACACTCTGCCTGATGTTGTAATTCTTGATTTAGAGCTTCATCAGGGCACGGGAAGCGGACTTAATGTGCTTAGCGGAATTAAAGATATGTCGCTTAGCAAAGTGCCGTATATCCTTATTACCACCAACAACTCAAGTGCCGTTACCTACGAATCGGCAAGACAGCTCGGCGCCGACTATATTATGTCAAAACATCAGGAGGGGTACAGCGAAAAGTCGGTAATGGATTTTCTTCGAATGCTCACACCCGTAATAAAGAGCAGAAAGCAAATTCACAAATACGATTCAGAAGAAAACGAATCGCCTGTTTACTATCAAAAGAGAACCACAAGGCGCATTATAGCAGAGCTGAATCTTATCGGGGTTAATCAGAAATCAGTTGGATATAAATATCTGACTGACGCAATTATGATTACCATAAAAGAGCCGACTCAGAACCTTTGCAGTGTGATTGCCAAAAAGTACGGCAAAACCGAATGCAGCGTTGAACGTGCAATGCAAAACGCAATAAACCGAACGTGGGCAACGTCAAGCATTGATGATTTGCTTGCAAACTACACCGCAAAAATAAGCTCGTCAAAGGGCGTTCCTACACTTACCGAATTTATATTTTACTACGCAAATAAGATTAAAAATGAGTATTAGCACATAAAAAGTCGAGTGCCTCGACACGCAGTTCGTGCAGACAGCACCATATAAAAATTTACTTCTCTGCCCGAACGCAACCGAGCAATTTTCTATAAAGTAAAAAACAAGCCGCATTAATAATGCGACCTGTTTTTGAAATCAGATACCAAATAAATAAAGAAACCAATGCCAGAAATCCCGCATAAAGTTACCTCCTATCTTAGTTTTCTTTAATAAAATTTTAAGAAAAGGAGGTTTATTTTTGAATTTGATTATATTATATGTTTTGTGTTGTAATTTGTATTTTATTTTCGGAGGATAAAATGATCAGTTTTATGTTAAAATATTTCTTCATCTTTTTTTGCAGTACATATTTATTTGAAAAAATGCAGAACTATTCTTTGGATTTCAAAAAATTCATTACTTCATTGTTATTTTCATTTATCTCTTCTTTTGCAATGTACTTTATAAATGAAAATTGGAGATTTCTTACTTTAATTACTATTGTTTTATTTCTTATAGTCTTTCATCATATTGTTTATAGAAACAATATAAATAATTCATTAACATTCACCTCAATATCCGTTGGTGTGAGCTATATCAGCTATACAATTTCAAGCTTTGTAGTTGCACCATTTTGTTATCTATTGTTGAATGACATTAACCGCAACTTACTCAATAATATTTCTATACTTACTATAGGACTTTTTCAAACGTTACTATGCTATTTACTGTTCCGAGTAAAAAGGCTGAAAAAAGGTATTGAAATTTACGGACCTAAAATAGCAAGTGATTCCGGTGTTTTTATTAGTGTGGTGATTATACTTGTTGCATCTCTTTTTGATAATCAAAATAATAACGATATAATAAAAAGTATAATATTATTCTGTGTATTGCTTGTCGGTCTTTTACTATTTTTATGGATAAAACGATATATTCAAAATATCTATCTTGAAAAGGTACATAATCGAAATATTGAAATACTCGAAAATTCACTTTTGGAACAGCAGGAAATCAACAGCAAGCTTACTAAAAGCAACGAGGAATTATCAAGTATTATCCACCGTGACAACAAGCTGATTCCCGCTATGCAATCGGCTGTTGAGGAAATTTTAGCCTGCAATTCTCCCGATGAACAAAAGGAAAAGTCAAAATTACTGCTCCCTCAGCTTAAAGCAATGTCTTCACAGAGAAGCACTATTTTATCCAATTATGAAAATCTGCACAAAGTTCTTGTGCAAACAGGAATTTTATCAATAGACGCTAGCCTTAAATATCTTATGAAAAGGGCAAATAATGATGGCATTTCATTCGAACTATCCGTCACCTGCGATTTGAAAGAGTTTGTAAAAGACTTGATTTGTGAAAACGACTTAAACACCCTTATTCTTGACCTTTGCGAAAACGCACTTATCGCTGTTCGTGAAACAAAAGTAAAAAATGTTTTGGTTGTATTCGGCATTGAAACCGAAAGTTTTATAATAAGCGTTTATGACAGTGGTATGCCGTTTGAGCCGAAAGTAATTGAAAACCTCGGCAAAAAGAGAATTACCACCCACAAAGCAACAGGCGGAAGCGGTATCGGACTTATGACAACATCAGAGCTGTTGAGAAAACACAGCGCAAGTTTTGTTATTGACGAAAATATTGACAACGACAGCTACACAAAAAGAGTATCGGTGGTTTTTGACGGTTTAAGCCAATGCCGTGTTGTTACCGCTGCTGATAAAATCGCCCGTCAGTTATAAACATTTTCGCTTTGTTTTATCATTTTGTTGCGCAAAAGCAATTACTAAATGGCAATAATATGACTCTGACAAAGTTACAGGCAACGCTTCCGGCATACAGCCGGTTAGTGGAATTTGAAAAGTAAAAAGCACAAAAAACGGCATACACATTTTCTTGAACAGATAATGTGTATGCCTTTGATATTTTGAAAAATATTAATTGCCTGTACTTTTATAATACCTCATACTGAACTTCCAGAAAAAGTAAGCAAGAGTATAAAGTATGATTCCGACAAACGGCGAAATATACATAAACCATTCGGGATATGCAGCCATATCCTCCTTGCGCAGCAAGAATTGTGCCGGAAAGTAATTTACAAATGCAAACGGCACTACAAATATAAGAAGTGATTGTATAAACTTATTATAAATGCTAATCGGATACCCTGCAAATTTGCGTAGATTCCAGTACATAATTTCTTTTAGGCTTTGTGTTTCTATAAAATAGATACTGATTGCCGAAAAAATTAAGAAAACTGCACCTTGTATAAGAACACCGCTTGCAATTGAAATAACATAATACAAGATAGTTACAGCATTCCACTCTACTCCCACATTGTTTGCTGACAAAATAAAAAGTATAATTCCCAATGTTCCGTGACCGAGAGCTGCAAGCCAGTCTGCCCCGCACATTACAAGCTGAGTCAGTATTCCGCGTGGTCTTACCATTACTCTGTCTATGTCACCGTGTTTTATCCAGTCAGAAAAATCTCGCAAAGCCATAAAAAATACAATGAAAATTCCATATGTAATAAAAATCAGGCTGAACAGGAACATAAGCTCGTTGATATTCCAGTTATTAATGGTATCAAATTTAAGCAAAGCAAAATACATTGCAATAATTCCTGCCGCTTCTCTGAAAAACACGGCAAAAGACGAAACTACGGAGTCAAGCTTATATTGAAAGCGTGTTTTTATACCTGATTTTGCATAAGCAAAAAACAGAGAAACTATATCTTTCATAACTTAACCTCCCTGCACTATAAGTCTTTTGATTCCTTTATTCCACAAAAGCTCGCCGATAAAATAAAGTATTGCTATCCACAAAACCTGCCTACCAAAATTCAACAGTATTTCATAACCCTGCAGTTGTCCGAGATACAGCTGAACAGGTGTGAAGAAAATAGAATCAAACGGTGTGAACTTAATAATATTCAGAATAGGTTGTGGCATAAACCAAAGCGGAAGTAAAGCACCCGAGAAAATATTTACTATTACATTTTTTATTGTAATCAATCCCCAGACATTAAACAGCCAGAAAGCCAAGGTCTGAACTATAAAGCTTATATACCACAATACAATATATCCCAGCACTGCACTGACAAGGCAGAGAATAAAATTTCCTGCTCCGGCAGGCGGCTCAATTTCAGTAAATAACATTGCAATTATCACGGCAGGCAGAAAATTGAAAATCACTTTAAAAAATCCGTCTCCCAAATCCTCAAACAACATTCTGAATTTAAAATTAACAGGCTTAAGAAGCTCATTTGCTATTGTTCCCTGTTTGATTTTATCCTGTAAAAACATTTCATTTTTTGAAAAAGCATTTGTCAGACCGAGCGAAATTATAAAATTTGTAGTTACCATTGAAAAGGTAATTCCGTCAATCTCGCTTGCTCCGCCGTATAACGCCTTGTATATACACCAATACACTAAAAAAATCAGAACAGTATTCAAAATCCCCATTATATACTCAAAACGGTAAGCCATATTATTTCTGAATTTAATTGCGGCAAATTGTATGTAAGTACTCATCTTGCACCTCCAAACTTAATTTACAATAATTTTTCCCTGATAAATATCGCTGATTATCGCATCAATTTCAGGCTCTTTTACCGAAATATCCTTGATATTGTAATTATTCAGCAGAGTGCTCATCAAGGCATTTATACTTGTTTTTCCGGTATCGAATGTGATGAGCTTTTTCATTTTGTTTTTATCAACATCACTGACCGTAATATTTGGAATTTCAATTTTTTCAGGCAACTGTTCAAACTCGGCTTCAATAATTCGTGATGAAACATAATTTCTTTTTATTGATTCAAAACTTCCGTCATAAAGCTTTTTACCGTCATCAATAATTATCAAGCGTTCACAGGTTTTTTCAATATCCTGCATATCGTGAGTAGTAAAAATCATAGTGATGTTATCAGTTTTATTAAGAGATTTTATAAAGCTGCGGATTTTCTCCTTGCCGACAACATCAATTCCGATTGTCGGCTCATCAAAGAAAACAATTTTAGGAGAGTGAAGCAGTGCCGCTGCAATATCTGCTCTCATTCGCTGACCCAACGAAAGCTGTCGAACGGGCTGATTAATGAATTTCCGCATATCAAGAAGCTCAGTAAAGCGTTCAATATTTTCTTTATATTTCTTATCGGGAATTTTATAAATATGTTTTATTACCTCGTAGCTGTCTATAGGTGACAAATCCCAAGAAATCTGCGATTTCTGACCGAACACTACGCCTATATTTGCAACATATTCCTTACGCTGTTTGTGGGGAATATATCCTGCGATATTTATGTTGCCGCTGTCAGGGTGCAGAATACCCGAAAGCATTTTTACGGTAGTTGACTTTCCTGCTCCGTTAGGTCCGATAAATCCTACCATTTCACCCTCTTTTATATTAAAGCTGATATTGTTTACAGCCTTCTTATATTCGTGCTCAGGATGAAATATATTCGCTAATGCACCTTTGAAGCCCGTTTTTCTTTTTGTAATTTTAAAGGTTTTGCTTAGGTTCTGCACGTCAATTATAGTTTTATTCACTTTGAATCCTCCTCATATATATTTCTTATAATTTCTTCAACAGTAGGTTTTCTTATTAATAAATCCTTAACCTTGCACTGAGATAAAATATAGGCGGTCAAGTCCTTTGTGCTGATTACCTTTGTGTCATACCATAAAGTGATTTTCCTGTTCTCTATCGTATATTTAGTCACAGGCAAATCCTGCATATCGGGAATTTTATCTATAAGTTTGGCGTTTAGCGAGTTGATACTTGCATGAGAATACTTTATACGGTCAAAGCTTCCGTTAAAAACCATACTGCCTTTATCTAATAAGATTACCCGTTCACAGATTTTCTCAATTTCTTCTACATTGTGTGTGGTAAGAATTATTGTGGTGTTCTTATCCTTGGACATTTTTTGAAGAATTTGCCTTATTGATTCCTTGGCTATCAAGTCAACCCCGATAAATGGTTCGTCAAGTATAAGAAGTTCAGGCTCATAGAGCAGTATGACAGCTATTTCTGCACGCATACGCTGACCTAATGAAAGCTGGTCAACACGATATTTCATAAAAGAGTTTAAACCAAGAGCGTCTGTAAGCTCAGAAAGCTTTTTATTATATCTGTCATCGGGAATTCTGTAAATCGCCTTTACAAACTCCATATTCAGTTCAACCGTTAAATCTTCCTGCAAGGCTGCTGTATTTGCGCCTCTGCCGCCGTCATAAGCACCTGATGCTCGCTGCCCCGACACTACGCCCATAAACGGACCGTTTTTAGCTTTTCTTGCAAGCGGATTATCCTCAAAAATTCTGACAAATCCGCTGTTGGGTTTCAATAAACCTGAAATAAGCTTTATAAGTGTTGTTTTGCCTGCGCCGTTTGCACCTATAAGCCCGACTGTTTCACCCTTGTTAATATGAAACGAAAGATTATTCACCGCTTTGATGTTATTGTGAAATTCCTTGCTTAAGTTTTTTGCTATAATCATTTTCTTCACCTGATTTAATAATAAACTTTTACTGATAATTTACAATCCCTTTGGGATAAACTGCTTCTGAACTGTGACAAAAAGCAAGAGCCTTGACACAAATTTTGAAAAAGGAATTGGCTTTTTTGTTTTTCCTGACAGCTTACTTATATGCAGTTTCCTGTCAAATAAAAAAGACTGCTTCGCTTGAAACAGTCTGATTTTAGTATTAGCTTGGTATCATAACATTCACGCAGAACATATTGTCCTCTTCATAAATATCAACTATACCATCATATTTTTCGGCTATTGTCTTTATCTGCTTTATACCGTAGCCGTGTTGTTCTGTATTATTTTTATCCGATTTAAGCTCGGGATTTGTTTCAAGAACGGAGTTGTCAATCTTGTTTTTTACGAGGATTGTATCATAAGCACGCTTTTTGAGAATCGCAACACAGATAAACTTATCTGTTGTCTTTTCACTTGCCTCAACGGCATTATCAAGTATATTTGAAAGCAATGCAGAAAAATCAACACTTCCCATTTTTTCAAAGGGGAGATTTTCTATTTCTGCTTTAAATCTGATTCCCTTGCTATGTGCTTTTTCAAGCTTAGAATTGATAATATAATTCATTACAGAGTTGCCCGTCTGAATGTAGGAATAGGTTTTATTCAGATTATCCAGCACATCAGAAAGATAATTCGTTGCCTGCTCAATCTCTCCGTTGTTAAGGTAAGATACAGCCACCATAATATGATTTTTCATATCGTGCTTCAGCCTTCGTGTGTTTTCGTGAAGTCGCTCAATCTCGGCACGCTGAGTCATTTCATTTGTATAATCGGCTTTCAGGTTATCGTATTCGTACTGCAAGTCGAGATTTCCGGCAACCTCTCTTGCATATTCCTTTTCAAGGTTTTCAAAATTCTTCTTGAGCTTTTTATATTTTCCAATCATCTCATATACCTCATAATGCGGGCTTTTATTACGTCTCGGTTTGTTCTGCCGATTGGCAATACGGCATTGTTGCTGAGAACAACATTCTCGGATTTAACCGAAAAGATATGCTCCTGATTCACAAGAAATCCTTTATGTATACGTATAAAGCCCTTGGTTGAAAGTTCCTTTTCAATTGCCGAAACAGTACTTCTGAATTTATAAACACTTTCCTTTGTATGCAGATTAATATAATTTGACTCCGATTCAAAATAAAGAATATCCCTAAGCTTAATTCTGTTAAAGCCGTCGTTGGTTTTGAACAAAAAAGTGTCAGAGCTTTTTTGCATTTCCTCAACTAAGCTTTTTACTACTCCTGATATTTCTTCATCAAAATATGTCTTTCTTATAAATCCGAAAGGATGATATTTAAAGGATTTATATACAAGTGCGTCCTGACCCGTGACAAATACAAGGCGTGTTTTTATTTCGCTGTTGAGCAGAGTTTGCGCAATCTCCATACCGCTGATTGTCGGCATATCAATATCCAGAAACAGTATGTCAACAGTATAATTTTTAAGGTATTCAAGAAGTTCAATTGAGTTTTTTGTTGTATATAAATCAATTTCACAACTAAGTTTTTCAAATTCACTCTTTATTTTTACAGAAAAATCTTCTAAAATTTTAGCCTCATCATCACAAAATGCAACTTTTATCATCTTATCACCGCACAAGTTATAATAAAAAATTATATAATTAAAAACAACTTAATGTCAATAACTTTGCTTTGATATTTTCTTATTGCAAAATATTTTTTATATATTAAAATTATTTAAGGATTATTTAATAACTTAGCCTTTATAATTAATTTTGCAAAGGAGGTAATCAGATGTATCTCAATATTCTGAAAAAAGATTTAAAAAGAAAGCGCACAATGAACATTATACTTCTGCTGTTCATCATTCTTGCAGTTATGTTTGTTTCATCAAGTGCCAACAATCTTTCGGCGGTTACAAGTTCGCTTGACACTTATTTTGACAATGCAAAAGTGGCGGATTACTGTATATTCACTTCCGGAAAGGTTGAAACAGACAAGTCAGAAAGCGCCGAGGAAATCGTCAAAAATTTCAGCGGTACTGAAAGTTACAAGTCAGAGGACTCCATTTATATAAGCACATCCGGAGCAAAGCAAAATGATAAGAAGATAAAATCATCAAACACAATGATGATGAATGCATTTGAAAATGCCTGTATCACTTACTATGATGATAATAATGACCCTATAACGGAAGTTAATGACGGAGAGCTTTATTTAAGAAAATCAATTATGACGCAAAATGATTTATCTGTAGGGGATAAAATCACTATTACAGTCGGCGATGTTTCAAAAGATTTTAAAATTAAGGGTAGTCTAAAGGACGCAGTCTTAGGCTCATCAATGATGGGTACTCCGCGCTTTCTTATAAGTAAAGATGATTTTAACGATTTCTATTCTAACGAAAGTGTAAAGCCGTGGACAGGAAAGTCGGTATATGTATATACCGATGATATTGAAGGCTTGGAACAAGCGCTTTCAGACTGCACAAACATTACTTTTATGGGAAGCAAGGCTCTGATTAAGACAACATATATTATGGATATGATTAACGCAGGCGTACTTCTTATAGTCAGCATATGTCTGATTTTAATTTCTTTTGTAATTCTGCGATTTACAATTACCTTTACGTTAAGTGAGGAATATCGTGAAATCGGAATAATGAAAGCAATCGGTATAAAAAACAGAAAAATCAGAGGGTTGTATCTTATTAAGTACTTTGCAACTTCAATTGTCGGTGCAATTATCGGACTTATCATTTCGATTCCGTTTGGAAATATGCTTTTACAGCAGGTTTCTGAAAACATCGTTATTGAGGGCAACAACAGGTATATCTTAAATATTATTTTTGCAATAGCTATTGTTTTGATTATTATGCTGTTTTGCTACAGATGTACGGGCAAGGTTAAAAAGTTTTCTCCTGTTGACGCAATACGCAACGGAACAACAGGAGAACGCTTTAAGAAAAAGGGTGTTATTAAGCTTTCAAAATCAAAGCTCAAGCCCGTTCCGTTTATGGCTGTAAACGACATCTTAAGCGGAGTAAAGCGTTTTGGAATTATGCTGATTACCTTTACCATAGGAATACTTTTAATCACCATAATGGTAAACACAATAGCAACCCTGCAAAGTGACAACCTTATCACTTGGTACTCAATGACAAAAAGCGATGTTTTTCTTGAGGATCTAAAAAGTGATGAAAGGCACTTAGTAACAGGCGGTCACGAAAATCTAAAGGAACAGCTGAACGAAATTAAAAAAACTCTTTCCGAAAACGAAATCAAAGCTGATTGTTACTGTGAAACAGCATTTAAGCTGGGCATTATCAACGGGGACTACAAATGTAAATCCCTCGCTTTTCAGGGAACAAACACCACAACGGATATGTATTCATATCTTGAGGGCACTCCGCCCAAAAACAAAAATGAAATTGCCTTAACCTATATAACGGCAGATAAAATTCACGCTAAAATCGGCGATACTGTTACTATATCTACAGTAAGCGGAGATAAAGACTATATAATTACAGCAATCTACCAGTCTATGAACAATATGGGTGAAGGAATACGCTTTACAGAAGATGAAGAGCTTGATTACAGCCAGGCAATGGGCATCTTCCCTTATCAGGTAAAATATACAGACAATCCTTCTTCTGATGAAATAAACGAAAGATTTGAGCTTATTAAGGATGAATTTTCAGATTACACTGTCCGTACAGGCGGAGAATATGTTGATTATATGATCGGCGGCGTTGCAGGTTATATGAGCAATACTAAATTATTAATCATTCTTATTGTGCTCATTATAAACATTCTTGTGGCTGTTCTTATGGAAAAATCTTTCCTTACAAAGGAACGCAGTGAAATTGCAATGCTCAAAGCCATAGGCTTTAAAAACAGCTCAATAATTTTGTGGCAGACTTTACGAATAGGCATTGTTATGGTTTTAGCAGTATTTATAGCAATACTTTTGTCAGAGCCTGCAAGTCAGCTTTCGGTCGGTTTTATTTTCAAAATAATGGGTGCTAACAACATCATTTTCGATGTAAATGTGCTTGAAAGCTATGTAATTTATCCGCTTATCTGTCTTGCAACAACAGTTTTAGCAGTATTTATTGTTGCTCAGCAGGTACGCAAGGTTAAATCATCGGAAATTAACAGTATTGAGTGATTAAGGAGTTAAAATTATGAATACAATTCTTGAAGTAAACAATCTTTGTAAAACTTATATAGCAAACAAACGTCAGAACAATGTTCTTAAAAATGTAAACTTTTCCGTTAAAAAGGGCGAAATGATTGCAATAATGGGACCGTCAGGTTCGGGCAAGTCAACCTTGCTCTACACAGTTTCGGGAATGGATAACATCACCGCAGGAAGCGTCAGCTTTTGCGGAAAGGATATTTCAAAGATGAACGCCAAAAAAATTGCGGAACTGCGACTTGATGAAATGGGATTTATCTTTCAGCAGATGTATATGATGAAAAATCTTACGGTGCTCGACAATATTGTTCTTCCCGCCCTGCAATCGGCTAAAAACACTCTCTCCAAAAAAGAGAAGATAGAATACGGCAAAGAACTTATGCGAAAGCTCGGAATAATTGAAATTGCCGACAATGATATAAATGAGGTATCAGGCGGTCAGTTACAGAGAGCCTGCATTTGCAGAAGTATGATAAATCATCCGAATTTAATTTTTGCCGATGAGCCTACAGGTGCGCTAAACCGAACAACTTCCGAAGAGGTTATGGAAGAACTTAGGAAAATCAATGACGACGGCACAACAATTATGCTTGTAACTCACGATGTAAAGGTTGCCGCAAAATGCACACGAGTTATGTATATCGTTGACGGAAATATCAAAGGCGAGTATAATTTAGATAAATACAATAACGAAACAGACCTGCGCCAGCGTGAACGCAACCTTAACAACTGGCTTTTGGAAATGGGTTGGTAAACTTCTGCCCTGCCTGCACGCGGGCAAAAATTATGTTAATCTAACGCTTTCGAAACACTGTTTCACACAGAAAGGAATGATATTATGTCCGACATACTTGTTGTTGAAGATAATACTGAAATGGGAAATCTGCTGTGCGATTTTCTCAAAAATGAGGGCTACTCGGCAACTTTGTGTGAAACAGGAGAAGATGCGCTTGAACACTATGAAAAATATGGTGCTAAGGTTGTTGTGCTTGATATTATGCTTCCGAATATGGACGGTCTTGCCGTATGCAGACAGATTCGTGAAAGCTCAAACACTCCCATAATTATTGTCAGCGCAAAAATTGAAAAGGACGATAAGCTGAAAGGATTGCTGCTTGGTGCGGACGATTACATTGAAAAGCCGTATGACATTGACATTTTGCTTGCGAAAATCAGCGGAATATTCAAGCGCAGATACCAAAGCGACAGCATAACCGACGGCAACATCAAGCTTGACAAAATAAGCAGAATTGCTTACAAAAACGGCACAAAAATTGATATGACGCAAAAAGAATTTGATTTGCTTGTCTTGCTTATGGAAAATGCAAACAAAACCCTGAGCAAGGATATGATTTTTAATAAAATATGGGGATTTGACAGTTTCAGCGAACCTCAAACGCTGACTGTCCATATAAAATGGCTTCGCCAAAAGATTGAGGAAAATTCCAAAAAAACCGAAAGAATTGTAACAGTCTGGGGTGTAGGTTACCGCTATGAGAAAAGGGGTGACTGATTTTGAAAAAATTCAATCTCTTGCTCATTGCCGTAATCATCGCAGTCGCTCTTGTATTTACGGGTGCGAATATATTTTTAATTTCATCTCAAAACAGTTCGGGAAGCCGCCCTTACAGAGTTGAAGTAAACCGCATAGAACAATCCATTATCAACAACGGATTCGATAGTATTTCCACGGAAGGTTTAGAATACGTAACCAATATTGAAAGGCTTAATAACGATAACACTAAGTCATTTTATAACACAAACAGCGACTATATTATCAGACAAATTGATGGTGAAACCTATCGTTTTGACTACTGCTATTCCACTCAAGGCTCAGATTCAATACTGATACTCAACATCTCTCTTGCAATAATTTCACTCATTTTATTTGCAACGATAATATTTGTAAAAATCAAAATAATTAATCCTTTTAACAAGCTTACAGATCTCCCCTATGAATTATCCCGAGGCAATCTTTCAATACCTCTCAAGGAAAGCAAAGGCAGATACTTCGGACGCTTTATCTGGGGAATGGACTTGCTCAGAGAACGCCTTGAAGCACAAAAGGCGAGTGAGCTTGAATTACAAAAGGACAAGAAAACTCTTGTGCTTTCAATATCACACGATATAAAAACACCTTTGGGCGTGATTGAGCTGTATTCTAAAGCGCTGGAAAAGGATTTGTACAAAGACGAGAATAAGAAAAAGGAAATTGCCGTAAACATAACGCAAAAATGTGATGAAATAAAAAAATATGTCAACGAAATCATCAAAGCGTCAAACGAAGACTTTTTAAAGCTTGAAGTGCATAACAGCGAGTTCTATTTATCCGAAATGATAAATGAAATCAATACCTTTTACAAGGATAAGCTTGATTTGCTCAAAACAGATTTTACGGTAAATAAATACTGCGATTGTATAATTAAAGGCGATATTGACCGCAGTGTTGAAATTTTGCAAAACATAATGGAAAATGCAATAAAATACGGCGACGGAAAGAAAATTTCAGTTTCATTTGAGCAGGAAGAGGACTGTATGATTGTATCGGTTTCAAACAGCGGCTGTACGCTTTCGGAAAATGAAATTGACCATATTTTTGACAGCTTCTGGCGAGGCTCAAACGTCGGCTCTAACAACGGCAGCGGTCTGGGACTTTATATCTGCCGTCAGCTTATAAAGAAAATGGACGGAGATATTTTTGCAAGCTGTTCCAACGGGATAATGAGTGTATCGGTAGTTTTCCAAATGGGTTGATGTTTTATTTTTTTAGGCATAATTTAAAAAGCAAGGATATGAAAAAAATAAAATCCATATCCTTGCTTTCTTTTTATGATAACATATTTAAACTTTTACATTTTCATACTATCAGTTGCATTACTAATTTTAAATTCATTGTTTTTTGCGATTGCCGATTAAAATTCCGACTGCAAAAACACACGCTGATAACATCATCACCGAAATAACTTGAGGTGCATAGTTGCTGACTCCTGTTTTCGGAGAAATTAATGTTTTTGTACCGCCGTTTGTTGATGTGTTGTTTGTTGCCTCTGAGCCTGTAGCAGGATGTGACCCCTGTTTTTCTACCTGCAATTTGATATAACACATATTGTTGCCATAGTAATGTGCAGAAAACTCGGTATTTTCAGGCAAAGTTTGCAGATACTCAGTTTTAACGGTAATAACAAATCCCTCTGATGTTTTCTCTACATCATAATTTGATTTATCTACCTCTGTTTCACCGACCGTTAAATTAACAAACTCACCGCTTTCGCCGGCAGGAATTGATATTCCGACATTTTCAACAGCGCTGAACTCATATGTATGTAAAATATTTTCAAAATATCCGTTATATGTGTACTCGCCGTTTTCCAAACCGTTTAAGTAATCCTCTTTCAGCGTAACGGTAGTTTTATTTTCATCTCCCGAAACCGTGTAGTTTTTCGAATCAATTTCTCCGTTTTCATTTTCAAGTTTTACAAACTTGGTATAATCCCCCTGTAAATCAACAGACACCGTTTCATTGCCCGTATAATCGGTAAAGTTATACATACGAGGTGTTGCTGCATTTACGCTGACAGAAAACAAAGAAATTAAAATCATTGCTGCAAAAAAAGTTCCTAAAGTTTTTTTAAATAAAGTTTTCATATTGTATTACCTCCTAATAATAGTTTTATTCAACTGCTAATCAGTCTAAATCGTTGACCATCTGATCCTTTATCTCTCCATTGTATAATTGGCGTATTATTATCTGTTTTGTTCTCCTTTATATCTAATGCCAAACCAGAATGTTTGTTAATTAATTTAATTAATCCATTACCACAATCTACAACATACCATTTTTGATTATTACCTCCATTCCAACTATAAAATTTCATTTGAGTTCCTTGATCATAACTTAATCCTGGATCCTCAAGTACTTTCCCGGTAGAAAGTGCTGTTATAGAATAAGTTCCATCACTTTGTCTCACAAAATTGAATTTTTGATTGTTAGATGTACCAGAATCATATAAAATTGCATTATCCCCAGTATTTGATGTATGTATTAACTTGCCAGAAGTTTTTCCCTGTATCTCATATACTCCATCAGGAATATTAACGCTTGTTGTTGGAAGACTCTGTGGATACAATTTAAATC
>CANBJR010000023.1 GCA_947369085.1 uncultured Clostridia bacterium | reverse complement strand
CGAAAATTCTGATATACACCGAATATGGCAATCAAGATTTCACGACCACATAATAAGAACACAAAAGGATTATGACAGGATATGGGAATATATCGACACAAATCCGATTAAATGGAAATTTGATAAATACTATACAGAACAGATAGCAATTTAATCAAGATAAGGAGTAATATAAAAATGGCAGAATTTATGACAGGCTTAAAGCGCACAAATTACTGCGGAGATTTAAGACTCTCCGACGCAGGAAAAGAAGTCACAGTATGCGGTTGGGTACAGCGCTGCCGTGACCTCGGACAGCTTATTTTTATCGATTTGCGCGACCGCACGGGCGTTGTACAGCTTGCTTTTAACGATACGACGGATAAGGAGATTTTTGACAAGGCTTTTGCCTGCCGCAGCGAGTTTGTCCTTGCCGCAAAGGGTGTTGTATGTGAGAGAAGTTCGAAAAATGCAGAAATTCCCACGGGTGAAATTGAAATTCTCGTAAATGATTTGCGTGTTCTTTCAAAGGCTCAGACACCTCCGTTTGAAATTGTTGACGAAACAAGCACCAATGAAGAACTTCGCTTAAAATACCGCTACCTTGATTTACGCAGACGTCCTCTGCAAAACAACATTATGCTCAGAAGCAAGCTTGCAAAAACTGCAAGAGATTACTTTGCCGAAAACGGATTTATAGAGATTGAAACTCCTATGATGATAAAGTCCACCCCTGAGGGCGCAAGAGATTACCTTGTTCCGTCAAGAATCCACAACGGCAAGTTTTATGCTCTTCCGCAGTCGCCGCAGATTTACAAACAGCTTCTTATGGTGTCGGGCTTTGACCGCTACATTCAGCTTGCACGCTGTTTCCGTGACGAGGATTTGCGTGCCGACCGTCAGCCCGAATTCACTCAGATTGATATGGAGCTTTCGTTTGTCGACGTTGAGGATATTCTTGAAATTAACGAGGGTCTTTTCAAAAGATTATTTAAAGATGTTCTCGGCAAGGATTTAAAAACTCCGTTTGAGAGAATGACATATAAAGAGGCTGTGGAAAACTACGGCTCCGACAAGCCCGACATTCGCTTTGATATGAAGATTCAGGACATTTCCGACCTTGTAAAGAACTGCGGATTCGGCGTGTTTACGGGAGCAATTGAAAACGGCGGTTCTGTTCGTGCAATTGTTGCAAAGAACGCTTCGTCCGTTTACACAAGAAAAGAAATTGACAAACTCACCGAGTATGTAAAGGGAATCGGAGCAAAGGGACTTGCCTATGTAAGATGGGTTGACGAGCCGAATGCGTCGTTTAAAAAGTTTATGACCGATGAGGAAATGAACGCAATTTATGAAAGACTCGGCGCAGAAAAGGGCGACGTTATTTTAATTGTAGCCGACAAAACAAGCACTGTGCTTTCAACTCTCGGCGCGCTTCGCCTTACTGTTGCAAAGCGTCTTGACATTATCCCGGATGAATTTAAATTCCTCTGGATTGTCGACTTCCCGTTCTTTGAGTACGATGATGAGAGCGGCGAGTGGCTTGCAATGCACCACCCGTTCACAATGCCAAAGGAGGATTGTTTGCAGTATCTTGACACTGACCCCTCAAAGGTTATTGCAAAGGCATTTGACCTTACGCTCAACGGAATTGAGCTGTCAAGCGGTTCAATGCGTATTACCGACCCCGAACTTCAGGAGAAGATGTTCAGGGCATTAAAGCTTACAGACGAGGAAATCGAAGCAAAGTTCGGATTCCTTGTTGAAGCCTACAAGTACGGCGCACCGCCTCACGGCGGAATGGGAATCGGCCTTGACCGAATTGCAATGCTGCTTTGCAAAGCAGACAGCCTTAGAGATGTTACGGCATTCCCGAAGGTGCAGAATGCAAGCGAGCTTATGTCAGCCTGCCCGGCACCCGTTGACAAGGAAAGTCTTGATGTTCTCGGAATAGAAATAAAAGAGCAGTAATTTTACAATTTATTTCGCATTAATATGCGGTGTGATGTAACTCTTGTTAATCACAATGTTAAATACTAAATATTTTGCAAATGCAGTTCTGACGCTGAAATTTTATTGACGCATAAGACAACGCAAGGCTTTTGGGGATAATTGCACCCTTTATGCAGTTGTTCCGCAATAAAAGTAACTACTAACGCGGTGTCTTTTGACACCGCGTTTATTTTAATACCGGTATAAGGAGAAGAAATGGACGAAAATCAAAACGAAACACGTGTTGCAGTCATCAGCATAATTGTTGAATCCCCCGACTCAATACCGCAGATAAACGAAATTTTACACACAGCCTCCGACTGTATAATCGGCAGGCTGGGGATTCCGTACAGACAGAAAAACATCAGCATAATAAGCATAGTAATTGACGCAAAGCTCGATGTAATCAGCTCGGTTTCGGGAAAACTCGGCAGGCTGACAGGCGTAACGGTTAAAACAGCTTACTCAAAAAAGTGATAAATTATGGATATTATAAGCATTATTGAAAAAATTGAATCAACAGGATTTGCGCCAAAGCAGGAGCTTGCGTTTCTGCTTGAGAATATAAACGACAGCGAGCTTGAAGTCCTGCGCAAAAAGGCTCAAAAAAAGTCGCTTGAACACTTTTCAAACAAAATCTACATTCGAGGGCTTATCGAGTTTTCAAGTATTTGTAAAAACGATTGTCTTTATTGCGGACTGCGTCGTTCAAACAAAAACGCAGTGCGCTACCGACTGAGCAAAAAGCAGATTTTGTCGTGCTGTAAAACAGGCTACTCGCTCGGTTTTCGCACCTTTGTTTTGCAGGGCGGAGAGGACGGCTGCTATAAAGACGAGGTTATGTGTGGTATTGTAAGCAGTATCAAGTCGCTTTACCCTGACTGCGCAGTTACTCTTTCGCTGGGTGAACGAACTGAGGAAAGCTATAAAAAACTTTTCAGCGCAGGTGCAGACCGCTATCTTCTGCGCCACGAAACGGCAAACGAGGAGCATTACAAGAAGCTCCATCCGCCCGAAATGTTGCTTGCAAACCGCAAAAACTGCCTTTACACGCTGAAAAAAATCGGATACCAGACAGGCGCAGGCTTTATGGTTGGCTCGCCTTTTCAGACGTATGAAACGCTTGCGGAGGATTTGCTCTTTTTAAAGGACTTAAATCCTCAGATGTGCGGAATAGGCCCGTTCATTCCACATAAAGATACTCCCTTTGCAGGTGAAAAAAGCGGCAGCGTGCGCCTTACGCTTGTGCTGATTTCGCTTGTGCGCCTTATGCTTCCAAGGGTGCTGCTGCCTGCGACAACGGCTCTCGGCACGGCTGACGGGAAGGGCAGAGAAAAAGGGATTTTGCACGGTGCAAACGTTGTAATGCCCAACCTCTCGCCGACCGAGCACAGGGCGGACTACTCGCTTTACGACAACAAAATCTGCACAGGCGACGAAGCCGCCGAGTGCATAAAATGCCTGTCAAACCGTATGAAGTCGATAGGCTATGAAATAGTAACCGACAGAGGAGATTATAAAAATTAAAATGCAAAATTCAGAATCGCTGGCTCGATTCTATATTGAATAATAATTTTAGAAAACAGGAAGGTAATTAATTATGCCAAAGTATGACAAAAACTCGCTCAAAGCCGAAGAATTTATCAATGACGAAGAGATTAAGGAAACGCTTCGCTTTGCCGACGAAAACAAGGACAATCTTGAGCTTATCGACAAAATCATTGAAAAAGCAAAGCTGCGCAAGGGTCTTGACCACAGAGAGGCAAGCGTGCTTCTCGCCTGTGAAAACAAGGAAAAGCTTGATGAAATCTATGCCCTTGCAAAGCAGATTAAAAAGGATTTTTACGGCGACAGAATCGTAATGTTTGCACCGCTCTACCTGTCAAACTACTGCGTAAACGGCTGTGTTTACTGCCCTTACCACGCAAAGAACAAGCACATCTGCCGCAAAAAGCTGACTCAGGAAGAGGTTAAAAATGAGGTTATTGCACTTCAGGATATGGGACACAAGCGCCTTGCAATTGAGGCAGGCGAGGACCCCGTAAACAATCCGATTGAGTACATTCTGGACTGTATCAAGACGATTTATTCCATAAAGCACAAGAACGGCGCAATCAGACGTGTAAATGTCAACATTGCCGCAACAACGGTTGACAATTACCGCAAGCTCAAGGATGCAGGAATCGGAACATACATTCTGTTTCAGGAAACCTATAACAAGGAAAGCTACGAGGTTCTTCACCCCACAGGCCCTAAGCACAACTATGCATACCACACCGAGGCAATGGACAGAGCAATGGAGGGCGGAATTGACGACGTTGGAATCGGCGTTCTGTTCGGACTTGAGCTTTATCGCTACGAACTTGCGGGAATCCTTATGCACGCCGAGCACCTTGAAGCCGTGCACGGTGTAGGCCCTCACACCATAAGCGTGCCGAGAATTAAACGTGCTGACGATATTGACCCCGATGTGTTTGATAACGGTATAGACGATGAAACCTTTGCAAAAATTATTGCAATTATCAGGATTGCCGTGCCGTATACGGGTATGATTATTTCTACAAGAGAGAGCAAGAGCGTGCGTGAAAAGGTGCTCGGACTCGGTGTTTCACAAATCAGCGGTGCGTCACGCACAAGTGTAGGCGGTTACGTTGAGCCTGAGGAAGAGGACGAAAATTCAGCTCAGTTTGACGTGTCCGACCAAAGAAGCCTTGACGAGGTTGTAAGATGGCTTATGGAGCTTGGCTACATTCCGTCGTTCTGTACCGCCTGCTACCGTGAGGGCAGAACAGGCGACCGATTTATGTCGCTGTGCAAAAACGGTCAGATTCAGAACTGCTGTCACCCCAACGCACTTATGACATTAAAAGAGTATCTTATGGACTACGCAAGCCAACAGACAAAGGAGATAGGCGACAGGCTTATTGAAAAGGAACTTTTGAAAATTCCGAACGAAAAGGTAAGAAAAATTGCAACCGAGCATATTGCCGACATTGCAAACAACAATAAAAGAGATTTTAGATTTTAGGTCGAGCACCTGAACAAATAACAAATTACAATTAATAATTAATAATTAATAATTAAAGGTCGGTCGGGTGCCTCGGCAGGGTGCCCCTGCGGGCAAATCGAGTTCAAAATCCGGACTGTACGGATAAAACGGTTGCCCGAATTTTATGTTGATATTATTGGTAACGTTTTTGTGACGTCTGGGTGATTCCTGTTAGGGGAAATGTCGCAAAGCGACAAAAGGGTTGCCGTTTTTGCAGAAAAGCCGTCCCCTACGAATTTAATACAAACGTTTCATATCCAATCGTAACTATCGTAGTGACACGACACATTCTCTGCGCTAAATTCAACCTTTGTAATTATCTATAAAAATTCACCTGTCGAGGTACTCGACCGTAGGGACACGGCGGTGTACCATTGCCGTGATAAAAACGCAATATAACAACAAAAAACACCTGCTGTATAACTTTGATTATATATTGCTAAGTCATATGAATGCGATTTTGTCAATATAGTATTGGTTTTGTATATCTTGGGTCAAATATTTCATATTTAAAATCGGGATAAACCTCTGAATTTTAAAAGAAAATGTCGATAAAACGTGATTAAACGCAGGATATTAAAATTTTTATTATTTATTAAAACATCAATGATTTTTTTGAAATTTTAAGGAATATATTGACAACATATCAAATAATAATTATTATTAGTATTATAGTCTAAGGCAACATATCATTATTATTAATAATATAGAGGTGTTTTTATGAGTTTTGATTTTTTGCGTTCTGCTACAACTTCAAGTTCCGCATTCAGAGTCGTTTGCGGCGAAATGGTCATTGACAACATTTGGAATGTTCACGGCGAGGTCGTTATCGCGCTTGTAAGAACAGGCTCAATGACTCTTGAAACTACTACCAATTCATACAGCCTTAATCAGGGCGATATGTACTTTATTTCCCCGAATCAAAAGTACAGAATTTCCGAAAATCGCAACGCTGTTGTTGACGTAGTACTGCTCAATCTTTCAAATCCTGCTTCCGTTACGCAGGAGTATATCCCGCAGAGCCTTATCAGAGGGCTTACAACAGGCAACTGCACTCGCTTTGCAAAAATTTCGCCCGAGGACGCATTTTACACAGAAATGCTCGATGCATTGAGAACAATCACTAAGGCAGAAAATGAAAAGTTTGACTTTTTCCAGCTTCTTGTTCACGGAAAAATGTATGAGATTTTCTACATTCTCTTTGCAAACAAGTATGTTGAAATTCTCGACGTTGAAACTCAGGGCAAAAAGTACCGTGCACTGCGCAGAATTACCGAGTATATCAACGAGAATTTCTGCGATGCTATTTCACTTGACACAATTGCGCAGACAACAGGTTTAAGCCGTTATTACGTATCTCACCTTTTCAAGGAACTTATGAACACAACTTTTGTAAACTACGTAAACGAGCTTCGCCTTACCCGTGCGGCTATGCTGCTTACAACAACCGATACTCCGATTATCGAAATTGCGGGAATGTCGGGATTCAACAACATTTCAAATTTCAACAGGGCGTTCAAAATGTATTACGACACCACACCGTCAAAGTACAGAAAAACCGAGCGTCAATCGTTTTAGAATACCACCTGAAGTGCCGGCGCATATTGCGTCGGCATTTTTCATTTTTCAGCATACTTTTCACTTAACCGACACACAGAGCAGATTTTTATTGTGAGATTTTAACTTAATTTTCAGCTCGGTTTTGTGCGATACTACGGCTTGAAAGCAAAGAATTACTATGTTAAAATTATAGTAATTATGATAAGTTATTCAGGTGATTAAGTTTGAAAAATTTTTTTGATAGAAAAATCAACAAAGTTCTGTCGGTTGTACTTGTTCTTGTTTCAGTGCTTGTTGTAATTCAGACCGTCTTTGCTAGCGGAATGTTAAAAGCGGGCGAGGGCGAACAAACAGCTCTTGCATCAAACATCAACCCTAAAATTGATGAAATTGCCGCAGGTGAGGGAATAATTCTTACAACGACAGAGCCTGCTCAAACAACAGTAAAACCAACTCAGGCAAAAACTACTGCGCCGTCAACTAAGGCGACTAAAGCTACAAAGCCGTCTACCACGCAGCCAAAAACTCAAGCGGCAACAATTCCGTTTGCTACGGCAATTCCGCCGCAGACCCCTGCCGACTACAATGCACAGTGGAACGCAGGCTACCTTGTTGCCATTGACAACCCCGACACAACATACGAATGCGGTCAGGTTACGCTTTGCGATGCTGACAGGGATTTGCTTGAACGTCTTTGTATGGGCGAATTCGGCTCAGGCGGATTTGTCGGTGCGGCGCTGATTGCTCAGGCGGTTAAAGATGCAATGTGCTTTGACGGCTACACAAGCGTTCAGTCGGTTATTGATGACTGCCACTACACAGGCAGAACGGATATTGGCACTAACGAAGCCTGCAAGCAGGCGGTAAGGTATATTTTTGATGAAAACCACGATGCCGTTCAGCACAGAATTATGTATATGTACAATCCAAATCTTGTACAAAGCGCATTCCACGAAAGTCAAAACTACATTCTTACATATCAGGACGTAAGATTTTTTGACCGCTGGGGTTATTAATACTGCTATTTTACTACGAAAATAAAATTAAAATGGGCTGTCGCAAATGAGTGAAACTCTTTGCGACAGCCTCTTTTTATAAATTATCTAATTTTAAATTTTGCAACACATAAGCACATATGATAATCAGTTTTTAACAGTTTCATAGGCTTATTATACGGACTAATATCAACCCTTTACAGCGCCAGCCATAACACCCTTTATGATGTACTTCTGACATACGAAGTAGAAGATGATAATCGGTATGATTGCAAGTACGAGCATAGCCATCATTGCTGCCATATCAATTGAACCGTAACCGCCGCGCAGATACTGAATAGCCATAGGAAGCGTTCTTACGTCGCTCAAAATAAGCGTTGGAAGCAGATAGTCGTTCCAAATCCACATTGCGTTAAGAATTGCAACTGTAATTGCAGACGGGCGAAGAATCGGGAAGTCGATGAGGAAAAATGTTTTCATCGGACCGCAGCCGTCAATCATTGCCGCCTCTTCAATTTCAAGCGGCACAGATTTTACAAATCCCGCAAACATAAACACCGAAAGTCCTGCGCCAAATCCGAGATAGATTACAACGATACCGACCATATTGTCAAGGTGAAGCATATTTGCAACCTGCGACATCGGGTACATAACCATCTGAAACGGCACAATCATTGAAAATGCAAAAAGCAAATACAAAAGTTTGGTGTACCACGTTTTTACTCTGGTAATAAACCATGCGCACATTGCAGTTGCAAGTACAATAAGGATTACCGAGCATACGGTTACAAAAAGCGATACAAAGAACGCACTGAAGAAGTCGATTTTGTCAATGCCGCTTGTATAGTTTTTAAGCCCTACAAAGCTTTCTGCATTCGGAAAAGCAAACGGCTCATTGCTTACAAAGAGCTTGCCCTTAAAGCTGTTCATCAAAACAAGCAAAATAGGAGCAATGAAAACAATGGCGATAATCATTAGGATTATGAACTTAACCCAGTCCTTGCCTGTCATCGGAGCACGAAGTTTTGCTTTTTTCTCCTGAATTTTGGATTTAACCTTTTCAGCCATTAGTTTTCAACCTCCTTTCGTCTTGTTAAGAAGAGCTGCGTAAGCGCAATTGCCGCAACTATGAGGAAGAATATTACAGCCTTAGCCTGTCCGACGCCCTGCCAGCCTACACGACCGTAGAAGGTGTTGTAGATGTCAAGCGCAAGCATCTGCGTTGATTTTCCGGGTGCGCCTGCTGTAAGAGCATAGTTTTGGTCAAACAGCTTAAACGAATTTGTAAGCGTTAAGAACAGACAAATTGTAATTGAAGGCATAACCTGCGGAATTGTAATGTGGAACAGCCTTTGAACCGAATTTGCACCGTCAATTTGCGCTGCCTCAATAAGGTCGGGCGAAATATTTTGAATGCCCGAAATATAAATAATCATCATATATCCTATCAGCTGCCAGTTCATCAGTATGACGAGTCCCCAGAAGCCGTAAGATGCGTTGGTTGTAATTGTGGCGTTGAAATACTGAAGAACGCCGTTGATAATCATAAGCCAGATGTAACCCAGCACGATACCGCCGATAAGATTCGGCATAAAGAAGATAGTTCTGAATACGTTAGTGCCTCTGAGCGCCTTTGTCAGCAGCATTGCAAACAGAAAAGCGAGAATATTGATTGTAATAACGGACACAATCGTAAATTTTACCGTAAACCACAGCGCATTTATAAAGTCCTCGTTTGCAAAAGCTTTGAGATAGTTGTCAAAGCCTACCCATTTTGCATTTTTTACTGTCTTGAATTTGCAGAAAGAGAGATAGATTCCCATTATAAACGGAATCAAAAACGAAATGAGAAATGCGACAACGGTCGGAAGCGCAAGCACAGGAAACCATTTTTTTATTGCCTTTTGCATATTTTCCTCCATTTGTCCTTTTTACGAAACCACCGAAAAATCACGACTGACGCTTTCGACAAGTAATGATATATTCGGCACTTCATCTAAAAACCTCCTGCCCCCGAGGGAGCAGGAGGTTTGCAGTTAATTATTTGGTTGATGCCTAAAGCATAAGCTTTGCTTATTCAGCTGTTGCCTCACGCTCTGTTGTCCATGAAGTCTTAGCGTCATCAACAACCTTTGACCAGTCTTTCTGTCCCTGAACATACTCAAGGAGAGATGCACCGAATTCGTTCTTCCAGTTTTCACTCGGGAATGCTGTGAAGAGCCATTCAGGATTCTTGATTCCTTCGCTCTCTTTTGCTTTCCAAGAAAGAACTTCCTTAGCAAGCGGATCAGTTGGCTGCTCATCTTCCTTAAATGTGTTGAAAGGAGTGATAAATCCAAGGTCATTTGTTACAGCGTCCTTACCGTAATCGCTTGAGAACAACCATACGAGGAAGTCAATAGATGCCTGCTGTGTAGCTTCGTCAACTTCGCTGTTGATAGCAAAGTAGTTTTCTGTACCAATGCAAATACCCTGTTTTTCTTCGTCCTTGACACCTGTGTAGATTGGAAGGAATTTAATATTTTCAGCCTTTGTTACATTGCCGTCAACACCGTTAATCTGTGACCAGCCCCAGTTACCGTTCTGAATCATAGCGCACTTGCCTGTAGCAAATTCAGCCATTGACTCGTCAATAGTCTTGCTTCCGAGGAGCTTCTTGTCTGTACAAGAGTTATTTGTATAAAGGTCAAAAATATTCTTGTAGTTGTCTGCATACTTAAACGAAATTTCTTTAGCATTAAGACCGTTAAGAATTACATTGTCACTTGATGTGTCATCTTTGAACTCATAGTAAAGCGGAAGGTTTGCAAGGTGAGTCTGCCATCTCCAGTCGTCACCGGTTTTAAGTGATGTTGAGCCGAATACGCCGTCAATGCCGAGCTCGTCCTTCTTTGCTGTCATATCTTCAACAACGAGCTTAAGTGTATCAAAGTTCTTGATTTCGTCTGTTGACTTAGCCTTTGCGCCGTCAGTCTTGAAGTACTTCTGCATAATCTCGTCATTATAGATAATGCCGTAACCCTCAATTGCGTAAGGAACACAGTAAACGCCTTCGTCCTTTGTTACTGCGAGCGACTTATTCTCATCGGTAAGCATATTGTAAAGCTCTGTGTCCTTAAGGTCTGCGCAGTAGTCAGCCCAGTTCTGATAACCGACAGGTCCGTTAATCTGGAAGATTGTAGGCGGATCTGACTTTGCAATTTCTGATGTAAGAGTTTTTTCGTACTCACCCGAAGCGGCTGTCTTAACCTTAACCTCAATGCCTGTTTCTTCCTTGTACTGCTTAGCAATAGCCTCGTACTTGTCAGCAATTTCAGGTTTGAAGTTTAAGAAGTAAATTGACTTTACACCTGATGTGTCTGTCTTGCTGCTTGAGTCTGTCTTTGGATCGGAAGCAGACGAACCTGAGCCGCCGCATCCTGCAAAAGCTGTAGCCATCATGCAGCCTGCCATTGTAAGGGCAAGGGCTTTTCTTGACTTTTTCATTTTTGGAATCTCCTTTTAAAAATTATAAGTATTAAGAAATCAACTGCCGTAAATACTGAAATATTGCTCAAAGAGCATTGCTTTCAGTTTCGTTACTGCGGCAACCTTTCCAAGTGTTATCATAACATTATTTTTTGAATTTATCAATAGTGTTTTATATATTTTTTATAAATATTTTTTAATCTTTATTAAAAATTAGTTATTTTATAAGAGATGATGCGGATTTTCGTAAAACAATGCTGAATTTTGCAGACAGTTGTAACGCTTGAATTTTAAGCATTTTGTCGAAATTTAAAAGCAAAATATATGAAATATAGCTAAAACCCAATTGTTAGTTTCAAATTGTTAAATTTTATTACAAATGAGTTTCAGCACAAAAAACATACAAAAAGTAAAATTGCATAAATTCAACTGTTTTGCATTGTGTATAATGACGTTTTTACTTTTTTGAAGTTTTTATTATAGAATTTATACATAAAGTATGTTATAATTCAATACGAATGGGAAATTTTTCAAATCCCGTAAAAATTCAGAAGTTTTGAAAGGAGATCAAACACATGAAAAGAAAAGGATTACTGAAGTGCTTAAGCGCTGTTTTAGTGCTTTGCATGATACTGTCCTGCATTTCTTTCTCATTTGCAACTGCCAGTGCGGCAAGCGTTGGCGAAACAAGCATTGTTTCAGCCTCGTCAATTGCCGCTGACGACAATTTCACATGGGATAATGCGTCAGTATACTTCCTTCTCACCGACCGTTTCAAGAACGGCAACACATCAAACGACCACTCATACAACAGAGGACTTGACCAAAACGGCAATGTTGTCAGCGGAATTGACACAAGAGGTACATTCCACGGCGGCGACTTTGCGGGCGTAACTCAGGCAATCAACGAGGGATATTTTGACGACCTCGGAGTGAACGCTATCTGGATTTCAGCTCCCTACGAGCAGATTCACGGATATGTTGTAGGCGGAAACGAAAATCCCAGCTACGCTCACTACTCATATCACGGCTACTACGTTCTCGACTACACACAGACCGACGCAAACTTCGGTACTGCCGAGGAGTTCGGAACTCTTGTTGACACTGCTCACGAGCACGGAATCAGAGTTGTCCTCGACATCGTTATGAACCACTCGGGTTACAACTCGCTCTACGATATGGACGAGTACGGCTACGGTACTGTTAAATCGGGCTGGGAGAGCGATTATTTCAGCCATCAGAATATTAACAACACAACCTACCACAGCTACATCGACTATGATTCAAGTTCAGCCGACTGGGCTAACTGGTGGGGTGCTGACTGGATTCGCTGCGGCGTTGCAGGCTACACAGCAGGCGGCGGCGACAACCTTACAATGTCGCTTGCAGGACTTCCCGATTTCAAGACAGAGTCAACTGCAACAGTAGGAATTCCGAACATTTTAAAGACAAAGTGGACAAAGGAAGGCAGACTTTCTCAGGAAACAAACGAGCTTTCCGCATACCTGAGCAAAACAGGCAAAAAGCAGACTGTTACCAACACCATTTCATACTGGCTTTCAACATGGGTAAGAGATTACGGCGTTGACGGTTTCCGCTGCGATACTGCAAAGCACGTTGACTTTGCTTCGTGGAAAACTCTTAAGGACACCTGCGTTGACGCTCTTAAGGAATGGCGTCAGAACAACCCCTCAAAGCCGGGTGCTGACTGGGACGAGGACTTCTGGATGACAGGCGAGTGCTGGGATCACAACATCGGCGCTGGCTATGACGGCTACTACACACAGGGCGGCTTTGATTCAATGATTAACTTTGAAACTCAGGGCGGCGGCTTGCTTTCAAACGACAAAATCAAAGGTATTTACAACGGCTACGCAGCATCCATCAACTCAAACGACAAGTTCAACCAGCTTTCTTATATTTCATCGCACGACTCTACCCTTGCAAGAGGCAACCTTATTTCAACAGGCTCTGCATTCCTGCTCCTCCCCGGCGGTATTCAGATTTTCTACGGCGATGAAACAAACCGTCCGCTTGTTTCGGGCGTACCTAACGACGGCAACGGCGGTGCAGGTCACTCACTGCGCAGTGATATGAACTGGGATTCTGCCGATTCAGCAGTGCTTGCTCACTGGCAGAAGGTCGGCACATTTAGAAACAACCATGTTTCAATCGGCGCAGGCGACAACACAGACCTTACAACAACATCAGGTTATGCTTTCGGCAGAACCTACAGCAAGAACGGCGTTACCGACAAGGCAGCAGGCTGTATCTACGCAAGCTCCAACACAAGCGTTACAATTGACGTTTCCCCAATCTGGGCAGACGGTCAGTACCTTGTAAACGCATACGACCAGTCTTCTGCAACGGTTACAAACGGCAAGGTTACATTCAACAGCGGCGCAAATGGCACAATCCTCATTCAGGAGCCCGACGGCAGACCGCTTATGTCCGTAAAGGGCGAACCTAAATTCTCAGGCACACAGACTGTTACAGTTTCTCTTGAAGAATGTACAAGCGCAAAATGCTCAATTGACGGCGGAAACAAGTTCATCGTTAAAAACGGCGACAGCTTCACAATCGGCAACACTGCTTATGACGGCGACACAATCAAGGTTACTCTTGAGGGCGAAAACGAAAGAGGCAGTGCAAAATCAGAATTTTCATTCTTAAAGGTTGCGCAGGGTCAGATTCCGACAGAGCCTACAGGCACAACTCAGCCTGCCGAAAAGGCAAAAATCACAGTTAAAACATGGGACGGTTCAGTTCCCTACGCTTATGTATGGACAGGCTCAAGCACTGCTCTCAACGGCGCATGGCCCGGCAAACAGCTCACACAGCAAGACTCTGACGGCAACTACGTTCTCGAGCTTGACACTACAGAAACCTACAACGTAGTTCTCAACAACGGCAGCGGCACACAGAGTGCAGACCTTAAGAACTTAAGCGGTGCATCTGTTCTCGAAGTAACGAATTCTTCCTATTCTTCAAAAATCGTTTCAACAGGCTCATCGGGCGACGGAAGTACTGAACCTACCGAGGATTCGGTTGTTATCCACGTAAAGCCCTACAACAGCTCAATCGTTCCCAATATCTACATCTGGGACGATGACGATACAGTATACGCAGGCGCTTGGCCGGGAACAAAGCTTTCCGAAAAAGACGAGGACGGCAACTACATTGTTACAATTCCCAACACCACTTCTGTAAACGCTATTCTCAAC
This sequence comes from uncultured Clostridia bacterium, assembly GCA_947369085.1. Classification (GTDB taxonomy): domain Bacteria; phylum Bacillota; class Clostridia; order Oscillospirales; family Acutalibacteraceae; genus Ruminococcoides. The sequence continues at coordinate 20,161 of CANBJR010000023.1, read as the reverse complement.
CTCGGAAGCGGCAACGGACAGACAGGAGACATCACAGGCATCACAGGCGAGGTTCTCATCACCGTTACAAACGAGGGCTGTACATCATACAAGCTTGAAAAAATTGAAACCCCATTAAGCGGAATGGCTCTTCTTAAGAAGGAAGCAAGAGCGGTTAAGATTATGACAGCCTCCGACTATACTTCCGCAACATGGAGCACTGTAAGCTCACTTATGACTTCAGCCGACGCACTCATTGCACAGGGCGACACCGCTGACGAAACAGCAATCACCGATATGATTGCAAAGCTCCAGAATGCAAAGAGCGCTCTTAAGCTTGCACAGCCAAGGCTTACTTACTCAGTTTCGGGCAAGACCACAATCACAGGTATCTCAGTTCCCGACGCAGACGTAACCGTTAATGTTGGCGGCAAGGACTACAAGGTTAAGTCGGACGACGTAACAGGCGAGTTCGTTGCAACAGGCGTTACTGTTACTTCATCTTCAACAATCAAGGTAAGCGTTTCAAGAAACGGACTTTCTGCCGATACTTATTCATATAATATGTCAAACGGCAACATTGAAAGCGGCGAAATTCCCACTTCTCCGACAGTTCCCGCAACAACGGCTCCCGTAACTACAGTTCCTGTAACAACTGCTCCCGTAACAACAGTACCTGCAACAACTGCTCCTGTTACAACTACACCTGTTACAACAGCTCCCGCAACAACGGCTCCCGTAACCACTCCTCCCACTACAGATGAGCTTAAGATTACTGCATCTTCAAATATTTTCCCGACCGCAACAAAAACCTTTAACAAGGACGAGGGTACAATTACAGTTTCCTACAAGCTGACTTCTAATATGGACGTTGTTGACACGCAGTGGACGCTTTCCTATGACAATACAAAGCTTGAATTCAAAGCCTCCGACAATATGTCAAATGGTGTGCAGACTATCACACCTTCGGCAGGCAAAAACCTCGTATTTAAAAATACGGACAACTACATCAAGGGTAACTTCTCCACATTAAAACTTGTTCCGTTTGACAACAACTCAGATTTTGTTACTGTAACGTTCAACATAATCGGAACAGGCTATGCTGAAATTAACCTTGACCTCGAAATTTTAAGCCTTGGATATACGGATTCTTCCGATACTCTCCACATTGCTTCAATTGTTGATTACAGCCAAATGCAGAACATTTCAAACATCAGAGGTTTTGAAAACGCTTCCATAAGCACATCAACAACTCTTGAAAGCAGCATTCTTTTGGGTGATGTAAACGGCGACGGCAATGTTAAAATTGACGACGCAACACTCATTCTCAAAAATGTTGTAGGAACTGAAAGCTTTAACTCGCTTCAGATGAAGGCTGCCGATGTTGATAAAAACGGCACGGTAAACGTTAAGGATGCAACGCTGATTCAGAAATATATTGCAGGTATGATCAGCAGTTTCTAAAACTTAACATCTTTTACAACAAACAAAAAACCGCTCCCAAATCGGGGGCGGTTTTCTTTATACCAGAGCGAACCTTTAATTTAAGCAAATTGACTGCGATTCCATTTTTACAGCAAATCTGCCGTATATTATGCAGAAAATGAATTAGCAATTCCTGTTTTTTCCATTATTGAATAACAGTATTCTGTTGGTGAATTAATAAGCGCAATATATTTTAAATTAGCATAATTTTACATATTGAAGTTCAGCAGATTTTTATATAGAATAATATTCGTAGTAAAACTGATATTATATATGTATTATGTATTCTTTTATATGCGTCAGCAAACCAACTGAAAAGGAAGTTTTAGTGTGAAAATTCACACTATAAAAATTATATTGCTCGCTCAGTTTTCCGCAAGCGGCAACGAGCGATGGCCAAATTGCCATTTACGCCTTATCTGCCCATAGTAAGGTTGTAGGAAATTTTAATTACTATTTGTGGGCAGAAAGGCTATGGCAATTAATATGCAGTTATACAAAAATTTCTGTAAAGAAACACTTGACGAAAACGGAAATCTGCTCAGCTTTGAGCTTGACATTCCCGAAAACTATAACTTCGGCTACGACGTAGTTGACAAAATGGCAGAGCTTGCTCCCGACGACACAGCCGTTGTATGGACAAATCCCGAAAAGGAAGAAAAAACCTTTACATTTGCCGAAATCAGCAGACTGAGCAACAAAGCGGCTAATGTTTTCAGAAACAACGGAATCAAAAAGGGCGACAAGGTGCTTGTTATCTTAAAGCGGAACTATGAGTACTGGTACGTAGCGCCTGCCCTGCACAAGCTCGGCGCAATTATAATTCCTGCAACGCACCTTCTTACTCAAAGTGATATTTCCTACAGAGTAAACATTGCAAACATTACTGCGGCTGTCTGCACTCCCGATGACACAACTGCCGATGACTTACTGGCTGTTGCTTCTCAGCCGAACACCCTTGAAAAAGTTTTTGTATGCAGGAAAAAACTTTTCGGCACGGTTGACTTTACTACCGAGGTTGAAAATGCCGATGATACACTCGAAAGGGTTGACACCAAAGCCGAAGAGCCGATGCTCATTTACTTTACCTCAGGCACAACAGGCTATCCAAAGGCGGTTGAGCACAACCACACCTACACCCTCGGTCACATTATCACCGCAAAATACTGGCAGTGCGTAAAGGAAAAGGGACTGCACCTTACTGTTGCCGAAACAGGCTGGGGCAAGGCGTCGTGGGGAAAAATCTACGGTCAGTGGCTTTGCGGATGCGCAGTAATGGTATATGACTTCGACAAATTTTCGCCCGGCAAACTTTTGCGCATTATTGAAAAATATAAGGTAACGTCTTTCTGCGCACCGCCAACGGTTTACAGATATTTCATTAAACGCGGTATGGACAAGTACGATTTGTCTGCGCTTGAACACCTCACCACAGCGGGTGAAGCGCTCAACAGCGAGGTATTCAAAAAGGTTTATGAGCAGACGGGACTTCACCTTATGGAGGGTTTCGGTCAGACCGAAAGCGTGCTTATGCTTGCAAACCTCAAAGACTCGGTGGCAAAGCCGGGTTCAATGGGCAAGCCTACTCCGCTTTATGACGTTCATATCATCGACGAAAACGGCAATGAGCTCGGCGCAAACGAAACAGGTGAGGTTGTTGTTTATCCGCCGAAAGACAGAAAGCAGTACGGAATTTTTATGTCGTACTACGGCGACGAAAAGCTCTATGAAAAGGTCTGGAGAGGCGGAGTTTACCACACGGGCGACACAGCCTACAAGGACGAGGACGGTTTTTACTGGTATGTCGGCAGAGCCGACGACCTTATCAAGACAAGAGGATTCCGTGTAGGACCGTTTGAGGTTGAAAACGTGATTATGCAGTACCCGAACGTGCTTGAATGTGCAGTAATCGGTGTTCCCGACAAGGACAGAGGTCAGGCTATTAAAGCTATTGTAAAGCTTGTTGACGGCACTGCTTACGATAAACACACGGAAAACGAAATCAAAAATTTCTGCAACAAGCGTATGGCTTCGTACAAGTGGATTCAGCACCTTGAAATCGTTGACGAGTTCCCGAAAACTATCAGCGGGAAAATCAAGCGAACAACATTAAGAAACGAAACATAACCGATATATCAACATCTGCGTAGGGACACGGCGCGCCGTGTCCACATTAACTATGAAGGTTTACCGATTATATCAACATTATAGTAACAAACAAAACTTTGCGTAGGGGACGGGTTCCTACACGTCCCGAAACATAACCAATATATCAATTTTAAATTCGGAGCACAGCGACCATTAATTGTTAATTGTAAATTGTCAGTTGTATCTTGCGTTAGAGTCTGATTAATGTCTGACTCCCGAGATACCGCCCTATAATTCAAAACCGTTTTATATAACGTTTAAAAAAAGTATTGACAAAGTAAACATTCGGTAATATAATGTTATCAATAAAATAAACCAGTGAACGAGAGTAGTAGGATTTATCAAAACTTTCAGAGAGTCGGCGGGTGGTGCGAGCCGACAGCGGAGATTTACCTGAATGGACTTGTGAGGGCGGACCGAAAGCGTGTGCAAGTAGTTTCCGACGGAGCCTGACCGTTACAGCAGGAGGCATATGTTAGTATGCTGTTTAAGCGGACGATTATCGTCAATTTGGGTGGTACCGCAGAAGTTGTTATTTCAGACTTTTGTCCCTTTATGGGACAAAAGTCTTTTTTGTTTTCTGTTTCATGAAAACTTTGCGTAAATGATTACATAAAATCGCAGAAGGCTCAATGATGTACAACTGCAAATTACGCTTAAAAAGCCAAAATCCATAAGCAATAGCAAAAAGGCTATGCTTAAAAGCTAAAAGGCTGATATATAAATTAGACAAAACAAGGAGCATATAAAATGTCAAAAGGTAAGTTCGGCATTCACGGAGGACAGTTTGTTCCCGAAACACTTATGAATGCGATAAACGAATTTGAACAAGCTTATAATCACTACAAAAATGACCCCGAATTTGTTTCGGAGCTTGACTTTCTTATGCGTGAATATGCAGGCAGACCATCACGACTTTACTACGCAGAGAAGATGACAAAGGACTTAGGCGGTGCAAAAATCTACTTAAAACGTGAGGATTTAAACCACACGGGCTCTCACAAGCTCAACAACTGCCTCGGTCAATGTCTGCTTGCCAAAAAGATGGGCAAAACACGTGTAATTGCCGAAACAGGCGCAGGTCAGCACGGAGTTGCTACCGCAACAGTTGCGGCTTTGCTCGGGCTTGAATGTGAAATCTTTATGGGCAAGGAGGACACAATCCGTCAGGCTCTCAACGTCTACAGAATGAAGCTTCTCGGCGCAAAGGTAAACGCCGTTGAAACAGGCACAATGACGTTAAAAGACGCTGTAAACGAGGCTATGCGCGAGTGGACAAACCGTGTGTCGGACACCCACTACGTTCTCGGCTCAGTAATGGGACCTCACCCGTTCCCGACTGTTGTAAGGGATTTTCAAAGCGTTATCGGAAAGGAAATCAAAGCTCAGCTGCTTGAAAAAGAAGGAAAGCTACCGGACGTTGTTATGGCTTGTGTAGGCGGCGGAAGCAACGCAATGGGCGCATTCTACGAATTCATAAAAGACGAAAATGTTAAGCTTATCGGCTGTGAAGCCGCAGGGCTGGGTGTTGACAACCCGAAAAATGCCGCAACAATTGCTAACGGCACACTCGGAATTTTCCACGGAATGAAGTCGTATTTCTGTCAGGACGAGTACGGTCAGATTGCACCCGTGTATTCAATTTCGGCAGGCCTTGATTATCCCGGAATCGGCCCTGAGCACGCAAATCTTGCAGATACAGACAGGGCACAGTATGTTCCCGTAACGGACGAAGAGGCTGTTTGGGCATTTGAGTACCTTTCAAAAACAGAGGGCATTATTCCTGCAATTGAAAGCGCCCACGCAGTTGCGCATTGTATGAAGATTGCACCGTCAATGGACAAGGATAAAATAATCGTTGTCAACCTCTCGGGCAGAGGCGACAAGGACGTTGCGGCTATTGCACGATACAGAGGGGAGAATATTTATGAATGATATAAAATCGGCTTTTGAAAACGGCAAGGCGTTCATTCCGTTTGTTACGGCAGGCGACCCCGACCTTGCAACAACCGAAAAGATTTTGATTGAAATGAGCAAAAACGGCGCTGACATCATAGAAATCGGCATACCGTTTTCCGACCCGATTGCCGAGGGCGTTGCAATTCAGGAGGCTGACCTTCGTTCGCTTGCGTCGGGCACGACAACCGACAAAATCTTTGATATGGTAAAGCGCGTCCGCTCTGAAATCAAGTGTGCACTTGCAATTATGACATATATGAACCCGATTTTTGTTTACGGCACAGACAAATTTATGCGCAGATGCAGTGAATGCGGAATTTCAGCGGTAATCGTTCCCGACACACCGTTTGAAGAAAAGCAGGAGCTTTCACCTTTCTGCGACAAGCACGGTATTGAGCTTGTTTCGCTTATTGCGCCAACCTCGCACGACAGAATCAAAATGATAGCCAAAGAGGCGCAGGGCTTTGTTTACTGCGTTTCGTCAATGGGAGTAAAGGGTGGAAGTATAACCGATATCGGCGAAATGGTAAACCTTGTAAAGTCGGTAAGCGACATTCCCAGCGCAGTCGAATTAGACACTTCAACGCCTGAACAGGCAAGAAAAGCGGTTCAGAACGCTGACGGTGTAATTGTCAGCTCGGCTATTGTAAAAATTGTCGGAAAGTACGGAAAAGACTGCATTAAGCCTGTATGCGACTACGTTAAAAGCATTAAGGAAGCGATTTCGTGAGTACAATACAGCAACTTCAAAATATAATTGACCACAGCAAAAGAATTGTGTTTTTTGGCGGGGCAGGTGTTTCAACCGAAAGCGGAATACCCGACTTCAGAAGCGTTGACGGCTTGTACAACCAAAAGTACGATTATCCGCCCGAGCAGATTTTGAGCCACACGTTCTTTATGCACAACACGGAGGAATTTTACAGATTCTACCGTGACAAAATGCTCTGTCTTGACAAAAAGCCGAACAAGGCTCATTTTAAACTTGCCGAGCTTGAAAGCAAAGGAAAGCTGACGGCAATTGTAACGCAAAACATTGACGGACTTCATCAGGCGGCAGGAAGCAAAAAGGTGTACGAGCTGCACGGAAGCGTTCTTCGCAACTACTGTATGAAATGCGGAAAATTCTATTCTGCCGAGTACATAAAGGACAGCGCAGGCATTCCAAGGTGCGAATGCGGAGGAGTTATCAAACCCGACGTTGTGCTTTACGAAGAGGGACTTGACGACAGCACCGTTTCGGGTGCTCTGAGCGCAATACAGAGTGCCGACACGCTGATTATTGCCGGCACAAGCCTGACGGTATATCCTGCGGCAGGGTTTATAAGGTACTTTAACGGCGACAACATTGTGCTTATCAACCGTGACGAAACTCCGTTTGACCAAAACGCCGACCTTGTTTTCCACGAAAAAGTGGGAGAATTGCTGGATAAAATAAATATATAATTTCATAAAAAAGCAAAAGCGCCAACCGAAAATTAAATTTCGGTCGGCGTTTTTTGTTAAATTCAAACGTCTATGTCGGGTATAATTTCAAGACTGCGCTTTAAAATGCCCTGCATATATGCAATTGCAGTTCCGTAATTTGTAAACGGCACCTTGCTGTCCTCGGCAAATTTCCTGCGGTACTGCACCTCACGCTCGTTGAGCATACAGCCTCCGCAGTGAATGACAAGGCTGTAGGGGGTTAAATCGTCTGGGAATCCCTTGCCCGACGAGGTTTCAATCACAAGCTCTTTGCCCGTATATTTTTTTAGCCATCTCGGAAGCTTGACCGTGCCGATGTCGTCGCACTGGCGGTGGTGGGTACAACCCTCGGAAATCAGCACCTTATCGCCGTTTTTGAGCCTGTCAATTGCCGTTGCTCCCTCAACAGCCGACTTGAGAAAACCTTTGTAACGAGCCATAAGAATTGAAAACGAGGTAAGATAAATGTCATTCGGCACATCTTTTGAAACACTCTCAAAAGCCTGACTGTCGGTTATAACCAGCTTCGGTTTTTTTCCAAGGCTTTCAAGTGTTGATTTAAGCTCGGTATCACGAACAACAACCGCAGTTGCGCCTGCTTCAAGCACATCACGAATAGTCTGCTGCTGCGGAAGAATAAGCCTGCCCTTTGGTGCGGCTGAATCAATCGGCACAACAAGCACGGCAAAATCGCCCTCACTGACAAGGTCGCCGCAAATTTTAAGTTTTGTATCGTCTGTTTTTGTAAGTTTGGCAATTTTTTCTTTTAGCAAGTCTACATTTGTATTGTTGAGCGCACTGACAGCCACGCCGTCAGAATATTCCCTATCCCCTGAAATGTCGCTTTTGTTGTATGCGACAACAAAGGGGATTTTCTTTTCATTAAAAATCTCAATAAGTTCGTTATCTGCACCTGTTTTGCCGACAGCCCCGTCAACAACAAGCACAGCCACATCAACACGATTAAGCACCTGCTTTGTGCGCTTTACACGCATCTTTCCAAGCTCGCCCTCGTCGTCAAATCCGGGAGTGTCGATAATCACAACAGGCCCCAAGGGCAAAAGCTCCATTGCCTTTGTTACGGGGTCGGTGGTAGTTCCCTTTACGTCTGACACAACGGAAATTTGCTGGTTTGTCACGGCATTTACAACGCTTGATTTGCCTGCGTTGCGCCTGCCGAAAAATCCGATATGAATACGCTCTGATTGCGGTGTATCGTTAAGTCCCATATTATACAACTTCTTTCTTTAGGTAATCTGATTTTCACACAAAGGCTGTAAATTCTAATTTAGTGTGAAGTGGCTGAACAATTAACAATTAACAATTTACAATTAACAATTAAGGGGCGGGCGAGTTCAAAAGTCGGTTTATACGAAAAAAGCGGTTGCCCGAATTTAAAATTCATATAACGGTGACGTTTCGGGGCGGCATCTCTGACGTCCCTATGACTGTAAAGGCAACCTTCTATCATAACATATCTATCCTTTGTCTGAACTCGTCAACGGCTTTTTGGGGTGAGAGAATCCTCACTTTTGCGCCAAGACCGAACACCCACGCATAAAACTGCGGACTGAGCATAACGTCAACATTAACGGTAAAACTTGTTTCACTCTCTTTCATAATTATCACGTCAGAGCCGAATCGGTCAACGATAACGCCGACAAGGCTGTTGTCAACCGACAGTTTAACGTTTGCCTGCTCTCCGCCGAACATTGAGAAAACGCCCTTCATATAGCCAGCAAGGTCAAATTTTTCAAAGGTTTTTCTGCCGTCACGCTCGTCGCCTATAATTTCAATCGACTCCATTTTGTCAACACGATAGTGCTTAATCATCTGAGCGTCGCTGTCGTATGCAACAAGGTAGTAATTTTCGTCGTCCCAGCAAAGTGCCCAGGGCGAAACCTTGTACAATGCTCCGTTTTTACGCTCAACCTTAACGATTTTCTTTTCACTGCCAAAGTCGATTTCCCAATTGCAGTATTTGAATGTAACCTGCTTTTCGACTGCAATTGCGTTGTGCAGGGTGTCGACATTGTAGTAGATTTTTTCGTTGACGTTCTTTACCCGGTTTGAAACATAAACCTGCCTTTGAAGCAGTTTGCCCTCGTTTTCGCTGACAAGCCCCTCAAGTTTTTTAATAAGTGAAAGACTTTTTTTGTGCGTGATGAATTTTGAGCTTTGTATTGCGTCAACAAGAAGTTTTAATTCCGGCACTTCAAAGTCACGACTGCCGACGTAATATTTTACGGTTGTGGTGCGTGTTCGGCAAATGTCAAGCCCAAAGGTTTCGAGAATTTTCAAATCATCATACAGGCTCTTTCGCTCGGTTCTTATTCCGTAGGCTTCAAGTGCCTGCTTGATTTCATTTGCGGTAAGGCCGTGGTTTTCGTCGGTTTTTTCAAGCATAATTTTTTGCAGATACAAAAGTTTCTGCTTTTGCATTGAGCTTTTAGCCATAGCACTTCTCCTTTAAATTACTTGTGAAAATGCAACTACAAGCGGCATTGTGACAATAGATATAAGCGTTGTCATTGTAACGGCGCTTACCGAAAGCTCGACGTCCCTGTTGTATTTTGCCGCAAACATTGTGGTTGTGGCGGCAGTCGGTGCAGAGCTTGCAATTATGAATGCTACAGTGATGGTCTTGTCAATGCCGCAAAGCGACATAATAATTGCGGCAACAAAGGGGATTGCAACAAGCCTTATTGCTGTTGCGGCATAGGTGCCAAGGTCGGTGAACGCCTTTTTGAAGTTTGCCTGCGACAGATAAAATCCGATTACAAGCATTGGCAGAGGTGTGTTCAGCGCAGACAGATATTCAATCGGCTGGCTGATTATGTACGGCAAATCGATTTTGCAGACGAACAGAATCAGCGCAATAATTACGCCCGCAACACCCGGATTAAAAGCAAGTTTTTTGATTGAGAGCTGTTTTTTGTCACCGCTCATACTTACAAGTCCGTACGTCCACACAAAGACATTGAACACGGCTACGAAGATTGAGCCATAAAACCAGCCGTCGTTACCCAAAATTGCCTTTTGCAAAGGGAGCGACATAAAACCGCAGTTTGAAAAGATAACCGAAAATTGCAAAACCTTTTTGCGGCTTTCGTTTTTGTCACGAAACAAAAGTTTTGAAAGCAGAATTGAGCCTGCAATGATTAACGAGGCGCAGAGCGTTGCAATTGCAATTTTCCCGAGAAGCTCAAAGCTGAATTCCCTTTGAAAAGCCGTTATCATAACGCAAGGCGTTACAACATATAAAACTATGTCGGTAATGTGCTTTGATGATGAGTCGGTTAAAAGTCCCTTTTTTCCGCAAATAAAGCCCACCGCAATCAAAATAAACAGCACAAGCACCTGCTCGGCAATCATAACAAAATTTTCTGCCACTAAAAAACTTCCCAACATATAAAAATTTAAGGATTATTACTCGAATCATAAGTAATACTCGATAATTTTAGCACAGCGGAGGTCAATTTTCAAATAAAAAGATTATATGATTCCTGCAATTTCGACAACATAAAACGACATTATAAACAAAACTGTATTAGTTTTATAGTGCAAATTCACCAAGCGATTAGAAAAAATATTTTAAATATGTATTAACCGCCGAAAATTATTAGTGTTTGTTGACAATTATTTTTTCAAAATGTATAATTATATTAACAGCAAAAACTATATAATATTGCATTATATCATAAAAACTTGAAAGAAGGATTTTTTTATGGCAACAACAAAGAAAGCTGCTGCAACAAAGGTTGCAGCCGAGAAAGAAACTGCAGTTAAAGAACCCGTAAAGAAAGCAACAACAAAGGCTGCTGCTGAAAAAGCAACAGAAACTCCTGCTAAGAAAGCTCCTGCAAAAAAGGCTCCTGCAAAGAAAACTGCTCCCAAAAAGGTAGCTCCCAAGAAGCCCGCAGCTAAGGCTGTAGAAGCTAAGATAGAATCAAAGGTAGATTTCTTTGTTGAGTACGGCGGAGTCCAGGTTTCAATCGAAGAAGTAATCAACAACGTAAAGCTTACACTCGGCAAGGACGCAAAGGAAATTTCCGTTTACCTCAAGCCCGAAGAAAGCAAGGCTTACTTTGTAGCTGACGGCGAAGAAAAGGAAATGGACGTATTCTTCTGCTGATAAGTAAAGAATATACAATATAAATTTTTAAAGACACGGCATTTTGCCGTGCCTTTTTCTTTTTAAACGTTATATGGGTCGGGCTTGAATTATAGGTCGGTATCTCGGTAACTGTACATTAATCAGACTCGAACGCAGGATACTACTTAACATCATCTTGTATTAAATAAATCAAGCCTTTACAATTTATTCAATTTGCCAGCGGAGGCTCTCCGCCGAAAGATACAACTTAACTTCAAATATTTTAGTTTGGAGTGTGGAGTTATGGTCGAGTGGATAGCGTAGTATTAATCAAAAGTTTAATTCTTGAATTTATTTATATGAGGCTTTGCCGCAGAGATAAATTTTAATTTAGTTTTGTCAAACTACGTTCGCAAAAACGTAACCAATATATTATTTTAAAATTCGGGCAACCGTTATTTCCCACAATCCGACTTTTGAACTCGACTTACAAGTCGAGGCGCTCGACCGTCCCAAAATGTCACCGATACATCAATTAAAAATTCGGGCAAACAAACTTTTATACTAAACACGCACTATTACAAATTCGGAGCGGAGCGACCATGAATTGATAATTGTTCATTGTTAATTGTCAATTGTATTTCGTATCTTGTTGAGTATTTGCATTGCAACATCATCCTTGCTCATAATCGGCAATTCTGTTTTGCCGTCAGATGTAATCAGCGTAACAACGTTTGTGTCAGTGCCAAACCCTGCGCCCTCGGTTTTAAGGCTGTTTGCAACAATCATATCGACATTTTTTGATTCAAGTTTTTTAACGGCATTTTCAATCAGATTTTCTGTTTCCATTGCAAATCCGCAGATAAACTGGTCTTTACGCTTGTTTTGCCCGAGCTCCTTTAAAATATCCTTTGTGCGTTTTAGCTCTATGCACATACCGTTGTCTTGTTTTTTGATTTTTTCACTGCTTACTGCAACAGGCGTATAGTCTGCAACCGCCGCAGATTTTATGATTATGTCGGCTTCGTCTTTGTACTTCATTACAGCATTGTACATATCTTCTGCGCTGACAATCGGCACAAGCTTAGCAAATAACGGCGGCTCAATTCTGACAGGTCCTGAAACGAGAATTACCCTTGCACCTCTGAGTGCGGCGGCTCTGGCGATTGCATAACCCATTTTGCCCGTAGAGCGGTTGCTGATAAAGCGTACGGGGTCAATTGCCTCACGAGTAGGCCCTGCGGTAACGAGTACGGTTTTGCCCGACAAATCCTTTTCATATGCGGCTTCACGCAGAATATATTCAAGCAGGATTTTTTCATCGGGAAGCTTGCCCGAGCCGATTGTACCGCAGGCGAGATAACCTGTTGCAGGCTCAATGATTTCCATTCCGTAGGATTTCAGCTTTTTGATGTTGTCCTGCACAATCGGATTTTCATACATATTTGTGTTCATTGCCGGCGCAAGAATTTTTTTCTTTTTGCAAGCCATAAAAGTGGTTGTAAGCATATCGTCTGCAATGCCGTTTGCAATTTTGCCGATTACATTTGCGCTTGCAGGTGCGACCATAAAAACGTCGGCAAGTTCGGCAAGCGCAATATGCTCAACCTTGAATTTAAAATTGCGGTCAAAGGTGTCGACAATGCACTTGTTGCCCGTCAGACTTTCAAATGTAATGGGATTTATAAAGTTAGTCGCATTTTGGGTCATAATCACGTTTACGTCAGCGTGAAGCTTGACGAGAGCGCTTGCAAGATTAGCAATTTTGTAAGCCGCAATTCCGCCCGTAATGCCGAGCAGAACGGTTTTTCCTTTCAGCATTATCTCATCTCCCTCAATAAAATTTACAATTAAAAATTAACAAATTAATGCGGCGGCTCTCAGCTGCAATACAAATAAATTCGGATATCAGTATTAATTTATTAACGGCTGCCTTCACGACTGTAATTGTTAATTGTACTTTGTTAATTGTACTTTGTTAATTGTACTTTGTTAATTGTTAATTGTTAATTGTTAATAAGCCGTGCTTTTCATAGCGTGAAATGCTTGCAATACGGTTGTCCTCATCTGTGAAAACAACATACGGCTTGTGCTCCTTTGCCTCCTGCTCGCTTAACTGCGCATAAGCCATAATTATTATATGGTCGCCGACAGCAACCTGTCTTGCCGCTGCACCGTTAAGGCAAATTATTCCCGAACCTTTTTCACCTGCAATTGTGTAGGTTTCAAACCTGTTTCCGTTTTCAACGTCCACAATCTGCACCATTTCGTATTCCAAAATTCCCGATGCTTCCAACAGCTCGCTGTCAATTGTAATACTGCCCACGTAATTCAAATCCGCCTGCTTAACTACGGCACGGTGGATTTTTCCTTTAAGCATTGTAAGAGTCATAAAACCTCTCCCTTACTCTATAATAAAGTTGTCAATAAGTCTTGTTTTGCCGATGTAAACCGCAATTGCCACGAGTACCGACTTGCCGATTTTGTCAACCGGTGTTATCGTGTCAAAGTCAACAACGTCAACGTAGTCGATTTTTGCAAGCGGTTCTGTATTAATATTGTCGGTGATTGCCTTGATAACGGCTTTTGCGTCGGTTTCGCCGTTTTCAATCATATCCTTTCCGAGCTTTAGACTGCGATTTAAAATAAGCGCCGCCTTTCTCTCATCGGGATTTAAGTACGTGTTGCGCGAGCTTTTTGCAAGGCCGTCTGATTCACGCACAATCGGACATCCGACAATCTCTGTATCGACGTTTAAGTCCTTTACCATTCGTTTGATAACGGCAAGCTGTTGAGCGTCCTTTTGACCGAAGTATGCTTTGTCAGGCTTTACGATGTTGAAAAACTTTAGCACAACGGTTTGTACGCCTCTGAAATGAATCGGACGTGACTTTCCGCAAAGCTCGGTTGTCAGACCGTTCATATCAACGTAGGAGCAAAAGCCGTCTGCGTACATTTCCTTAGGCTCGGGGTGGAAAATCAAGTCCACTCCCACGCTCTCGCAAAGAGCGGAGTCCTTTTCAAAATCTCTGGGATAGCTCTCCAAATCCTCGTTTGGACCGAACTGCATAGGGTTTACGAAAACGCTGACAACAACCTTATCGTTATTTGTCCTTGCCGCCTGCATAAGGCTTTTGTGTCCCTCGTGAAGATAACCCATGGTGGGAACAAATCCGATGGAAAGTCCGTCTTTTTTCCAAGCGTTTACACACTCTCTTACGTCTTTTATTGTATAGCAAATATCCATAATTTTACCTCGATTATTTTTATTTATAAATGATTTTGTTCGGACACACCGTTCATTGCATTTTAGCGAACAACAAAAATCAATACAAGCTCTCGATAATTTCGTCATCAATTTTAAATGTGTGTTCTTCGCTCGGAAACGCACCCGATTTTACTTCGGCAATATACTGTTTAAATGCATCTTTCATAACGCTTCCGAGTTGAGTGTACTGTTTTACAAATTTTGGCTTGAAGTCGGGATACATTGCAAGCATATCCTGATAAACAAGCACCTGTCCGTCGCACCCTGCGCCTGCGCCGATTCCGATTGTGGGAATTGAAATGCTTTCGCTGATTTTTTTGGCAAGCTTAGCCGGAACGCACTCAAGCACCACGGCAAAAGCGCCTGCCTGTTCAACGGCTCTGGCTTCGTCAAGCAGCTTTTGAGCCGCTTCCTTTCCCTTGCCCTGAACCTTGAATCCGCCGAAAGCGTTGATTGACTGCGGTGTAAGTCCGAGGTGTGCGCAAACGGGGATTGAAGCGTTTACAATCGCTTTGATGTGCTCGCAAAACTCAATTCCGCCTTCCAGCTTTACAGCCTGCGCCTTTCCCTCTTTTACAAGTCTGCCTGCGTTTACAACGGCGTCATAAACCGAGGTCTGGTACGACATAAACGGCATATCTGTGACTATCAGCGCATTTTTTGCACCTCTTGCTACTGCCGCGCTGTGGTGAATCATATCCTCCATTGTGACCGACAGCGTGTCGTCATATCCGAGCACAACCATTCCGAGCGAGTCGCCGACAAGAATTGAGTCAATGCCCGATTCGTCAAGCAGTTTTGCGGTTGTATAATCATAGGCGGTAAGCATTGTAAGCTTTTCGCCGTTTTTCTTTGAATCCTTAAAAGTAACCGATGTATTTTTCATAAAAGTCCCTTTCAATAATTAAGCATATTTATTCGGTTGTTGACAAAGCCGAATCTAAATAATTTGACAGTTCGCTGTAGTCAGCACCTTCGTTCTTTGCCTTGGCAATCTTAACAAGCCGTTTGGCAAGCAGAATGTAGGTTTGTTTGTCCTTATCTAGCAGACTGTCGATGTGCTTTTTAACGGTTTGCAAATCGTTGCGCTCAACAGGCCCTGTAAGAGCGTTTACACAACCGTTTTCAATAACGCTTTTGACGTTTCCGCTAACAAGATTTTGAGTAGCCTTAACAGCTTCTTTTCGTGAAAAGCCACATTCCTCAAGAAGTGAATAGCCCAAGTCAAGCACAGCGACAATCTCGTTGCTCAGCATGCTTGCGGCGGTGTGGTAAAGCGGTTTTTTGCTTTTGTCAATTATGCACACGGTGTTGCCCAAACTTTCAAAAAGTTTTTTTAAAGACGAAACAGCCGTTTTGTCCCCCTCTATAGCAAAAAAAGTATTTGCCGGAATTCTGTAGGACGTCAATTTGTCGCTGAACGCAAGCATAGGGTGGATTGAGCAAACGCTTGCACCCGTGCTTTGTGAATCGGTAAATACATCAGATGATAATGCACCACTAAAATGGCATACTATTTTATTTTTTGCGGACTTCTTAATGCAATCCCACACGCTCGCTATTGCTGAGTCGGGCGTTGTAATAAAAAGGGTATCGCTTAAACTTACAAGATTTTCCAAATTGGAAAAGCAGTCCGTTTTAGTAAATTGCGCCGCAAAAGCGGCATTTTCGCAGTTTGTGTCAAAAAAACCTGCAATTTGAATATTGTTGTCTTTGAGGTATCTGCCGACGGAAACGCCGACCTTGCCTGCGCCGATAATTCCAATATTCATGCTATCACCTCGATTCAATAATACAGCGATAACATTTCATCTGATACAGCTTCACATTGTGAATACCGTTCGTAATTTAATATAACACAAATGTCAGAATAATTCAATATTTAAGGGCATTAATCCCGCAAACTTTACGTTTACAAATTTCCCTGCGGGTGGTAGAATATTGGCAAAGCGAAAAGAGGTAATAAGTTTTATGGAAAAAAGGCGAATTGAAAAGCAGTTTGAATTTTTGCTTGAGGCTGACAAGGAAAAATTTATTCAGCGGCAAACGCTGAAAAGTGACGGTGAAACCTTTGAAAATGATGCAGAACACGCTTGGCATATGGCGCTTATGTGCCTTTTGCTCGGCGAATACTCAAACGAGGATATAGATTTGCTGAAAACCATTTCGATGATTCTTATTCACGATGTTGTTGAAATTGACGCAGGCGACACCTACGCTTACGACAGCGAGGGGCTAAAGTCACAGCGTGAGCGTGAACTCAAGGCGGCAAAAAGGCTTTTCGGACTTCTGCCTGATGACCAGGGTGAAAAATTCCGAGCACTCTGGAAAGAGTTTGAAGAGGGCAAAACCGCTGAAGCAAAGTTTGCCCATACAATGGATAATGTTCAGCCTGCTATGCTGAACAACTCAACCGATGGAAAAATGTGGGCGAAAAACAAGGTAAAGATAAGTCAGATTCTTGAAAGGAACAAAAATACCGCCGACGGTTCTGAAAAACTTTGGGATTACTCCTACAAAAATTTCATTTTGCCTAATGTTGAAAAAGGCAGAATAGAAGAAGATTAAAAATCGTTGCTTTGACGGACTTTCATTTTCTGCCAGCTTACAAAACCGTAGAGGTCGTTTATAAAAAATATTGCAAAGCAGATAATAACGGGAATGTACGAAGTATTTTCCATTGAAGCGAGAATCCAGAGAATAATAAGAACAAGGTCGTTTGCGGCATAGACAACAGCGTACATCGGACTGCGCATAAGCGCTAAGTATGACGCCGCAAAGCTTGTTGCAATTGAAACGCTGCTGAAAAACAGATTCGGTGTGTTGAAAGCCCTAAGAATATAATAAAAAATAACCGTTACAATTAAGGTCAGCACAACAATCAATACTCTGTGCAGGTTATTAAGATTGCTTACCGTTACCTCCGAACTGCTTTTGTACGGGTGTTTGTGCCAGCTTATTGCCGACATAAGCGCAATCGGCGCAGTCATTCCAAGGTATGTTATCATCTCGCCGTAGTAGCAGAATTGAAGTGAGATAATCGAGTAAACCAAGCCGAATATTACCATTAGCGACTCTCCGATTACGTAGCCCTTTGCAATAAAAATCAGCGACGTTACGCCGATAAGCGAGGCTATGAGCGTGAGCGGATTAAAATTTCCTGCAAGCAGGAACGAAACTGTTACAGTAATAACCGAAAACAGCCAAAGGCAAAGCTCAAATCTCGAAAGGCTTTTAAAAAGATTTTTTATATATTTCATTTATACCTCCAAAAAAATAAGCACTCGAAGTACAAATCTTCTAAGACCTAACGATATGTACACGAATGCGTAACGCTTCCTACCCGGTGGCAGTAAATTTTAAATTTTCTACATTCTATCACAGCAAAAATATAAAGTCAAGCGCTTGTATATTACAATGTTTTTGATATAATAAATAATAAAAGTATCAAAGGAGGTTTTTGTATGAAATACGTATGCAATGTATGCGGTTGGGAGTATGACGAAGCTGTCGGCGATCCCGACAACGGAATTGCACCCGGCACAAAGTTTGATGATTTGCCCGATGATTTTGTATGCCCTCTCTGCGGAGTAGGCAAGGACGATTTTGTACCTGCCGAATAAGGGATAATTATGCTTTGCAGTACAAAACCGCTGTGACGTTTGTAAAAGCGTCACAGCGGTTTTTGTTAGTGATGAGGGTGTCGTTCGCTATGGTCGAGTACCTCGACGGGTAAAATTTAAAACAGAATTACTAAACGTTAGATTTACTTTCTGACAGGATAACGTAAGTTGTATCCTGCGTTAGATTTAGAAAAATGTCTGACTCCAGAGATACCGTGCTTTAATTTATAGCCGACCTATATAACGGACTAAAATTATCTGTCAAAATCAAGGACGATTTCGGTTTTTTCTGACTTGAATTTTCTGCATATTATATTTGCAGAAGACAGCATACGCTTTGAGGCGAGCGTTTCCTTTGAATCGGCGTATTTGTCATAGAGGTAAACTATCTCGCTGATTCCCGACTGGATAATGGCTTTTGCACATTCATTGCAGGGGAACAAATCAACATACAGCTTTGCTCCCTTTAAATTTTTTCCTCTTGCATTTAAAATTGCGTTAAGTTCGGCATGAACAACGTAGTTGTATTTTGTATCTTCACCCTCACGCTCCCAAGGAAAATCGTCGTCGGAACAGCCGTAGGGAAAACCGTTGTAGCCCGTTGACAAAATGATGTTGTTTGAGTCAACTATGCAGGCTCCCACCTGAGTGTTAGGGTCTTTGCTGCGTTTAGATGCGAGCAATGCAACTCCCATAAAATATTCGTCCCATGTGATGTAATCGTTTCTTTTCATAGCTGCCTCCTTGATAATATATTTTATATAATCAGTATAGCCTATATAATAAAAATAGGCAAGAATTTTTAATTAAAAAATATTAAGAATAAAGATAATTTAACGGCATATACTTGAAATAGCCGAAAGCATATGCTATAATATGTTCAGACAAAACGAGATAAAATGTCCATTGGGCAAAGCGAACCCCCCCGGAGGTGCGAACTCCGGGGGGGTTCATTTTAGGTTGCGCTGTCAAATATTATCTGTCCAACCACTTGCAAATATAGTAGGCAACTATACCTGCTCCGACAGATAATAAAAACGAGATAAGTATGCCCATCAGGTCACCTCCCTCCTACCGGAAAGAGTCGACAGCCTAAAAATTATATCACGAGAAAAAGAAATATTCAATTACAAATCACGTAAATTAACACTACTGCTGCAACGCTGACTTTGCACAAAATTCCCACTTATATTCTGCAACTAAAATGTCGAAAAGGCTTTACAAACAGTGATTTTAGTGATAAAATCAAGGGTGATACAGTATATATCTGTTTATACTTGTGTATTAACAACTTCTGCGGCAAAATTTTATAAATTTTCCGCTGAATATTAAAGGAGGACAATTCCAATGGCAAGAAAAATGAAAACCATGGATGGTAACAGCGCTGTTGCTCACGTTTCATATGCTTTTACAGACGTTGCTGCTATCTATCCTATCACACCTTCTTCCGTAATGGCTGACCTTACCGACAAATTTTCGGCACAGGGCGTTAAGAACCTTTTCGGAAGAGAAGTTCAGGTAACAGAAATGCAGTCTGAGGGCGGCGCTTCAGGTGCTGTTCACGGTTCGCTTGCAGCAGGCGCTTTGACAACTACATACACAGCATCACAGGGCTTGCTTCTTATGATTCCTAATATGTACAAGATGGCAGGTGAGCTGCTCCCCGGCGTAATCCACGTTTCGGCTCGTGCACTTACAAGCCACGCTCTTTCAATTTTCGGTGACCATTCCGATATTTACGCTTGTCGTCAGACAGGCTACGCAATGCTCTGTTCAAATAACCCTCAGGAATGTATGGACCTTGCAGCAGTTGCTCACCTTGCAGCTATCAAGGGCAGAGTTCCCTTCCTCCACTTCTTTGACGGCTTCAGAACTTCTCACGAAATTCAGAAGATTGAAGAGTGGGATTATGCAGACCTTGCTGATATGCTTGACTGGGACGCTGTTGAAGAATTCCGCCGCCGTTCACTTAACCCCGAGCACCCTGTAACAAGAGGTACTGCTCAGAACGACGATATCTTCTTCCAGGCAAGAGAAGCATGTAATAAGTACTACGACGCAGTTCCCGAAGTTGTAGTTGAATATATGAACAAAGTCAATGCTAAAATCGGCACTGATTACAAGCCCTTCAACTAC
>CANBJR010000022.1 GCA_947369085.1 uncultured Clostridia bacterium | reverse complement strand
TCGGCACATCATCTGTGATTACATTAAGTCGTTTTTGCAATCGCCTTTTGTTATCCTCAAGGCAAATACAGAGTGTTGACCCTTGCTTGGTAGTATTGTTCCAGACCTTTTCTCCTTTGGAAATGCTTAAACACCAATCAAGCACAAGCCAGGATTTACCGACCTTTAGCGGACCCGCAAGGATAATCAAACCCTGTGGCAATAGTGAGTCAATGCAGAATTGTAACGGCTCAATTCTTTCATCCATAAGACTTTCACCATCAAAGATTTCAAGTTTTTTAAAATTTTTAACCATATTGGTTATCCACATCCTTTCATTTTTAATTATTAAATCCGTATAAAGTTTTAATAAATCATAACCTCATCACTCCTTTTGTCCTCTAATATATAAATGTCAAAAATTTTCAAAAAACCGTAAAAGTACGTGACAACACAATTTGCTTTCCTGGATACTTGTGAATTTATTTGTAAAGTGATATAATATAAACGGAGTTGATACTATGGACTTAAAGGACAATGTACTGAAAAAGCTGAATACAACTAATCTTTTTAGCGTCACATATAGAAAAGATAAGTTTGCACTCAGCGATAAGGAATATCCTATCGGATACACAAGTTTTCTTGTAATGGACACCGACAGTCGCTTTATTGATGAAAATATTTTTGAAGATTTAAGAATTTTTACGGAAGAATTATTAGACAAGGATTTTAGCAGAACTGATTTTTTAGATTATCATTCAAAAATAATTTCAGCTATTGATGTTTTGAGTAAATATGAAATCTTTAAAATATTTGACATCAAAAAATGTAAAGACGAAATAAATAAGCTTTTTACAGAAGAAAAAATCAGTATTTATGAAGAGTATAATCAATTAGAAAAAAACGGATATAAAATAAAGAATTCAGAAAAAATAGACGAGTTAATCAAAGTGTCTGTTGATTTGGAAACAGCTTTCTCAATCGGATTTTATATTTCGTCAGCTGTAAAGGAAGTTGAATATTATTCATCAGTCGTGTTTCAGATTACAAATAAAATAGTAAAAAACAACGCACGAACAAAAGCAGAACTCGCAGAAGCATTCAGCGATTTTATAAACGATCCGTATATGAATTTTATATTTGAAGTTAACATCCACCCATTCGGCACGAGAGCAACAATAATTCCGGTGGTTGAGTCTGAAAACGGCACAAGTAAGATTTATAGGAAGGTTTATTATAATAATCTGAAAGACTTTCTGATGACAGATTTATTTGAAGGCTATATTAACGGTCACTATATTTGGAGATGCGATATTTGCGACAGATATTTCTTTATGACCACAGCACGCAATCAACTGTATTGCAGTACGGTAAATAAAAAGTACGGTGTTCCTTGCTCATACATTGCAAAACACCCGGAAGTCACAAAAAGGAAAATGAAAAAGCAAAGAAAATCCGACAGCCCATATTATGTTCTGTGGAAAAATCGTTACGATTCTATCCGCAAAAATAAAAGCCTAAGCAAATACAGTGCGAATGTATCTGCCAAGGCAAAGGATCTTATTGATTATTATTTTAATTTAGCTAATGTTGATTTCGACTATGCCGAAAATCGATACGAGAAAGATATGGAGCTTTCAAAAATATATGAGGAGGCTATGAAAGATTAAGGAAAATAAAATGTATCAGCTTGGTTATGTTCCAATCAGGCTTGATGATTTGAATGATTATTTTATACACTACAAAGAAACAAGGAACGAAAAATACTTTAATGAATTTCTTTATTTTTATGAGCCTGTACTCAACAGAAACACTCAACTGTTTATAAAGAAATACGGTTTGGATGGTAACAGAATTGACAACTTGAAACAAATTTTTTCATCTATGCTGTGGGGTGAACTGCAAAGCTACGATTCGGATATACCTTTACTACAGCTCATAAAATATAAAGTACTCAAAGCGTGGCAAGAATATGTACGCACTGTCTGTGGTAATGTACATATTGATAATAATAATCTGTATCAGAATTTACGGAAAATAGCATTGCTGTACTCTCAACAACCGAATGACAATCCTCTTGAAGAAGCAGTCACGGACATTTCGAATGAATTGAATATTTCAGAGAGGACTGTGCGTAAGTGCATTGTTACTTCAACTTGGTTTGAGCAGAACAGCAATCTTGATATTCACAATCAAGATAATGAAAAATACTTCTATTCTTCAATCACTGATGTTGAAGTGGATACACTGTCCCCTGAGGAAATATATTTCAAAAACGAACAGCGAGAAAAGTTAAGAACGGCTTTGAGCAAACTCAAGCCAAAGGATTTAAGGCTGATTGAGTTAGTCTTTGGTATCTGTCCCGACTGCCTGAAAAGCAAGGAGAAAATGACAATCCGTGAAGCGTCATTGAGAGTTGGTCTGACAGCCGAAGGTGCAGAAAAAAGATTAAAGAAAATCTTGAAACAATTAAAAGAAGATTTTCAAAAACAACTATGATATAAACCACACTCTCGATTTGTTATTTGATGCAATATTTTTAGTGTTTTGATTTTTAAATTAATTGCTACATTCCAGCTTTTATGATAGAATTTAAGTAAGATTTTGAAAATTATATAGGTGAACTTATTATGATAAAACCAAAGAAATTACAAAAGGGCGATAAAATAGCAATAGTATCCTTGTCAAGCGGTATTATGGGCGAGGATTTTTGCAGGCACGAATTAGAGATAGCATTAAACCGCTTAAGAGGTTACGATTTAATGCCTGTAGTGATGCCAAATGCTTTAAAGGGTTTTGAATATCTGAAAAATCACCCTGAAAAGCGTGCTGATGATTTGAAGTTAGCTTTTTCAGATAAAGACATAAAAGCCGTAATTTGCTCAATCGGCGGTGTGGATACATACAAGCTTACACCATATCTCATGAATGACAAAGAGTTCATAGAGAATGTTAGAAAACACCCGAAAATTTTCACTGGGTTTTCAGACACAACAATCAACCACCTGATGTTTCATAAAATCGGTATGAGTACCTTTTATGGTCCTAATATTTTATGCGATCTTGCGGAGCTTGATAATGATATGCTTCCATACACCAAAGAATACTTTGAGCTTTTCTTTAATTGCAGTGGAAGTTTTGAAATAAAGTCCTCTGATACTGTTTATTATGACAGAAAAAGCTATGGAAAAGAAGAAATTGGAAAGCCTAGAAAATCTACTAAAGAAAATTTCGGTTACGAGATTTTAAACGGTAGTGGAGTTGTAACAGGACAGTTGCTCGGCGGTTGTATTGAGAGCATTTACGAAGCCTACAACAGTTGCAGATACGCAGATGAATTTGACGTGCTAAATAAATACGATATCTTGCCAAATGTTGAGGATTGGAGAGGCAAAATTATGTTTCTTGAAACAAGTGAAGTAAAGTCTTCACCTAAAATGCTTAAAACAATGCTCGATTTCTTTATGAATAAAGGTATATTCAATCAAATCAACGGTTTGATTGTCGGCAAACCCTTCGATGAAATTTATTATGATGAATATAAGGTTGTATATAAAGAAGTGTTCAAAGGTACAAATGTTCCCGTTATGTATAATCTTAACTTTGGTCATTGTCAGCCGAGATGTATTTTACCTTATGGCATAACAGCAGAATTGAATGTTGATTATAGAACTTTAACAATACTTGAAAATACATTTAATTAGAGATTGAAATATGGATATTTGGAACAAATTATGCGAAAAAGCAAAGCAGGAGTACCATCCTGAAGATGTATCTCCGTTTGTTATGGCTCATCACGTTATATGCGCTCTGGAAGCTGAAAACGGAGAGATATTCACAGGCTTTTGCATTGAAAGCTGCAGCGGAGTTATGAATTTATGTGCTGAGCGAGTAGCTGCACTTAATATGTATATGAACAGCTGACAGACTGTTGTAATCTGATTGCATTTATGGATAAAGCCCCATACGGCGAGGGTGACGGAATACCCTGCGGAGTATGCAGAGAGTTCTTTATGCAGCTTAACGAGAAAAATGAAGATATGGAAATAATGACTGACTTTAAAAAAGGGAGACTGTGATATTGAAAGAGATTACTCCATTTTGGTGGGGTAAGGAATGCTATAAAAATGCAAAAAAGGACAGTTGATATATGAACTTATTTGGTGGAATAATTTAAATATATATTGTTGAATGTGCATAATTACGGTGATGAAAATGATTAGAGAAATCAAAACAGACGAACTAAACAAGTTACTTGAATTATATACGCATTTGCATGAACTTGGTGTTCCTGAGCATAGTGAACATTTAGAGAAAACTTGGAATGCAATTTGCAACGATGAAAATCATCATATTATTGTTTGTGAGGTTGACGGCAAAATTGTTTCTTCCTGCGTGTGCGTTATAATTCCGAATCTTACAAGAAATATCCGACCCTATGCTTTTATAGAAAATGTGGTTACTCACGCTGATTACAGAGGAAAAGGCTACGCAACAGCGTGCCTGAATTATGCGAAAGAACTTGCACAGAAATCAGATTGCTACAAAATGATGTTACTCACATGTTCAAAGAACGATAAAACATTAAACTTCTATAAAAAAGCAGGCTACAACTCCGAGGACAAAACTGCTTTTATTCAATGGTTATAGGGAGTTATGTTATGAAAATAGAGTACAGAAAAGCTACGAATGCTGACAGTGAAGCTATCGCTTTATTAGCTGTTCAGATGTGGGCAAGCCATACAGTAGAAGATTTGTCAAATGTTTTTTCTTCATTAATGGAAAGCGATAATAATGCTTTATTCCTGTTGATTATTAACGGAACTATAGAAGGATTTGCACAATGTGGATTAAGGCACGATTATGTAGAAGGCACAAACAGCAGTCCGGTAGGATATTTAGAAGGAATTTTTGTACAAGAAGAATATCGAAAACAAGGCTATGCAAAACAGCTTTTGAACTACTGCGAGAAGTGGGCAAAGAAAAAAGGTTGCAGTGAATTTGCCAGTGACTGTGAACTCGATAATGAAATCAGTCGGCAATTTCATATAAATTTAGGCTTTGACGGAGCAAATAGAATAATCTGCTTTTCAAAGAAAATATAGTGAGGAAAACAATGAAAATACAGTATAGAAAAGCAACTTTAGAGAATTTATATGAAATAATGGAGCTTATCAAATCCGCTATAATTAATATGAATCAAGCTAAAATATATCAGTGGGATGAAATTTATCCCGATGAAGCCACTATAAAATATGATATTGAGAATAATGATTTATTCATAGGCATTGTTGACGGAAAGATTGCTGTAATTTATGTAATAAACAATTCCTGCGATAAAGAATACAATAACGGTGATTGGCAGTATCCAGATACAGAATATAGAATCATTCACAGGCTTTGCGTTCACCCTGATTTTCAAAATAATGGTATCGGCAAAATTACAATGGAATATATTGAATCCAAACTTAGCAAAGCTGGTATTGAATCTATACGACTGGATGCTTTCACCAAAAATTCTTATGCACTAAAGCTTTATAAAAACCTCGGCTACAAAATTGTAGGCTATGCCGATTGGCGTATGGGAAGATTTTATTTAATGGAAAAATATTTAACAGGTAACTGATTATGGATTTACGAAGAACTTTTAATACAGATGAGTACAATTACGACAAGTCAAGACCTGATTACCCGAAAGAGTTATTTTATGACATTTTTGATTATGTCAATTTAGCAGGAAAAAGAAATGTGCTTGAAATTGGAATCGGCACAGGACAAGCTACTTTGCCGTTCTTAAATAAAGGCTGTAATGTGACTGCTGTTGAGCTTGGAGACAAGCTTGCGAGATACTGTGCGCAGAAATTTTCGCATTTTGATAATTTCAGTATTATTAATTCGGATTTCATTAAAGCTGATTTACCTGAAAAGAGCTTTGACCTTATTTATAGCGCAACCGCTTTTCATTGGATTCCGAAAGGCAGCGGATATGCAAAAATTAAATCATTGTTAAAGTCTGATGGTGCTGTCGCTTTATTCTGGAATCACCCGTTTGTAAGCAATGAAACCGACGAAACAAACCTTGCGAGTATGGCTGTTTATAAAAAGTACCGTCCGAATGATAAAACAACAGTTGAATTTGATTCGATAAAATGCCAGGAGCAAATCAATGAGCTTAAGCAATATGGATTTACCAATATAAAATCAAAAGTATATAAACGAATCCGCAGGCTGACAATCGAGGAATACATATCTTTAATTAAGACCTATTCCGACCATAACGCTTTGCCTGAAAAAGTACGGAAAGCTTTTGAAAAGGATATGAAGAAGGCTATTGATGATGTCGGCGGAGTTATTAATATTTACGATACGATTGATTTGTATTTAGGGAGAAATTCACTATGAACATTGAGTACAGAAAAGCAACCCTTGATGAAGCGGAAAGAGTATGCTATATCGTTCAGCACACAAAGGCTGAAATTTATCCCGATTACTATACGAAAGCTGTTGTTGACTTTTTCGGCAGACTTCACAGTATCGATAATATAGTTAAAGATATTGAAGCAGGCAGAATAAGCGTTCTAATCAATGACGGCGAAATTATCGGCACAGGCAGTCATACCGATAATCACATTACAAGGGTATATGTTCTGCCTGAATATCAGGGGCAAGACTACGGCAGTTGTATTATGGACGAGCTGGAAAAAGAGATTTTCTCGAAATACGATTACTGCGAGCTTGACGCTTCTCTTCCTGCTTGTATCTTCTATGAAAACCGAGGCTTTAAAACAGTAAAGCATATTAAATACGATATCGGCAACGGCGCATTTATGATTTACGAGATTATGAGGAAAGATAAAGACCAATGAATATTACACGTAAATTACAAACTGAAAAAATTATTTTTAGCAGTTAACTTTTATTGTTTCAGGTGTTATTATGTAACAAATATAAATTTGGTGGTACTTATGTATAATTGTAGCTTTTACAATTTCACAAACGTCAGCGTCCCTCGTTACGATTTTTCCGAATATGTAACGGGCTTATGTTGTCACACCCATTTTCAAAAGCAGCGTATTATTTGATAAACATTTTTTGATTATTTGGCGGTGAAGGCTCGAAGCTTTCACCGCTTTTTGATTTCGGAGGTTTATTATGAATATAAAAGATTACTACAATAATTATGATGAAGAAAATCGGCTTTTATCTCGGTACGGTATGGTTGAGTTTGCTACAACAATGAATTATATTGAGAAGTATCTCACTCCAAACGCTAAAATTATTGAAATCGGAGCAGGCACAGGCAGATACAGCCATACTCTTGCACAAAAAGGTTACACGGTTGATGCTGTTGAGTTGGTTGAGCATAACATTGAGATTTTCAAACAGAATACGACCGCCAACGAAAAAATCACAATAACTCAGGGCACTGCAACTGACCTGTCGGGTTTTAATAATGATTGCTATGATATAACTCTTTTGCTCGGACCTATGTACCATCTATTTAATTACGAAGAGCAGATAAAGGCATTATCGGAGGCAGTACGAGTCACGAAGCAAGGCGGTATTATATTTTCTGCCTACTGTATGGGTGACGCAACATTGCTGACGTATGGTTTTGTAAGAAATCAACTTGACGATATTATGAAGGATTGCAAGCTTGATGATAAATTCAGTAAGTTTTCAAATCCTTGGGGAGTTTTTCAGCTTTATAGAATTGAAGATATAAAAGCTTTGCGAAGCAAATTGGATGTTGAAGCATTACACCTTGTAGGCGCGGACGGATATGCAAATCATATGCGTGAAATTCTCGAAAAAACGGATGAGCGAACATTTAAAATTTTTCTTAAATACCACCTTGCTACTTGTGAAAGAACAGAAATGCTTGGTTTATCACATCATACACTTGATATTTTCAGAAAGAAGGATAATTATGTACGAAATAAGAAAGATAAAAGAAAATGAAGTTAAAGAAGCTTTGAGCTTGGCAATGGAAGTATTTATGCAGTTTGAAGCACCTGTTTATAAACCCGAAGGCGTAGAAACATTCAAGAGAGATATAATTGAAAACGATGAATTTATTGATAACTGTAAAAAGGGAGTTTGTCCGATATATGCCGCTTTCAACAACAATAAAATAGTTGGGATTATCGGTATGAGGGCAACTAAGACACATATCAACCTTGTTTTTACAAAAAAAGAATATCATCACAGAGGAATTGCTACTGCAATATTCAATTTTCTCTTGAATGACCTGCTTACGGAAAATCCTGATATAAAAGAGATTACACTTAATTCTTCGCCTTACGGATTAGGATTTTACAAGCATATAGGCTTCATTGCTTTAACCGATGAGCAGGAGCTCAACGGTATAAGATTCACACCGATGAAATATATAATTGAGCGCTGAATTTCAGATTGCTATATTTATGTTTCAGTGGTAGAATTTACTTAAAATGAGGAGCAGGCACATATCTTATCCGAAATACTTTCGGAAGATTGAAATAATGTTGAGGTAAAAATGGACTACACCATAAGAGAAATGAGAACAGAGGAGTACCCTCTGCTTGATGATTTTTTATATCAGGCAATATATCAGCCGGACACAACGAACTTAGCACCGAAATCAATTATCAATAAGCCCGAACTTCAGGTTTACATAAAGGACTTTGGAAAGCAAAAGGATGATTATTGCTTTTGTGCCGAGGTTGATAACAGAGTTGTCGGAGCAGTTTGGGTACGCAACATTAACGGATATGGCAATGTTGATAATGATACCGTCGAATTTGCTATCTCGGTTTTTGACGAATATCAAAAAATGGGTATCGGCACTGCGCTGATGAACAAGATGCTTGAACATCTGAAAGAACTGAATTATCAAAAAGCCTCTCTTGCTGTTCAAAAGGAAAACTACGCTGTCCGAATGTACCGGAAGATCGGCTTTGAAATCATTGACGAAAACGAGCAGGAATATATTATGATACATAGGTTAGGTAACTAAAATATGCAAATCACATTAGAAAAATGGAAAGCTGAAAACTATATTGATTTCTATGAAGCCTCAAATGACGATGAGCTGCACAATAATATGAATAATGACTTCCCGAAAACGCTTGACGGATGCAAAAAAATTGTATCATTCTTTGCAAATAGCACGGACACTACTGAATGTGTAAGGGCTATCAAGGCTGACGGAAAAATTATCGGATGTATAGCAGCATTTTTTAGAACAGAAATAAATTTTAAAACCGCGGAACTCGCATATTGGATTAGCAAGAAATACAGAGGTCATGGAATTATGACCAAAGTAATTACAGATTATACTGAAATGTTGTTTTCTTATTTTGAAATAAACAAAGTTTTTGCAAAGCCTTTTGTTCACAATGCGGCTTCTCAAAAAGTCCTGCTAAAGTCAGGCTTCAAACCTGCTGACGAAAACGAGCAGGAGTATATTATGATACATAGGTCAGGTAACAGAAATGACAAATAAAGATATAGTTGAAATCGCATTACAACAGTCGGCGTATGACTGCAACTGCGAAACAAAAGATTTTTTAACTGAACACAATATTGTATCAATATCCAAAGCAAACCCAAAAGCAAGGAAGTATATACCTTTGCCGTTGGAGTGTGATATCGTTTCATACGGCAATAATATAGTTGCTCAAACGAGCGAAAGAACGAAAGCTGTTGTTACAGAATATATTAACAAATACCTTGCGTACCGTTGCTTTGAAACACCGAATATCTATATTCTGAACGAACTGCTTGCACCGTTCAATTTGAAGGTCTGCTTTATGGCAGAGTATTTTCTGCCTGATGTTACCAAGTTGAAAGAGCTTGATTGCGGATATGAACTGCGTGTTTTGCAGAAACAGGATTTTGCAGATTTGTATTCGGAGCAGTGGAGCAACTGTCTGACATTTGACGATAGAGAAAGAGATGTTTTGGCGGTTGGTGCATATGATGACGACAAACTGATAGGGTTTGCAGGATGTTCTGCCGATTGCGAAATGATGTATCAAATTGGTGTTGATGTACTTCCCGAGTACAGACGAAAAGGTGTTGCTTCTGCCCTGACAAGCAAATTATCTCTTGAAATCTTAAAGCTCGGCAAGGTGCCTTTCTATTGCGCCGCTTGGTCTAATATCAAATCGGTACGCAATGCAATCAAAAGCGGCTTCTATCCTGCGTGGGTGGAAGTAACTGCCAGAGAAATCGATTTTGTAAACAATATAAATAAGTGAAACAGTAAGGAGAAAATTTAATGCGATACGGCTCAATTTATTTGGTGGTTAAGGATTTTAATAAATCTCTTGATTTTTATGAAAAGCTCTTGGATATGAAGGTTAGTGCAATAAACGGAGAACGCTTTGCAGTTTTTAATAACGACGGCTTGAATATTTGCCTTTTTAACGGCTATTATGATGCCGAACATCCCGAACAAAAGGAAACAAAAGGCGAATTATATCCGATATATGATGATTCAGTAGCTATCGTAAACAGCGAAAACAACAGAAAAGTATTTATCAATTTAGGTGTGCCTGATTTACAGGAAGAATACGATAGAATTGTTAATTTAGGAATTGCAAACGAATTAACACCTATAAGGTCTCTGAATGTATTTTCTCCTTACTGGTATTTTACGTTTATGGATCCTGATGGAAACCCTATTGAGATAACAGGAGGATATGGAGAGGATTGATTGAATGGAAAATATAAAAGAAGTTTATGATTTTTACAATAACGGTGCTGAAATTGACCGTCTTGAGCGTGGTTTAGGCATAGTAGAGTTTTATCGTTCGAAGGAGATTATTTCAAAGTACATAACCGAGAAAAGTACAATTTACGATATAGGCGGAGGTATCGGTAAATACACTGAGTGGCTTGCGAAACAGGGACACGATGTTACGCTGATTGAGCTTGCACCGACAGCGGTTGATTACGCAAAGAAAAATATGAAAACGCACTATACAGCAGAAGTCGGCGACGCAAGAGAAATAAACAAGCCTGACGAGAGTGCAGATGTTGTTTTGCTTATGGGACCGCTGTATCACCTGCAAAACGAATCCGACAGAGAAAAAACATTAAGAGAAGCGTACCGTCTACTGAAAAAAGGCGGTCTGCTTATTGCAGCTGGTATATCAAAATTTAGTTCTGCAACTTGGACGCTGTCTGTTTACGGCAATGGTTGCGACTTTATTGATGACGATATTTATATGAATATGCTCAAACTTGAGCTTACAACAGGAAAACACAACCGCCCGAAGGAATATCCTTTTATAATCGCTAATGCTTATTTCCATACCATTGACGGTTTGAGAAATGAAGTAAGAAAAAGCGGATTTAGGATTGTTGAAAATCACGCTGTTGAAGGTTGCATATGGATAACACCTAAGCTTGATGAAAAGTGGCAGGATACAGAGAACAGAAAAAGACTGCTCGATATTATCCATACAACCGAACACGAAGAAACACTGATAGGATTAAGCCCTCACTTCTTGGTAGTCGGAAGAAAATAATTATTTAAATAAAAAAGGAAGATTAGTATGCCTCATTGGAATCCGATTCAATATGAGAGATTTATAAAAGACAGGACACAACCAGCTATTGATTTAGCAAACAGACTTGAAACGCTCAATCCAGATAACATACTTGATTTAGGTTGCGGCCCAGGTAACAGCACAAAAGTTTTGAAAGATAAATTTCCAAATTCACGTATAATCGGCGCTGATAACTCTGAAGATATGTTAAAAAAGGCAATGGAATTGTATCCCAATATAGAGTTTATCAAACTTGATGCAAACGGTGATTTGAATGAGGTAAGCGAAAAGTTTGATATAGTGTTTTCAAACGCCTGCATACAATGGCTGCCGAATCACCGAGAACTTTTGCCAAAACTGATGACATTATTAAAGCAAAACGGTATTCTCGCTATTCAGATACCAATACAGCGTGAGCATCCTGTTCATATCATCATAAATCAGCTTGCTGAAAATCAAAAATGGAACGGAAAGATTGTTCCAAGACAATATAACAATCTAACAACCGAGGAGTACTTTGACGTGCTTGCCCGTATTTCAAGTGACTTTGAAATATGGGAAACT
Organism: uncultured Clostridia bacterium; assembly: GCA_947369085.1. Lineage (GTDB taxonomy): Bacteria > Bacillota > Clostridia > Oscillospirales > Acutalibacteraceae > Ruminococcoides. The sequence goes on along the minus strand of CANBJR010000022.1, from coordinate 25,424 downwards.
ACTTATTGTCACCGTATGCCAAGCTTTGAGAGTATTATAGAATGGTACAAAGGTACAGGCTTAAAACCGTACCTCGAACAGCTTTCGGAATCAGAAGCTAATGAGTTTATAGATGATGTATATATAGAATTGCAACAACGGTATCAAGTGCAGAAGAATGGTGAGATTCTGTTCCGTTTTCCGAGATTGTTTTTTATGGTAAAGAACAATTGTTGATTTTTTGTAAGGAATTGTATTCTCGTTCATCACAAAACTTTTATAAATTATTATAGCCATCCTTTATACACATTAATGTTGACGAAAATTTTTATGAAATAATTATACAATGGAAAATGGAATAAAGAATTTATCATAAAGGAATGAGAAAAATGTTTAATACAGATAAGCCAATTGATAACATTAGCTCTGACTTATTAAATAGAGCGTCTTTTTCAGAGCAACTCGCAAAAGCAATATTATCATACACAAATACAGATAATTTTACAATTAGTCTATGCGGCAAATGGGGATCTGGAAAGACTTCTATTCTTAATATGGTAGAAACATATATAAACACACTTACACAAAATTATAGTGAGGACGAAAAACCGATAATTGTACATTTTAATCCGTGGAATTATTCAGACCAAACTCAATTGATTACTCAGTTTTTTTCAACTATGCTTGCAGAGCTTAATGTTAATTCAAAGAGTGAAAGCCTGTATAAAGTTGGAAAAGCCTTGCAAGAATATTCTACAGTTTTCGAATATGCAGAAAACATACCTGTTGCCGGAAAATACATAAAACCGATAAAGTGGATTATGGAGAAAACGGGAAAAAAGCTATCCAACAGTAATGATAACAATCTTAATAAAAAGAAAGAAGAAGTTACTAAGGCGTTAAGTCATCAAAGTCACAAATTCATCGTGATTATTGATGATATTGACAGATTAAACAATAATCAAATTAAACTGATTTTTCAGTTAGTTAATTCATTGGCTGGTTTTCCGAATCTTATTTATTTGCTTTCTTTTGACAGAGAAGTTGTTGTGAGAGCACTAAGTGAAGAGCAAAAATGCAACGGTGAAGAATACCTTGAAAAGATAATACAGGTTCCATTCAATATTCCAGAAGCAAAAGGCGACTTAGTTCAGAGTGTTTTCTTTGAAAAACTGAATAAACTCTGGTTTGGAGAAATACCCTGTTCTAATTTTGAAAAAAGTTATTGGGATAATGTTTTCAATTATTGTATATCTCCCTTTATTAGAAGCATTAGGGATGTTAACAGAATAATTAATGTCTATCAGTTTAAATATAGCCTAATGCATGATGAAACAAATTGTATTGACTTACTCGCAATTACTACGCTACAAATATGTGCCTCAAGTATTTACAACTGGATATATAAAAACACTGATAGTATTTGCGGAAGTATTTATACAAGAGGAATTTCTGGGGTTAAACAAAAAGAAGCATATAGTAAGAGATTAAAAGAATTTCAGGAAATATATGATAATCCGGAATTAATGATACAAATAGTACAGACGTTATTTCCAAAATTTTCATGGTTGACAGGAGGATATCATCACTCTGGGGATTCTGATGATGAGTTAAGAAAAAAGCAAAAGATTGCCTGTCGTACCCGTGCTGGTTTATATTTTAATTTATCGTTAGATGATGTAGCTATTTCAAAACAAGAAATACTAGAATCCATAAACGATTTTGATAGAGGAGAACTAAATAATTATTTTAATAAACTAATAAAAAACGATAAAATGCTTGAATATTCAAGAGAATTGCTCTCATATGTTCCTGATATACCAGAAAATAGAAAATCAATATTTTTAAATGAACTCATTATAGCATTAACAATACCCTCAAATCATAAATCAAGAGGAATATTTAATCCTACTCCGAGTACATTTATAGCTAATTGCATATGGAAAATAATGAAAACATATTCTCAAGATGAAGCTGAACAAAGAATCATAGAGTTAATCAACTCTTATTCATCGGACGAATTATCAATTGTAGTTGATTTAGTACTTCAAATAGAATATTCTTATGGACGAATAGGTAAAGATATTGATTATAACTATAGAATAATTTCGGAAGAACAGCTAAGTAATTTGGAAAGAATAATAATAGATAAACTAATAGAATCTTCTAAAACTCTAAATCTATTTGACTTAACATATTTTTATCCTACATACATCTTATGGCGTAATATTGATAAGAATTCATTAGACATTTATGTTGAAAAAGAACTTAGGATACCTTCTAATATTCCAAAATATCTTAAAATAACGGCAAATCATTGGAGTTCGGGACAAGGTAATGGATGGAGCTTTCAAAAAGATAATTTTGAAGGCGTTTTAAGCGACGAAGATGCCTATAATAGCATTGTATCACTCAAATCTACTCAAGTATTTTCAGAACTAGATGATAATGCAAAGAAATTGGCTATCGCTTATTGTTTGTGGTATGAAAGAAAAGATGAAAAACTGAATAGAGTTGACGAAGATGAAGTAAATAAATATCTTAGTGAATGGGAATATGAAACACAATGAATTCCGTTTTTGTTAATAAAAGTAAGATATTCAACTAACATAAAGTTAGTCAGAAGATTGTAGTCAAAACGTTATTATGATATATTGTATGAATTAAAAGTGGAACTTAAATATTCTTACACCGAAGTGGTGTAAGCATCAGGTCCATATTTTCGAGAGGAAGTGCAGGTTCAATTCCTGTCGGGTGCACCAAAACTAAAAAAGAGGTATCGCAAGATATCTCTTTTTTTAATTGCTATATACAACCGCTCATTTGCACAACCACTATACACAAAAAGCGGGTCGATCCACCATAAGGCAGATTGACCCGCTTGGCAAGGCTTCCTTGCCTTGTTATGCGTTCGTTATAAGCAGAAGATTTTTAAGAAAATGCAGACTGCGGCAAGTTCGGTAGCATTTGAAATGCTATTTCCTGCCCTTCTCCCTTCTTCCCAGTCGTATTGTCACGATTAGAACAGCAAGGCTCAAGAGCATAATTGCAAACCATAATCCGGGATTTCTGGTGTCGCCGGTCTTGGTGCTGCCCGAATTGCTCGGCTTACTTGATTCATCGCCGCTGGGGGTGGTCGGCGTAGTGCGATTGTAGGTGTTCACAATGTCGTACCCCTTGATTTCGGCGGTGTAGCCGGGCACATCAGCTTCGCCCACGGTGTAAGCAATCTTATATCCGTCCTGTGCATATTTCGGCATCTCAAAGCTGTAAGACCAGTTATCGTCTGCCGTAACGAGCTTCTGAACGGCAAGCTCACCGTCTGCGTAGACATAGACGATAATTGAATCCGGGTGATTCGGATTGTCCCCGTGGTTCCATGTCTTTCTACCGTCGATTTCTACGATGTCAGACTCATCAGGTGTGTAACGGTTGATAAACAATGCCTTGTCCGCAGACTTTCCTGACTTTGTAAGTTCCTGTTTTGCGTGAAGTGCGCCGTCCTTTAGCGTGACGGTGACGGTGAGGGTATACATGGTATTGTCGTACTGCCAGCCGTGCACATCGGTGCTTAGCTCGGAAACGGTATAGATGTAAACGCCCGGGGAATCATAGGATAATACGCCCAGCTTCACCTGTCCGCTACCTAAGCGAGTGACAACCTTTATACTGCCGTTGCTGCCCTTTGGCATAGGTGCGCCGTTATCGCCCCTAAGCAAGAATACAAATATAATCTGCGTACTGATCCTCTTTTGTGTTTACATCTTCGTCAGGTCCTGCGAAAGTACCGTTGATGTCTGAAGATTTTTAGACCTCGCCTTTTTTGACTCGGTTTCTTTGACTGCTGCACATTATCATCTTCTGCCGGCTGCTCCGGCGGGGAGATAAGTTGTGATTCAGGAGAAAGCGGAAGCGATTGTGATTCCTGCGAATTCTGTTCCTCTTGACTTTGCTCAGGCTGAACAGCATTTTCTTTTGATTTGCCCTGTGATTTATTGGGCTCATCTTGCTGTTTTTTTACCTGTTCCATCAGTGTTTCTACCTGTTCGGACAAGCGAGCATATCCCTGAATCAGTTCATCAATTCGGGGATCACTCTGTTGTGGCGGACTGTTGTTTTGAGGGGTTAGTTCTTTCATAATGCGATTTCCTCTGACTGCTTTTGAATTTATAACAGAAGAATCATTCTGTTGTAGTTCGGGCGAAGTGAGAAAATAAAAAATTTTACATAAATTATTTGAAAGTGCAAAAAAGGCGCAACAAAAAACCTTTTTATCGTAATTTTTAAAAAGGTTTTTTTGTCACGTCAAAAATAATATTTAATATTGACTTTTTTGTCGGACTGTGCTATATTACGTATATGGTAAATATATACATAAATTATTCAACAACAGAATGATTCTTCTGTAATCTAAGGCAATCTGGCGTTATTAGGCGCTGGTATTTTTTTGTCATCTTTATCAGATGACAAGCTGCAAATTCTCCATTTTACGGCGATGTTCTGCTCATGTGGTGATAATATATATCCTAGTGGTGTTGATGTTAGAGTGACCGAGAACGTCCGCCAGTTTTGCCACATCACGGTCAATAGCATAAAAACAACGTGCGAACAAATGGCGCAAGCTGTGAGGAAAAACCTTGGACGGTGCAACATTCGCCCTCTCGCACAGATTTTTCATCTCACACCAAATATTTGAACGATTCATGGGCTTTCCTGTTCGGGTGACAAACACCGGGCCGCTTGAAATGTGTCGCTTCTGAATATACCGCCGCAACTTCTTCTGTAGGGCGACAGGCAGAAATATCGTCCTAGTTTTCCCCTTGCAGGTCACGACAGCCTCCCCCTGACAAACCGCCTTCACTGTGATATAAGGAAGCTCGCTCACACGGATGCCGGTGGCGCAGATACTTTCCATCAGCAAAGCCAGGCGCTCGCTGTTTCGTTCTTTCGCAGCTTTTACTATCCTGACATATTCCTCACGGGTCAGCTCCTTTTCCTCTGGGCAGTAGAGTTTTTTCTGCACCTTAAAAGGCTTGACGCAGTAATCGCCCATGCCCAAAAAGCGCAGAAAACCGTTGATTGCCGCCAGTGCGGCATTGGCGCTGGACGGCGCATAAGCTTCGCCCAGCCTTGCCTTGTATTCCAGCACCAGCAGCTTGTCAACCATGCGGTCTGAACAATACGTCACGAACCGCCGCACGCTGTTCAGGTATTTTTCTATGGTGGCTGCGCTTTTTTCTTCTATTTTTAGGTGTTGTTCAAATGCATAAATCTGTTCGTTCATAGTCATTACCTCCACAAATGTATATCTGGTGAGCATTCCCTTAATTCATTATACTATAACTTTTCTGAGAACAAAAAACAAGCTCTTGTTTTCCTTTCATAATTGCTTTTCCACGTACTTTTGTTAAACAATTGCTATCAACTTTATCCGGACTAAACAAAAACAGTTACCCGAAGTGGTAGCCTTTTTTGAGAAAGTCAACAAGAGATATGAAAACTGCCATAAAGATTTACACACAAGAAAAGTCCGATAAAATCGGACTTTTTCTTGTTTTATTCAGAATGTAGAATTTCATAAACAGGATTAACAAACCGTATTGAAATAAGTATTTGTTAATGCTATTCCACAATATCAAGTACCGCCGTAAGACCTGTAAGTTTAATAATCTCTATAACATTTTCGTTCGGAGATTTTACTGTAAAACCATCCTTTCCAGCCATCAGCTTGTGTGCTGTGACCAAAGCCCTGATGCCTGCCGAAGAAATATACTCAAGCTGTGAAACATCAAGAATAATTTTGTTGCTTTCGGGAGCAACTTTATTAATTTCCTCTGTAAGCTCAGGCGAAGTCATAGTATCAAGCCTGCCGCCGATAGTAATTGTTGTAACATTATTTTCCTTAGTTGTTTTTATGTTCATTTTAAGCACCTCTTTAATGTTCTGACAGCGCATCAACCTTTATGTTCGGCACTGTATTGTTTATATCAAGCTCAATTACCGTGTTGTTCATATTCAGAACTCTTATATAGCTGAGCTTTGTCGCTGTTTGTTTTATCAGTCTGATTCCGCCGAGCTTAAATATACCCTCTTCTTGTGCTGTGTACTGCGTGGGGTCAAAAGGAACTCCGTCATCACGTATACGAAGAATAAGCTTGCCGTCAGATTGTGACAGATTGATGTCTATATAATTTCGCTTTACATTTTTGTGATTATAGCCGTAACGAGAAATATTAACCGCTATTTCCTCAACTGCAATGCCGATTATATTTGCATATTTACTGTCAATACCGTCGTTAACGCAGTATTCTATCAACTTCTCCGAAGCACTTACAGCCTCTTGCTCCGTTCCCTTTATTGTAACATCACAGCAGCTTTCATTGTCTTTCTCGGGCAGAAGCAACAATCCTTTTTGCGGAAGCTTGCCCCGCTTTTGCTGTATCAAAGTGAACACACAAACTAAAACGACAGTCAAAACTTCACTTGCAGGCGTTGCTGCGCACACTCCGACAATTCCCCACAAATACAAAAACAGAAATGTCATTGGAATCAGCATTATAAAATTTTGCAGCACTGTGTCGAGCGTTGCAGGCATAGGCTTGAGAATAGTCTGATAATATGTTTGCAAAAATTTGTTGAATGCATAAAATACAAAACACAGACTAAACACACGAATACAAGTAAGAGCCTTTTCCATAAGCTCAGAATTATTGTAACCAAACAGCCCCGCAATAAGCTGAGGAAATGCAAGAAATACAAGTGTGATGAATGCCGCCAATACTACACACAGCGTTATAACACGCCGTACAAGCCGTCTGATTCCGTAATAATCACGCTCGCCGTAAAGTATTCCGCAGATAGTCTGGACAAGCCCTATAACTCCGCCGACAAACAGCTCTGCTATAAGAACAGAGTTTGTGCATACTGAGAAAATCTCCATATCCGACTGACCGAGCAAACGGACGACGCAGGTGTTGAGTATCAGACTTTTAACCGCCATCATAAGAAAAAACATACCTGATGGTGTTCCTGCCTTTATCGTATCAGGCAAGCCTTTGAAACATTCTGCTAAAGATATAAATTTCAGGCTGAGCATACGTTTTTTTGACAGTGCATACGGAATCAGCAAAACAAGTCCGCAGGTGTATCCTATAATAGTCGATAAAGCAGTGCCGTACATACCTAGCGGAGTGAATTTTAAAAGCAGTACATCAAGAGTAAGATTTACAACATTTGCTATAACAAACATCATAGACCCTAATACAGGGTTGTTGTCAACATTAAAGAAATAGCTGAATTGTATCGCAAGAGTAAGAAAAGGGATTCCAAGAATATTGACAAAAATATACGGATATAAAAGCTCTTCTAATTCGGGCGTTCCTGCAAGCAGATGTGCAAGAGGGTGTGACAAAAAAGGCGCAGTTGCACAAAAAATCATAGAAATCACAATTCCTGCCGTTATGCAGGAGAAAAATACCTTTGACGCCTTTCCCACTTCCCTCTTACCCAGATAATTTGACACCATTGCACTGCCACCGACACCGAGAATAAATGCAGGCAGCTGCAAAACATAAAGTACAGGAATACTTAGCGATATAGCGGCAAGTGCAGTACTGCCGAGTATATTGCCGACGATTATTCCGTCAACAACATTGCCTAGCTGCATAGCCACAACCATTAACACTCCGGGGAGCAAATAGCTGTAGAATTTCTTTTTTATTAAATAATCGTTTCTTTCCATATCACTCAAATCTTCCTTCAAAATAGCCGAGAGTAGCAAGAGCCTCAAAGGCATTTTTAAGATACGTTTCATTTGTTATAGGCCACTTGAATCCGAGCCTGTAGAGTGCTTTATTAGTAAATGAGTTATTGTATCCTATGTATGCCTCGCTCTTTTCTTTGTCTGATGAGAGATAGGAAATTAAACCTGAAACCAGCATATTCTTTTTGTCATCTCTCAGCGCTTCATTCAACGCTGTGCTAAATTCGCTGTCCTTGACAACATCTATCTTGATTGAGCAGCTGTTGAGTGCCTCAATAACATCGCCCATCTCAACCTTGTGACCGTTACAAGCATGATAAACCGTGAATTTGCTGTTTGTACCTGCAAGGCACATAACAGCGGCGGCTGTGAAATCTATCGGCGAAAATTCAACAATATCGTCCATCAGTGAAACAGGGAATTTACCGATAGCGGCATACGCACGTAAATTCCTCATAAATCCGTTTGTTACTGAGTTTATCTGAAATTCTCCGTCACTGTGGCGGCTCATAAGGTTGCCAACCCTGATAATCTTACCGTCAAGATTATCATTTGCAACCGCATCAAGCACAGCCTTTTCGGCACGGAATTTTGTATTGATATATTTATTTGACAAGTCCTGACCGAAGAAAAGTTCATTTTCATACAAAACCTTTTCTCTTGGGAACTTGCCGTTGATATTGATTCCTGCAATGCTTACGGTTGAAATTTGAACAAGTCTTTTGCCTGTTTTCACGCAGAATGAGACAAGGTTTTCTACACCCTTAACATTTATTCGTTCGAGCGTGTCGTCATTTGTAAAGTGTTTTACGCATGCTGCACAGTTAATTACTGTTTTGAAATCGTATTTTTCAAGTGAAGAAATAATGTCCGAATCCGTTATGTCGCCCTCAATAAGGAAAATTCTTTTACCGAATAAAGCATCCATAGAATCGCTGAAATAATAAACAAGCATACGTTTAAGCCTTTGTTCAACGTCAGATGTATCACTGCGTCTTACAAGGCAATATACAGCCGAGCTTGTGTGCTTGATTATCTGCATAAGAACATGGATTCCAAGGAAACCTGTAGAACCTGTGAGCAAAACATTGCCTATGTCGGTGTATTCAACTTCATCAACATACTGTGCGGTATTATAAATCAAAGACTTATTTTCTTCTTCAACAACAGTTTCATTTTGCTTTTGTTCGGCCTGGTTCTGCTTATTATTCTGATTTAAAATATGCTGTTCAAGCATTTCAACTGTTGGATTATCGAAAATATCACCGTATGAAATCGGCAGGTTTTCTGTCATTGCCCTCATTGCAATCTTTGAGGCAGAAAGCGATGTACCGCCTATTTCAAAGAAGTTTTCATCAATTCCTACCCTATCGGTTCCAAGTGCACTTTCAAACATATTGCAAAGTTTTTTCTGCAATTCGTTCTTCGGAGGTGTAAATTCTTTTTTCTCAACGGTAAATTCAGGTTCAGGCAAAGCTTTTTTATCAATTTTACCATTACTCGTAAGCGGCAATGCGTCAAGCTGAATTAATACGCTGGGAATCATATAATGCGTAAGGGAACGCTTCATATGTTTAGTTAAGCTTTCCTTATCTACATTTTCTGACGCATTAAAGTAGCCGCAAAGGAACTGTCCTGCCTGAGGGTTTTCCTTAACAAGTACCACGCTGCGAAGAACCGTCGGATAATCATTCATAACATTCTCAATCTCGTCAAGCTCAATTCTCAATCCTCTGAGCTTAACCTGATTATCCATTCTTCCCATAAAGTAAATTTTTCCATCATATCCCCAGCGTGCAAGGTCGCCGCTTTTATAAGCAGGAAGATTTTCAAATGTGATAAACTTATCCTTTGTAAGCTCTTCCTTACCCACATATCCTCTGCCGACGCACTCGCCTAGAACCGTAAGTTCACCGGGAACGTTCGGCGGCAGAATATTTCTGTTTTTATCAAGCATATACACCTTTGTATTGCAAAGAGGCTTGCCGATTGTTATTTTATTGCTTTCAACAACATCGATAGAGGTTGTTATTGTTGCCTCGGTAGGGCCGTAGCCGTTATGAATTTTTGCCGTAATTCCTGCTTTGCGCATTTTATCATAAAGCGGAGCAGGAAACGCTTCTGCACCTATATCAATAGCCTTCATATTTTTCAATACTTCAACCACCTGCGGTACATCAAGCATATTGTTCATATATGACGGTGTGCATTTCATAACATCTACTTTATTTTCCACAAGCATACGTGCAAGCAAAATAGGATTGTTTATTTCATCATCATTTGCCATGGCTATCGTTGTGCCGTGGTATAAAGGCAACGATTCCTCAAGAACCGAAACATCAAATGTAAGTGCGGCAAGTGCAAGAGATACGCTCATATTATCGCAGAATTCGCAGGACTGAACATTTGTCCTGTTATAATCAACAAAGTTCACAAGAGAATGATGTTCAATCATAACGCCTTTTGGCTTACCTGTTGAGCCAGATGTGTAAATGCAATAGCAAAGGTTGCGTGGAGATATTTCCACATCAGGATTATCAATCTTATCCGATTCAAGCATTTCTTCAATCACAAGCGCAGTTACACCGCATTTTTCAAAAAGTGCTTTTCTTTCATTTGCTATTAGCTCTGTTGTAACAACAAGTTTTGATTTTGAATCGTCAAAGATATATGAAATTCTGTCATCAGGATATTGGGGATCAAGCGGCATAAACGCTCCGCCTGCCTTTAACACACCCTGTCTTGCAGCATAAGCGTAAACAGTTCTGGGCATCATTACGCCCACCATATCATCAGGCTTTACTCCAACGTCAATCAGTGAGTGTGCAATCCTGTTTGCATTTTCGTTAAGCTGTTTATATGTAAGGCTGATTTTGTTTGCTATAACGGCTGTTTTATCGGGATTTGCAGCCACCTGTTTTTCAAACAACTTGTTGCAGGTAGTCTGTTCTATGGATACTTCCGTATTGTTAAAGGTTTTTAAAATTTCTTTAGATTTTTCTGAAAGCATTGAAACTTCTTTTAAATATGTCTTATTCAAAAATTCCGCTGCTGTCGCACAAATGCATTCTGATATGCCGCGAACAGTATTTTCACTGTACATATCGCTGCGATAATCCGAAACAAAAACAAATTTATTATTTCTTATAAAAATATTAATTGAAACAGGTGCTTTTGCCGCATTGAGAGTCAATGGAATATTTTCGGCAAGTTCGCCGCCGATTGTGTTAAACTCAAAGCTGTCGCCCTGATATACAAACATTATGTCAGCTTTTATATCATAAGCTCTCGAAATTTCCGCAAAGGAATAAATATCGTTCGACATACTCTGCATAAGCTGATTTTTAGTTTCAACCAGCAAATCGATAATTTTCCTCTCACCGTCTGTATTGCAGTGAACAGGGAAGGTCTTTACAAGCATTGTAACGGCTCTTGCAAGCCGTGAATCGTTCCTGCCGTTATAGATAGTGGTGAATAGCGCTTCGTCCTTATAATTATATTTTGAAAGCACAAGTCCGAACGCACCGTTAAAAAACGCATTGAGCGTTATGTTGTTTTTGTCGCAGTAGTCTTTTACACTCTCAATCGGCAAATCACATTCAAGCTCATATCTGCCTACAGAAGGCATAGGCTCGTTTTTATCCTTTGCGGGTAAAAAGTCTGTGTCACAGCCGCTGAATATGGAATCGTAGTATTCCTTAGCTTTTGTGTAAGCGTCGGTTTTCCTCGCCTTTTCCTCATCAAGTGCGGCTTCAAAGCCGGTGTAGTTCTCCGTTTCAACTGCCTTGCCGTCATAAGCGTTGTTTGTATCCTCAATTATTACAGCCTCGGAAGTTCCGTCGCAGATGATATGATGAAATTCAAGGAACAGGTAATTTGCGCTGTTTGTTTTGTAAATTTTTGCTCTGTAAAGATTGCTGTCCAAAATTCTGTAAGGCTGAACAAGCTGTTGAGCATCGGGAAGCTCTGCACATTCAATAATTTCAACTAAAGGCTTTTCATCATCATTCCTTTTTGCTCTTATATCGCTGTTATCGTTGATAAAAAGTTTAGTTTTTATATACGGGTGAGCGTTGATTGTATTTTCAACAGCTGTTTTCAGTCTGTCTGTATCCACCTTATCGCTTAATTTGAACAAATAAGGAATATTGTAGATTGTCGAACCGGGATTTGCGGCACATTCAACAAAAATACCGTTTTGCGTTTGTGTAATGGGATAATCGGCGAGAACTTCGTATTTCTCACTTTTTTCAGTGCTTAAAAGGAATTTTTCAAGCTTTAAGATTGTATTGTTTTCCTTTAAATCATTGATTTTAATTACAGTGTCAAACTTCTTTGACAACATAACATTCAGCCTTATTGCGCCGATTGACGTTACTCCTGCGTAGAAAATATCGGTTGCAATTCCGAAATTATCAGAACCGATAACCTCGCTTATGCAGTCAAAAATTCTTTGCTGAACTTCATTTTCGGGCTTTTGTATATTATCTGTCTGCTTTTCGGGTACAGGCAAAGCACGTTTATTTACTTTTTGGTTCTGATTCAGCGGAATTTTATCAATCTGCATTGTTACTGCCGGTACCATATAGGGCGGCTTATTTGCAATAATGAAGTCGTTTAGTTCATCTATATTAATTTGTTTATCAGACACAATATAAGCCGCTATGAATTTTCCGCCGCTCGGCTCGTCAAATGCTGCAACTGTAGCGTCTTTAATATCAGGAAACTCACGAATAATACGTTCAACCTCGGAAAGCTCAATTCTAAAGCCTCTGATTTTCACCTGTCCGTCATTTCTTCCTATAAAATCAATATTTCCGTCGGGCAAAAAGCGGACTATATCGCCTGTTCTGTATATTCTCTCGTACCCTTGTTCGTCTGTAAACGGATTTTTGATATAGGCCTTTTCGTTCTGTTCGGGACGATTAAGGTATCCTCTTGAAACACCGTGACCTGCAACCCAAAGCTCACCCGGAACGCAAGGCGGTACTCGCCTGCCGTACTTATCTGCAACATAAAGTTTCGTGTTGTAAAGAGCTTTTCCTATAGGAACTCTGTCAAAATTTTTACAAACCGGAAAAGCCGTTATAATAATAGTACTTTCAGTAGGACCGTAAATATTATAAAAATTGAATTCTTTTTGAGTTTTTATCGGGACAAGTTTTTCACCACCGACAGACAAATGTTGTAAAGATTTGCATTTTGTTTCAAGCGCAAACTGTCTGCCTACCTGCGTTGTCATAAAACTGTGTGTTATACCGTTTTCATCAAAATATCTGTCAAGTGCTAACAAATCAAGGCGGATTGATTCATCAACTATATATACACAAGCGCCTGTTGTAAGCGCAGGGTACATATCCATCATATTTGCATCAAAGCCGTAGCTTGCATAAGCCGCAACTCTTGAATTTGGCGTGAGATTATAATAATTTCTGTACCAGTTGCAAAACGACACCAGGTTTCTGTGTTCAAGCATACAACCTTTTGGAGTGCCTGTTGAGCCTGAGGTGTAGAGCAATATAAACAAGTCGTTGGGATTGGGATTTTCGCTGATTTTCTCGCAACGCGGAAGTGAAGGAATATCTTCAACAAAAAGCACTTTACCCTTATAATTCGGAACGAGTTTAAGTAAGTCTTTGCCTGCAATAAGCAGTTTTGCATCTGCATCGTTCATCATAAACTCAAGCCGTTCTGTCGGATATGACGGGTCAAGCGGCTGATAAGCGGCACCTGATTTTAAAACACCTAAAGAAGCAGTCGCCATATATGCACATCTCGGAATAAGCACTGAAACAACATCCTCTTTGCCTATACCGAGTGATTTTATGTAGGTGCCGATTCTTTCTGAAATTTCGTCAACTTCTTTGTATGTATAGCTTTTATCAAGATAAACTATGGCTGTATTGGTTGGATTTTGCCCTGCCTGACGTCTGAAAAGCGTTACTATGTCAGTTTTTTCATAATCATTTTCAGTTTTTGTAAAACTGTCAAGAAGCTCAAGCTGTTCGCCGTCGGTTATATCAATATCATTTACATTTTCTTTATTAATAAATTCCGTTACTGTCTTTTCAAAAGATTTAAGAAAGTTTATTACAGACGTTTCTTCATACAAATCCGCCCTGTACTCAAACTTCATTGAAAATTTCCCATGATTTCTTGAAATTTCAGCAGTAACATTTGACTTTGCATCGGGTGCGTCCATCAAATCAACAAATACTTCTTCTCCGCACAAGTTTACATTGCTGAACATATCGCCCTGATAGGCAAATATTGTAGACGGACTAATCTGTAAATCAGAACATATGTCAGCATAGGAATACAAATCGTACTTCCTGCTACATTCAAGCTGTTTATCAAGCGTTTTAAGAAACTCAGCAACACTCTTACTCTTTTTGAAATCGCAGTAAACAGGGAGTGTTTTTACAAACATTCCACAGGTATTGGCAAGTTTTTCGTTTCGTCCGTTATAAACGGTTGCAAAAAGGCTTTCGTCTGCTCCCGAAAATTTTGCAAGCAAAAATCCGTATACGCAGCAGAAGAACGTACTTGTTTTAACTCCGATTTTTCTGCAATAACTTCTTATATCGTCAGCATTAAAGGAATCAAATTCATAATGAAATGCTTCTGCAGCAGGTTTTCCGTCATCTTTGTCATTTATCATAACGGAGTCAAGCTCACAACCGCCGAAAACCGAGCTATAGTATTCCTTTGCTTTGGTAAGCTCATCTGTCCTTAACCGCTCCGCTTCTTCCTTTGAAACATCGTTTGCAGTAAACAGTTCCGGTTTAAGCGGCAAACCGTTGTAGGCTCTGTCGATGTCATTCATAAAAACTTCGGCTGAAAATCCGTCAAATATAATATGATGAACATCCAAAAAAAGCATTATATATGAATCAAGGTTAAAAATACAACACCTGTAAAGTCTTTCTCCTAGCAAATCAAAGGGATGCACAAGACTTTTTTTGTCAAAATCAGAATCGTGCAATTCTTTTACTTCAACCTGTGCCTGTTCATCTGAGTGAGTCTTGTAAATAACACCATCCTCACCAACAGTCAATCGTGACTTAATGTAGAGATGATTATCAATACTTGCTTCAATTGCCTTTTTAAGTTTTTCAATATCAACGTTTTTGCTGAGTTTTAAAAAGAACGGAATATTATATGCTATACTATCGGGATTGTTCATATAATCAAAATAAATTCCGTATTCTGTTTTTGAAAGAACGTTCATATCCAGTTTATTCATTTTGGTCACCTCAATATATTTATATTTATTTATTAAGTTCTCAAATCATATATTTTTTATTAATAACTCATCGGCAAGTTTTTGCAATAACAGCCGTTATATCATCTGACTGTTCTGCACCGTCTGAAAACTTCTCAACCTGTTTTACAACAGTGTCAAGCTGTGAATCAGTGTCAGATGAATTTGTGTTAAGGCTTTTGCAAAGGTTTTCAAGTCTTTCGTTGCCAAAAAAGCTGTGATTGATATTTTCGGACTCAACCACTCCGTCAGTGTACATAAGAATCTGAAAATCGTCATTAATATCAATATTGTTAAGATGATAAGTCATATTCGAAAAAAGTCCGAGCACAAGGTCGGGCTTTGACTTAAGCCATTCTGCGTTTTTGCCGTTCCAGATTATCGGGTAATTATGACCTGCATTTACAAATTCAAATTTGCGTTTATTTGTATCAATAATTCCCACAAACATTGTAACAAACATATCATCGCTGTTAATTTCACAAAGACTGTTGTTTACATTTACAAGCATTTCTTCGAGAGAAAGATTTTTGCTGCATTTTACAAGAGTACATGCCTCCGCCGCAAACATTGCCGCAGGCATTCCCTTTGATGAAACGTCTGCAATGCACAAAAGCAGTCTGCCGCTGTCAAGCTTTGTAAAATAGTAAAAATCACCGCCTACTACCCTTGCCGGTTTAATAAATGAGGACAGTAAAAAATTGCTGTCTGTAAGCGGTTTCGGAAGCATACCAAGCTGTATTTTTGCTGACATTTCCAGCATAAGCCTTGCGTACTCCTCACGCTTTGTCTGAGCTTCAATTGTACTGACATAAGACTCAATATCAGCAGACATTTTTCTGTATGATTGAGCCAGAGTGGATATTTCAACGCTAAGATTATTGTAGTCTGGTATTTCGGCACGAAGTCCGTTTTCCACAAACTTACTTGAAGTTTCGGCTAATTTCATAATCGGCTTAGATATTCTCTTTTCTATCCACACCAAAGTAATTAGCAAAACAAAAATACACACAAAGCCGAAAAGATTTACCATTTTTAAAACGCCCTGCATAATCAAAGATGTGTCCTGAAAGCCATTAAAGCTTGATAAATTATTTAAAAGGAAAATCACAAGATATAACGTGCTGACAGAAATTACAACAAAAAAGGCGGTTATAATCTGTAGCTGTAAGCCCTTATCTTTTTTTATTTTCAATTTGTTATAACCGCGCGGCTTTTTGCTTCGTCTTAGAGGTAAAAAAGCCAAAATCAAAACTCCTGCAAATATGACAATATTGGTTACAAACGGAAGTGCACCTGCATCGTTTAAATGCTTAGATAAAATATATCTGAATCCCACAGCAATAATTATTATTGCACAAAGAAAATAATCAGGTATATATCGTTTATGACAATATTCAGAGGTATAAAGCTTTTTAGGAACGTAAAATTTTATAGGAAGCAAAATTGAAGCAAGCAGAAAAAACGTTGTACCCAAGAACAGCGCAAAATATAGATTACAAAGAAAAACAGGTCTGAAAAACTCGGAAAAATCAAAAACTCCGAGCAAGTCGCATCCTGACGCCAAAACAGCCATGGATGCCATAGTAGAAAAAGATGCAATAAGCGTGTACTTAACAAGCGTCTTTGTAGATGAAACAAACTGCACCTTATGGTTTTCAAATGGCAGAATTGTGTGCCAAAGCCTGTACGGAAGCCATGCAAACAGAAAATTTGCCAACATTCCCAACCACGATTCGTAATTAAGTGTACCGAAAAAATCCGAAATTAAATTGCCCACAGCACAGCCGAGCGCCCCCCACGGGCCGAAAAACAGACCTGCCATTACAGGGTACAAGGCTGAAATTCTGAAATCAGCATAATTCGGTAAAAACTGTAGATATTTAAATAATATGTTCAGCAGAGCAAATATTACTGTACTGAAAAGGAAGCCAAAAAGAGACTTTCTCAACTTAGACGGTGTTATTTTCATTTTTTCTCCTCCGCTGCGGTTTCAAAGGAAAAAATATTGCAACCGCCGACATATTCGTAATTTAGATTCTTCATAGTATTTTTTACAATATAAAGTCCCAATCCTCCGGGAATAAGATTTTCAATGTTATCCTTAGCCCTGCTATCACTTTCAAATTCAAGTGGATTAAACGGACAACCGTTGTCTGTAAAGATTGCTTTAATAGTATTTTCATTTGTTCGCAGAAGTTCAAGCTCTGCATAACCGATTTTATCACAGAAGGCATAGCTTGAAATATTAGTAAATATTTCTTCAACAGCCACAAGCAATAAATTATTGCTGTAATCAGGATGAATTTCTGAAACCATAAAATCGTTGCAAAAAGACATAATCCTGCCTAAATTTTCTTTTTTTGCCTCAATTTCCATCTTCATAACTTAGATCATCTTCCTGACAGACATAAATTTATTTAATTATTATATCATACTTGCACATATTATGTAAAGGATAAACAAATATTTGTGTAAATAAATATCATAACAAACTTCGGTTTCTGCACATAAAGATATCCGCGGTTTTAACGGCGGATGTCATAATATAAATTATTTATTATTTCTAAGCACCAAGGGGAATGGGCAATATTTCAGCAGGCTAAATTTTAAAGTATAGTCAACAGAGTTTAACGTATTCTTTATGCTGCTTCTATATTTTCTTTGCACATTAATCGGAATTAAATAATTGAGTTCTAATTTAATAACATAGTCTGGTTTATTTATTATTACAAGATAAATATAGAGACTAATATCAAAAAGGCGTTGCAGAAAACTGCAACGCCTGATTTGTTAATATAAAATTGTGAGAAAATTCAGTTAAGAATTATTCCTCTCTCTTCTTTCTTGCAAGGAAAGCTACGCCTGCAGCTGCAAGCATAAGTCCGCCGAATACATAGAAAATTGTTGTTTCCTGACCGGATTTAACTGAACCTGTACCTGAGCTTGAGCCTGAACCCGAACCGGTTGAACCGCCGTTTGAGCTTGAACCGCCTTTAGTAGCTGCACCGCCGTTATTCTTTGCATTGTTCATATCCTCCTTGTTCGGCTTTTCGCCGCCCTTTGTAGGATCAGTACAATTTAAAAGAATTTTTTCTACTGCAGGAGCAATCTTATCCTTATCAGCATTATTTGTGTTATTGAGCTTATCTGTTACAGCTCCCATAACATCTACAGGGCTAACCTTGAACTGATTGATAAGATCCTGTGTAAGATCTGTCTTTGCGGGATCATTGTAATAAGCGATAAGGTAAGTAGCAAGAAGTGTTACGTCGTTTTCGCCTTCGGGGAATGCAGAACCAACGATGTTACCTGTTGAAGTAATTTTTCTTTCAGGACCGCAGTCGGGGTTGTTCTCCCAAACAGCTACAAGCGCCTTTTTCTCTGAATCTTCGGGGTTTTCAATCTGCTCACCTGTGCAATACATTGTATCGCCGATGCAAGCACCGCTCATAATTGCGTTATAAGTCTGCATATTTGTGTTAGATGAGAAGATAACGCAGTAAACTTTTCCGTCAGAGGGGCTGATTGTGTTTTTTGTTTTTGAAAGGTCATATGTAGCAATACCTGTTTCCTTATCAAAAGTACACAGCTCAGCCTTTGTCTGCCACTCGGGCCATTTACCTGAACCGTCAGCTCTCCAGACATGGCAGTAGAACTTATTGTTTGTTTCAAGGTTCCAACCTGACTTTTTAGCGTCAAACTTAACTACGTTGCCTGCGCCAACTGTGTCTGAAGCAGTGTCAGCGCCTACTTCTGATGAATTATCTGCTGAAACAACTGCTGAATCTTCAGCGCCTACTGTATCAGCTTCAACTTCTGCTGCGCTTGCTGTAACTGCTGCTGTACCAACCATCATTGTAGCAGCAATTGCAAGGCTTGCTATTTTCTTGAACATTTTAATCTCCTCCTAAATTGTTCGTAAACTCAGAGATACACATAATATCTCAGTAAAGTTATTATACAATAAATGTAACAAAACTTCAATACTTTTGATTTAATTGTAACATCATTAATTGCACAAGATTTTGATCGTTAATTTGTTAGTTTTTCACAATTTCTATTATTTTTAATTCAATTTTAAAAAATTAATATCATAATTATTTAAGAAGTGAATATACTGTATCTTTTACGGTGGAAAGCGCATATTCAACTTTTTCGGGGTCCTTTGCGCCTGCCATAGCCATATCAGGCTTTCCGCCGCCGTTACCGCCTGCTGCCTGTGCAACTGCTTTAACAATTTTTCCTGCATTTGCGCCGAGTGAAAGAGCCTCTTTACCGCAAGCTGCTGCAAAGGTTACTTTTCCGTCGTTCACCGCTGCAAGCACAATAACAACCTTGGGTGCGCTGTCTTTTGCACGCTCACACATTGTGCGCAGTACGTCTGCATTTGCATTATCAACCTTCGAAGCAACAACTCTTACGCCGTTTTCAATCTCTGTGCCTGCAAAAAGCTCTGAAAGCTGTGCAACTGCAAGCTTTGAATTAAGCTCGTTAATCTCTTTTTGCTGACCCTTAATAAGAATTTCTGCCTTTTGTGCGCCCTCAACTACTGCTTTGGGATTTGAAATTTTAAGTGCCGAGCATACACCCATAATAGTGCCGTTCATAATGTTGATATAATTCAAGACACCGTTACCGGTTAAAGCTTCAATTCTTCTTACACCTGCAGCAACAGAACCCTCCTGACGGATTTTAAAAAGTCCGAGATTGGAAGTATTCTTTGCGTGGGTGCCGCCGCAGAATTCAATTGAAAAATCATCTGCGCTTACAACACGCACTACATCGCCGTACTTTTCACCGAACAGAGCCATTGCGCCGAGTTTTTTGGCTTCTTCAATCGGCATTTCACGGGTCTGAACCTCAATAGCTTCAAAAATCTTTTTATTTACAAGGTTTTCAACCTCAATAAGTTCCTTTGCGGTCATAGCCTCAAAGTGAGTGAAGTCAAAACGGAAGTATGCGTCTGTAACAAGCTGACCTGCCTGCTGAACATGGTTGCCGAGAACCTCACGAAGCGCTGATTGTAAAAGGTGAGCGGCAGTGTGGTTTCTTGTAATATCGGCACGGCGCTCGCCGTCAACTGATGAGCTTACCTTTGAGCCGACTGAAACGCTTCCGCTTTGCACCGTACAGGCATGAAGGAAAATATTGCCCGACGGATCCTTTGTTGTATCGTCAACGTCGGCTGTGAAGCTTCTGCTTTCGAGCACACCTGTATCGCCAACCTGTCCGCCGCTTTCGGCATAGAACGGAGTTTTATCAAGCAAGATAACTGCGCTTTCGCCCTCGGTTACACTGTCAACTCTTTCGCCGTCACGAACAATTGCAAGGACTGTTGAATCGCAGGAAAGTTCGCTGTATCCGACAAAATCGGTTTTTGCAACATCGGAAAGGTCTGTTGTATCGGAAATCCAAGCGTCTGCACCTGCGTTTTTGCGGGCGTCACGAGAACGTTTTTTCTGTTCCTTCAAAAGCTCATAAAAACGGTCAACATTAACTTCAATACCTTTTTCAGAGAGGATTTCTCTTGTTAAATCAATCGGGAACCCGTAGGTATCATTAAGCTTGAACGCATCTTCACCGCTTAATGTTGTGATTTCATCATCCTCCATAATACTCTGGAGCATTTTAAAGCCTTGGTCAATTGTTTTGGCAAAGCTCTCCTCTTCAACCTTGATAACCTTTGTTATAAACTCCTCTTTTTCCTTTAATTCAGGATAAGCTGTGAGATTCTCTTTAATTACAGTGTCGCAAACCTTATAGAGGAACGGCTCTTTGTAGCCGAGAAGTCTGCCGTGACGTGCAGCACGTCTTAAAAGTCTGCGGAGCACATATCCCTTACCTTCATTTGAGGGCATAACTCCGTCACCTATCATAAAGGTGGTACTGCGGATATGGTCGGTGATTACACGAAGCGAAACGTCGCTCTTTGCGTCTTTGCCGTACTCAACTCCTGTAATCTGAGAAATGTGCTTCATAATATTCTGAATAGTGTCAACAAGGAAAAGATTATCAACACCCTGCATTACGCACGCAAGACGTTCAAGTCCCATACCTGTATCAATATTGGGATGGTCAAGAGGTGTATAGTTGCCGTTGCCGTCGTTTTCAAACTGTGTGAACACAAGGTTCCATACTTCGACGAATCTGTCACACTCACAGCCAACGCCGCAGTCGGGACTTCCGCAGCCCTTGTCCTCGCCTCTGTCAAAGTAAATTTCAGAACAGGGGCCGCAGGGACCTGAACCGTGTTCCCAGAAGTTATCCTCTTTGCCCAGTCTAACCATATGCGATGGGTCAACACCCACTTCCTCTGTCCAGATTTTGTAAGCCTCGTCATCATCCTGATAGATAGAAACATAAAGTTTATCAACAGGCATTTCAAGAACCTCTGTAAAAAATTCCCACGCCCAAGCAGTTGCTTCGTGCTTGAAGTAATCACCAAATGAGAAGTTGCCGAGCATCTCAAAGAATGTGCCATGACGAGCAGTAATTCCGACACGCTCAATATCGGGTGTGCGGATACATTTCTGGCAGGTTGTCACACGCTTTCTGGGAGGTGTAATTTCGCCTGTAAAATACTTTTTCATTGGAGCCATACCGCTGTTGATAAGCAAAAGGCTGTTGTCATCTTTCGGAACAAGAGAAAAACTTGGAAGTCTTAAACAACCCTTTGATTCAAAGAACGAAAGGAATTTTTCTCTTAATTCATTAAGTCCTGTCCATTGCATAATATACTCTCCTTTTTATTTTGAGCGGAATACACCGCCCACAATAATTATAAAAAATAAAAACTGCCCCATATAAAATATGGGACAGGAAATTCCTGCGGTACCACCCAAATTGACGCTGTGCGTCCGCTTTGAGTAATCATCGGATTACAAGTCTTTAACGCAGACATACGCTGTGCTTAGTCACACAGAGCTCAGGGGCAGCCTGCCGAATTTTCACCTGAAGCTTTGCACCAAACAGCTTCTCTCTGAAAGGATTCAAAACGACTAATCCCGTCATAGCCAAATAAGAATATTTCTAATAAATTATATGACTGTTTTATTCAGTTGTCAACAGTTTTTTATTATTTATACAAGCCCAACAAGCCGTTTTCTGACAAACTGCAACTTAATTAGTTTGAATATCATTAATAAAATGAAAACAGGCTTAACAATTACGCTTTTTTCTGATTACAGAACCTGTGGGAACTGCCTTATCGGACTGCATATAAAGTCTTTGAGTAGGGTGCGGTGCGCTGTCAACAAACTCTCCGTCCTCGTTTTTAAGTGAAATACAATTGACATTAAACGGAATACCGCTTGGCGGAAGCACATCAAGAGTATCGCCGACAAGGAACTTGTTGCGCTGTGAAATGAGCGAAGTTGTTTCATCAATATATTTTTCACACACTGCAACGGCATCGTAATGGCGGATATAACCCCCGTTGCCCGTAACCTGTCCCGGCTCGTGATTGAAATAAAATCCTGTGTTATACTCCCTGTGGCTGATTTTCTCAAGCTCTTCCCTAATCCACGGCTTAAGCCTGTAATTCTCAGACATATTTTCAAAATAATCATCTACTGCGTGACGATAAGCATTTGTAGTTACCGCCGTGTAGTATGCAGATTTTGCTCTGCCTTCAATTTTAAAGCTTGAAACGCCTGCTTTTACAAGCTCGGGAATGTGCTCTATCATACACAAATCTCTTGAATTGTAAAGATATGTCCCGTCAGAGGTTTCTTCAACAGGGAAATACTGCCCCTCTCTGTTTTCTTCAAAGAGGTGATATTTCCAACGGCAGGGCTGGGCGCAGTCGCCGTGATTTGCATCCCTGCCTGTCATATAGCTTGAAATAAGACATCTGCCCGAAAACGAAACGCACATTGCTCCGTGAACAAAGCACTCTATTTCAAGCTCGGGTGGAATTTTTGCACGCATTTCGGCAATTTCGTCAAGCGGAATTTCTCTTGCAAGCACAACTCTTGACGCACCCATATTGTACAGCATATTAGCCGTTGCATAGTTTGTAACGCCTGCCTGTGTTGAAATGTGACGAGCCACCTTTGGCGCATAACGCTTTGCCGCCTCAAAAACACCGAGGTCGGCAATAATCAGAGCGTCTACTCCGCATTCCTGCGCGTAGGCTAAAAAATCAGGGAGAAATTCAAGCTCTTTATTGCGAGGCAGCACATTGCAGGTAACGTGAATTTTTTTGCCCATAGCGTGTGCCTTTTCGCACGCAAGCTTTAGCTGTGCGTTATCAAAATTTTGCGGAGCAGACCTCATTCCGAACATTTTTCCTGCAAGAAAAACTGCGTCTGCGCCAAATTTCAGCGCTGAATCAAGGCACTCCATATCGCCTGCCGGCGACAAAATTTCAGGTTTACTTATCATTGTATATACTCCAGATTTGCTTCATGCTCATAAATTGTGGAAGCGTAATATGCGTTTCCGTCTTTATCATGGCAGAAATAATAATAGTTTGTATCGTTTGGATTGATAGCCGCAAGAATTGCATCCATACCGGGATTGCAGATTGGGCCGGCGGGAAGTCCTGATTTTGAGTAAGTATCGTACTTGCTGGTGTAGTTTTTACCCTTGCCGGCAGGAACATCAACAGCGCTTCTGTACGGATAGAACTTGGTCGAATCAAGTCCGAGGTTTGAAACGCCCATATCAGCATCGGCAGTCAGTCTGTTGTGAATAATCGAGGATACGTTGTACATATCGTCAACATCAGCCGCCTCAGCCTGAATAATTGAAGCTATAGTCATAATCTCGTCAAGAGAATATTTGCTGTTGCTCTCTTCGATAAGCTTGTTCACGGTCATAAGCTTGTCATAACCGTTTACATCTCTCTTTTCATTAATCTTTGTTTCATAGTTGTTCAGGAATTTGTAAATAGCGCTTTCAGCGTCCTCATTTTTATAAAACTCATAGGTATCGGGATAAAGATAACCCTCAAGCTTATAATAGCGGTCACTGCCGTTTTTGATTTCTTTAAGGAAGCTGAAATCATCGTCAAAATTGTCGGAAGCGCAAAGCTCAAGGAACTTGTCCGTACTGCTTACAGCGCCTTTTTCCTTTAGCGTATTTGCAACTTCAAGCACATTCTGACCTTCGGTAATCATTACCTTTACAGTATCTGTTCTGTTATTTGAGCTTAACAGATAATTTATAATAGCCTCATAGTCCATATTTTTGCTTATCTCATATGTACCTTGCGTAAAATCATCGGCTGATTTTGTTATTGTAGCAAACATCTTGAAATATGACGGTTGTTCAATGATTTTATTCTTTGCAAGGGTTTCGGCAACATCGTCAAGCGTTGGATTTTCGGGAATTTCAATCTTTACTTTTGACGAATCTGTGCGGTTAATTGCAAGCAAATCATTCATTCCCGTTATAATAAACACCGACAGCATTGCCCCGACAATCAAAACGGAAATAATCCAGAACCATCTGAAATAACGGCGGTTGTACTTGTTTTTGGCTTTAAGCTCCTTTTTTTCGGCTTTCTTTTTCTTTTTAAGTGCATTTTTAGACTGCTTGGCTATTTTGTCTTTTACATCCTGTCCGCTGTACGAATTAAGCTCATCGGACTTGCTGTAATTGTTTTCACCGTCATCATCATAGTTATCGCTGATATTAAGGTGAAAGTTTTCAGCCCTGCGACGTCTTTGCTGTTCTAAATTATTCTGAGTAAAATTATTGTTGTCAAGGCTCATATTTATCATTCCTTTCGGACACGTTGTGTATATAATTAATAAATTTATCGGTGACGAGAATATCGGTGTTTTTATCAAAAATACCTTTTGGAAGTTCCTTTTCTATACAGCGTGAATAGCATATTCCAACGCTTGTTCCTCCGAATTTCTCAAGAAATCTGTCGTAGTAACCTTTGCCGAATCCCAGTCTGTAACCCTGAAAGTCAAAGCAAAGACCCGGCACAATGCACAAGCCGTCTGAATAATCGCTGACCTTTTCACACAATGCTTCGTCAGGCTCCATAATTGAAAATGCTCCCTTTTTAAGACAGCTTACGGAGGTTATATAGTAAAAATCCATTAACCCCGACTTATCTCTGCATTTTGGAACAGCAAGGCGCTTGCCGTCTTTTAAAGCCGTTTCAATTATCACGGAGGTATCAACCTCAATAGGCGTTGAAACAAATGCAAAAAGCGTTTTGCTTTTTCTGTATTCTTCAAGAGACAAAAACTTCTTTGTAATTTTTATGTCAAGCTCTCTTTTCACGTCTTTCGGACAATTTGCGCGAATCCTCCTATAGACAGCACGAATTTCATTTTTGTGCTGTCTTATATTTTTATTCAAAGGCATTGCATATCCTCAGTTACCAGATCCGCAGAACACTTTGAGCGTGCAGCGCTGACTATAGCGTGACCGAACTCTATTGCACATCCTGCA
>CANBJR010000021.1 GCA_947369085.1 uncultured Clostridia bacterium | reverse complement strand
TCTCATATGTGCAAATCGTTATAAAATACGCTCCGTTTTCCGAATAATTGTAATTCTTAACACTCCACACTAATATGCAGTGTATTTACAGAAGCGTTACTTTGCCGTCCTTAACAATGTATCCTGCCATAGGCTCATCCTCATCAGTGGTTTCCATTATTATAAAGTCCTCAAGGAAGTTTTCGTCAAGCCTTACCGTTGTCTGCTTGCCAGTGGTCATATTCTTTATAACAGCCTTTTTCTGTTCAAGCTCGTTGTCACCGAGCACCATTGAATATTTTGCGCCGATTTTGTCGGCATACTTCATCTGCGCACGCAACCCTCTGCCTACGATGTCGGTTTCAACGGTCATTGAACTTTCACGCAGCATCATTGCAAGCTCAAACGCCTTTTCCTTTGCACTTTCGCCCATTGTCGCAATATAAAGTGTACATTCGCTGAAATCGGGAATTTTTATTCCCTGCTTGTCCATTACCATAAGCAGTCGCTCAAGTCCCATTGCAAAACCAAGCGAGGGCAGGTGTTTTCCGCCCAGCTCCTCAATAAGACCGTCGTAACGTCCGCCTCCGCAAACGGTGCCCTGTGCGCCTATGCAGTCGGTCACAAACTCAAAGACGGTTTTTGTGTAGTAGTCAAGACCGCGGACGATTGTCGGGTTTACGACATATTTAACTCCTGCCGAGTCGAGGTATCTCTGAACAGATTTAAAGTGTTCCTCGCACTCCTCGCAGAGGTAATCGGTAATTTTGGGAGCACCCTCGGCAATTTTTGAGCAAATCGGTGATTTGCAGTCGAGAATTCTCATCGGGTTTTTCTCAAGACGTGAAAGGCAGGTATCGCAAAGCTCATCTTTGTAGCCTTCAAAATATTCCTTGAGCGCCTTATGGTATTCGGCACGGCATACGGGACAGCCGATTGAATTGATTTCAAGGTGGAGCTGTTCAATTTGCAATCTGTCAAAAATTGACTGTGCCGCACAAATAAGCTCCGCGTCGGCAACAGGCGACTGTGTTCCGTAAACCTCAAGACCAAACTGGTGAAACTCACGAAGTCTGCCTGCCTGCGGCTTTTCGTAGCGGTAGCAGGAAACAAAGTAGCTTGCCTTAATCGGCAGTCCCTCGTTTTCAAGAGCGTGCTCAAGCACGGCTCTTGCCGCACCTGCTGTACCCTCGGGGCGAAGCGTTACACTCTCGCCGCCCTTTGTGTCAAAGGTGTACATCTCCTTTTGCACAACGTCGGTTGTTTGACCGACGCCCCTTGCAAAAAGCTCGGTATGCTCAAAAACAGGAGTGCGGATTTCTTTGAATCCGAATTTGCCCGATTCTTCACGCATTACGTTTTCAACAAACTGCCAGCGGTAACTTTCCTTGGGCAGAACGTCCTCTGTACCCTTGATTTTCTTCGTGATAAGCGCCATATATTTCTCCTCCAACGGTTGATATTAAAATTATCAATTAACAATTACGGTCGAGTGAATATGATGGAATAATTTAAAAGTAAAGTGCCCGAATTTATTTATATATGCGGCTACGCCGCACACCTTAATTGTTAATTTTCAATTGTAAACTGTAAATTGTATTTATTGTACCATAAATCCCTTTTTAACGCAACAATCGGGCGACACAATGCCGCCCGATTTTAGTATTTTCGCAGAAATTTTATCTTAAAATATTTCTCCAGTCAAGGTCGCCGCGCTCAAGACCGTGGATAAGTACCTCGGCTGTTGCAATATTTGTGGCAACGGGAATGTTGTGCATATCGCAAAGGCGGAGCATATTCATATCGTTAGGCTCGTTGGGCTTTGGGCTTAACGGGTCACGGAAGAACAAAAGCATATCAACCTCGTTGCACGCAATTCTTGCCGCAATCTGCTGACTGCCGCCCTGAGAGCCTGCAAGGAACTTTTGAATTGTAAGACCTGTCGCCTCGCTTACCATTTTACCCGTAGTGCCCGTAGCACAAAGATTGTTACGGCTTAAAACACCGCAGTAAGCAATACAGAATTGCACCATCAGTTCTTTCTTTTCATCATGAGCAATAAGGGCAATATTCATAACCAACATCCTCCAAACTATATTTCAAAACTTAAAAACTAAACTTATATTCAAAAGGTATAATCAGCCTGTAAAAGCGAGCGGAACACGCTCACCGCAAAGGCGCAAGGCAAGACAGTCAAACACCGACGAAGCGGCGCTCCAGTTAAGCCCTGCAACACCCCTCTGCATAATAACGCTGATTCGTATATCAAACGGAACAAGTGCAATAAGCTGAGTTTGCGTAGCATCAATTACATCGTCAAGGTCATTGTAAAAGCCAAGCTGATTAAACACCTTGCGGTCAAAGCGGTTAAGCACCAAACGGATATTGCTTATTCCGAGTGCCTCGAGCTTTTTACGCACCTTAACACCGCCGCGCACGCTTGTGGGCTCTGCGTTAGACACAATCAGTGCTCTGTCGGCAGGAGCGGCGGCTGTTACAAAGCCTGAACCTATTCCTGCGGGAGAGTCGATTATAACAAAGTCATAATTTCCCTTTAACGAGTTTACAAGCTGTTTAAAAACCGAAGGACTTAATTCGTTCTCGGTATCAAACGGTGCCGCCATAAGATAAAGATTATCGTTATTTTTGCTTTTATAGACAGCTTCTTCAAACGAACAGTTGCCGCAAACGGCGTCAGAGGCATCAAAAAGAATATCCTGCTCCATATCGAGCATTATATCAAGGCCTCTCATTCCGCAGTCGCAGTCGATTAGCAGAACCTTTTTGCCTTGTTTTACGAGCGCAACGGACAGGCAGATGCAAACGGTTGATTTACCCGTACCGCCTTTTCCCGACGCAACAACTATTACATTATCCATAATTATACTACCTCTGTATTATTTTATCATAAAATTCGTTAAAGGGCAACAAAAGCACAATATTTTTGCTTCCAAATTTTTTGTAAATATTTTATGCATATTAGCTAAAAATATTTTTGTTTTTTTGCTAATTGCACAACCTTTGTAAGAGTGAAGAGCGGAGTGTGAATTGTGGAGTTTCAGTCAAGCGGATAGATTACAATAATTCAAAAGTTTAATTCCCGAATTTATTTATATGCGGCGTTGCCGGTCGAGTGCCTCGACACGCAAATTTTAAACGTTGACTTTTCTCACAGACTTTATTAATTACACTACATCATAATGTAGGGAACGGTCAAGACCGTTCCGATTACCTATAGGTTAGCTGTAAACCCACGGAACAGTCAAGACTGTTCCCTACACTGAAATGCTAAACGTCACCAACATATCGACATAAATTCAGCAAACAAACCTTTCCACACAACACGCACTATTATAAATTCGGAAATTTGCCAGTCGAGGCACTCGACCGACCCTTAACTCCACTCTCCAAACTATTTAAAGTATCCGTCGAGCAAATCCTTTGCCACCTGCATTGAATATCTGCCCTTTGCGCCGTGCTCAATCACAACTGCAACCGCTACCTCGGGCTTATCGTAGGGGGCATAGCATATAAACGTAGTGTGGTCGGAGCCTGCGTTTTCTGCCGTTCCTGTTTTTGCCGCAACCTTTACCTTGTAATCGCCGAACACAGAATGTGCCGTTCCGTCCTCGTTTTGCGTTACTTCAAGCATTGCTTTCTGTACAATATCAAGGTTTTTCTGCGAAACCGCACAATTATCAACAACTAACGGACGGCTGTAATCCTGCACATTATTTTTGCGTTCGTAGTCGGTTATCTTGCTTACAACGTGGGTTTTCAGCCTTGTGCCGTCGTTTGCAAGGGTAGCCGCATACGTGGCAAGCTGAAGCGGAGTAAAAGCGTTGTCAGACTGACCGATTGCCGCCTGAACAGTGTTTCCGGGCATCCAGCTTGTGCTGTCACGACCTGCAAGCGTGCCTTTTGACTCTTCAATTTCAATTCCCGTATATTCGCCTAACCCGAATTTTTCGGAATATAGGTACATTGTTTCAATTCCAAGACGTCTGCCTGTTTCGGCAAAAAAGTAGTTGCACGACTGAGCAATCGCTCCTGTCAAATTTAAATCGCCGTGATAGTGCATACAATGCACAACATTGCTCGGATAGTAGTCGTATTCCTGCTTGCAGAAAATTTCGGTATCGGTTGAAATCGTCTTTTCCTCAAGAGCCGCACACGCAACGCAGGGTTTATAGACCGAACCGCAGGCAAAGCTTCCGACAGAAATTCTATTGTACATCGGCGAATTTTTATTTTCGGAAAGTTTTACATAGTAATTTCCGTATTCGCTGTATTTATTAAGGTCATAGGTAGGGTAGCTTGCCGCTGCAAGCACCGAAAAATCCTTGACCGACAGCATTACAACCGCACCTGTTTCACAGTCCTCGCCGAGTCCGCTTTTTCCAAGTGCCTGCTTTTCGGCAACGCCCTGCGCCTTTGCCGCCTTTACGTTTTCGGCAAGCGATTTTACCGCCGTTTTCTGAAGCTTTTTGTCGAGCGTAAGATAAACCGTATTGCCCGGCTTTGAATCAATCGTTTCAACCGTATCCACGATTGTACCGTCGCTGTTTCTCTTGATAATCTTCATTCCGCCCTCGCCCTTGAGCTGATTTTCAAAAGCAAGCTCTATTCCGAATTTTCCTACATTGTCGGTAAGGGAATATGTTTTTTCTCCGTCCTTTAAATCGTCATACTCTTCCTCGGTAATTGAGCCGAGTGCACCGAGAATATGCGGAGCAAGACAAGCGTCCTGAGCCGTTCTCACAAGATACGTCTGCACGTCAATACCGCTTACGCCCTGCGTGTTTTCGCTTACTGTACTGACAGTACTGCGTTTAATATCCTTTGCAAAAATGTAAGGGTTTGAATTTGAGTAGCCTGTAAGCTCCATATTATAGTGAACGGAAACGAGATTTCTCTGTTCTTTAAGCGACAGTCTTTCGTCAATTTCGTAGCGCTTTACAAGGCTGTTAAAACAGTCCTGCGCCGTTGTATTTTCATCAAGATTTAAAAAATCCTCCGACAAAAACTCGGAGATTTCGTCATCTGCATTATTTTTATAGGAAAACGTACTTCCCAAAAGCGCAATCGGCAGAGTGTCCTCCCACTTGTCGCCCGACAAATCCATAAGATTTATAAGCGAAAGCAGGTTAGCATCAAGCGTATCTTCATTTACGTACAGCTTATCAATCACAATTTTGTAGCGGGTGGTATTCACCACAAGTCCGCTGCCGTTTTTGTCGAGGATTTCACCTCTTGTTGCGTCGGTCTTAACGGTATAGCTTGTAGAGCGTTTCGCAAGCTCGCTGTACTCACTGCCGTGGATAAGCTGCCAGTCAACAAGGCGCGCCGTAAAAATTGCAAAGAAAGCAAGCGTAATTATTATGCAGACGGTAATCGTCGTTTTTGGGTATTTATTTTTTGAATTACGCTTTTTGCGCCTTTTAAAAAAATTCATTGAATCACCAAATTTAAATTATGGCTGTTCCTTAAAAACTTTTATGCAAGAATCTCACAAGCAATCCCACGGGAATAAACATAACAAACGTATATACAATTCTTGAAATATAGTGATTTACAAACAAAATCTGCCAGTCGGGAACACCCGCAAGCACCTTGAAAACAAGAAAATAAAGTCCTATTGAAAGCGTTGTTGCTATTGCCGAATAAACCGCCGCCGAAAACAAATTCGCAACAAAATATGTAGTAAAAACGTGCGATTCAAAGTAGCATACAAGCGTTAAAATTATTGCAAAATATCCTACTCCTCCGCCGTACGCAATGTCGGTAAGGCTTCCGCATACTGCTCCAAAAACAAGCGACGGCACTTCGTTTTCCACAGAAGCAACCGCCAGTGCAAACGGCAAAAGCAAAAGCGGCTTTGAACCGAAAAGCTCAGGCATTAAGTTAGGTGACGCCTGCAAAACGTAGAGCAAAATCACCAACAGCGAATAGGAAAAATACTTAAAAAATACGAGGTTTTTCATTGTGCGCCCTTAACCTCGCCTTTCGTGTCAAAGTCGGTTATAACAGCCGCCGAGGTTATCCTGCGAATGTCCTCATACGGCTCGACAACAGCATAGCGTGAAGCGTCGTAGGAATTAAACTTTATCTCCTTAACCTTGCCGATAATTAAATTTCCGGGGTAAATTCCGCCCATTCCAGATGTAACAATCATATCGCCCTGCTTTATCTTGTTGTTTTCCTCAAGCTTGGTAAGACTTGTAAGGTTATTATCGCTCAAAGAAGCGCTTCCGCTGATGATTCCGCTGTCGTTCGACTGCTTATCAACAGCACCTGCCTTTGTATCGGGAGATAGAATAGTCTTTACCTTGCAGGTGGTTAAGTCTGCCTTATACACCCAGCCGACAAGTCCGTTTTCGGTAATAACGGGGTTGTTGACGGAAACCCCCGAAGAAGTGCCGATGTCAAGTGTAAATGAGTAGAAATCGTCGTTTGCATCACGCATAATCACTGCGGCAGGCTGAATTTTATACGACGGATTCTGCTTTTTTAAATCATAATATTTCCACAGCTTTGCGTTTTCCTGCTTTACGTCATAATAGTCCGCAAGCTGTTTTCTCAGCTCGGCATTTTCCTGCCTGAGCTTTTCATTCTCTGTTTTTAAATCGTCATAGCTTGCAGTATCTGCGCTTGCCGTTGCACTCGCCGTCACGCTGAAAAGTCCGTTGGTAAAGGCATTTACTGCGCTCGGAATTACTGAGTTTTCACCGAGCGACAAAACAGCCGCCGCAATCAAAATCACGAGCGTTATTATAAGAGGTTTGAATCTTTTATTGTCTATCCGTTTCATATAAATATTAATTGTAATTTGTCAATTGTCATTTGTTAATTGCTATCTGTTGTGCTTATACTGAACGCCCACAGGCTTGCCGAGCCTTTTGCCCGCGCCGTCAACAACACAGTCGAGCGGTCTGTCGGCAATGTGAACGGGCATACCCGTCTGCTGCATAACGAGCATATCTATTCCTCTTAAAAGCGCACCGCCGCCCGTCAGCATAATTCCGTGGTCGATGATGTCTGCCGAAAGCTCGGGAGGAGTTTTTTCAAGCGTTGTCTTAATTGCCTCAACAATCGTCATAAGCGGATCTGCAAGTGCGTCACGCACCTCGGAGGCAGTAATTGTGATGTCCTTCGGAAGTCCGTCGACAAGGTTTCTGCCCTTTACTACAAGGCTTTTTTCGTCCTCGTAAGGGTAAGCAGAGCCGATTTTAATTTTAATATCCTCGGCTGTTCTCTCGCCGATTAAAAGGTTGTACTTTTTCTTTATATAAGTGGAAATCGCCTCGTCAAATCTGTCGCCTGCGACGCGCACGGAGCAAGCTGTTACAATATCGCCGAGCGAAATTACAGCTACCTCGCTTGTGCCGCCGCCGATGTCAACCACCATACTTCCGGTAGGCTCGTCAACAGGCATTCCTGCGCCGATTGCCGCCGCCATAGGCTCTTCAATCAATATAACGGGAGGCTTTGCGCCTGCCTCATATGCAGCGTCCTCAACCGCCTTGCGCTCAACCTCGGTAACGCCTGTCGGCATACATATAATAACCCTCGGTTTGCTGAAAATTCCGGGTTTTACTGCCTTTTTAATGAAATGTTGGAGCATTTTTGCGGTAATTTTAAAATCGGCAATTACGCCGTCCTTGAGCGGACGTACCGCAACTATTGAACCCGGAGTTCTGCCTATCATATCCTTTGCCTGAGAACCAACCGCAAGCACGTTGTCGCTCCTTGTATCAACCGCAACCACGGACGGTTCACGCAGTATTATTCCCTTGCCCTTAATGCATACAAGCGTATTGGCAGTGCCAAGGTCAATTCCTATATCCTTTGAAAATGAAAACATCATCAACAGCTCCTTTAAACATAAAAGCGATAAACATTTATAATATTATATAATAAGCAGTTATTGTAATCAACATTAATATGTCGAAATAATTCCATGCTTGGATCCAATATCAAATATTATTCTACCACCTAATGTTATTTATTGCAATTACCTTTATTTTTTGGTATCATAGTATAAACAGACTTTATTACATAATTTTGAGGTATATTATGGCTTGGTTTTTTACGCAACACAACATCAAAAGCGACCAGTATATTATCTCCGGCGAGGATGCAAAGCACATTTCAAAAGTACTCAGAATGAGCAAAGGAGAGGAGCTTACTATTGTTACTCCCGACAGAACACAGTGCTTGTGCGAGGTTTTCAGCATCAACAATGACAGCGTAACCGTTGACATAATTTCAAAAACGCCCTGTAAAAACGAACCCGACGTATATGTAACGCTTTATCAGGCTCTGCCGAAAAGCGACAAAATGGACTTTATTGTTCAAAAATGCGTTGAACTGGGCGTAAGCAAAATCGTGCCTGTGCTGTCGGCTCGGTGCGTATCACGTCCCGACGCAAAATCGCTTGCTAAAAAGCGTGAGCGCTGGCAAAAAATTGCCCTTCAGGCGGCTATGCAAAGCAGGCGAGGAATTATTCCCGAGGTTTGCCCCTGCGTTTCGTTTCAAAAAGCATCTGAGCTTACAAAATCAAACGAAGAAACAATTATTTTCTACGAAATGGGCGGTGCGCCCGTAAGGGAAATTATCAAAGACAAGCCAAGAACAATCGGAATATTTATCGGTAGTGAGGGCGGATTTGAGCAAAGCGAGGTTGATTTGATTACAAAGTCGGGCGGCTGTGCCGCAACGCTGGGCAAAAGAATTTTAAGGGCAGAAACAGCACCCCTTGCCGCATTGTCGGTAATTATGTATCAGACAGGAAATTTTGATTAATTTTAATAAATTTAAAAAGTGTGATTTTAAAGTGAAAAGGTGGATAAAATGATAGGAATTATTTGTGCAATGCAGATTGAGGCTGACGGAATAATCGACCTCTGCGAGAATGTAAAAATGAAAACTGACAAAAAAATGAACTTTATCCTCGGCACACTTCACGGCAAAGAGGTTTGCGTTGTTGTGTGCGGCGTGGGCAAGGTAAACGCCGCAATGTGCGCACTCTTGCTGATTGAAAAATACAAGCCGGAAATTGTAATTAACAGCGGAGTTGCAGGCGCACTTTCTCCGATTGTCGGAATTGGCGACATTGTGGTTGCGACAAAGGCGGTTGAACACGATATGAACGCTACAGCGCTCGGCGACAAGCAGGGCGAAATCACCTTTCCCGACGGCAATATGATGTTTTTTGAATGTGACAAGCAAGCGTCAACTCTGCTTGCCGCAGTGTGCAAAAAAATCCCCGACACAAAGGTTGCGCAGGGAATTATCGCAAGCGGTGATATTTTTGTTTCCGACCGCAAGCAAAGGTTTAAAATTAACGACCGTTTCGGTGCGCTTGCGTGTGAAATGGAGGGTGCGGCTATCGGTCACGTATGCAACAGATGTGAAGTGCCGTATGGCATTATACGAGCAATTTCCGATGATTTGGACGAAAACAAGGGTATGGACTTTGTAAAATTCTGCGAGCTTGCAAGCCAAAAAACCGTTACGGCAGTCAGCGAATTTGTAAAAGCGTTTTAATAAAAAAGCATTGCCCGAATTTAAAATTGATATATAGGTAACGTTTTTTAGTGTAGCGGTGAACTGTATTCGCCAAAATGAATAAATTGTTTCGCAATTTTGTGCGTACACACCAGCCGTGTACGCAGTAACTATGAAAGTTTACCGATTACATCATTATTATATATTGTAGGGAACAGTCTTGACTGTTCCGTGGGACTACAGATAACCCTTATGGAACCGGAACGGTCAAGACCGTTCCCTACATTAAAATTGATTTAATTATTATTCCTGATTTGATAATTTTTAGCATTAACACTGTAGTGGGTGACAACATCCTCGACATCCCAAAACATTACCGAAATATCAATTTAAAATTCGGACGCATTAGTTATCCGATATAGCAAATCTATCCGTCTTGATTTGCGTGTCGAGGCACTCGACCGAACACAGTTCGCTGCTACAGTATTTAAACATTATTAATTGTTATTTGTTAATTGATATTTGTAAATTGTACGACCCTTAGGGCATTAAAAAAAGAAGTGAAGTTGTATCCTGCGTTAGATTTAGAAAAATGTACAGATACCGAGATACCGATCTATAATTTAAATCCGACCCATAGGACGTTTAAAAAACTATTGACAAGGGCGCTTTAATTAAGTAAAATAAATAGTTAGTTATTGCAGTTATTTGTTGATTTTTACGATTTTATATATGGTACATAGATAAGGAGAGAAATGAAATGCAGCTTACAGGTGCAGAAATAATTTGCGAATGTCTGATTGAGCAGGGGGTTGACACTGTTTTCGGTTATCCCGGAGGAGCGGCTCTGAATACATATGACGCTCTCTACAAATACAGCGACAGAATCAATCATATTCTCACGGCTCACGAGCAGGGAGCTTCTCACGCCGCTGACGGCTACGCACGTTCAACAGGCAGAACAGGCGTTGTTATGACAACCTCAGGCCCCGGCGCAACAAACATTGTAACGGGACTTGCCACCGCCAACATCGACAGTATTCCGCTTGTTGCAATTACAGGCAACGTAACAACCGACCAGCTTGGACGCGACAGTTTTCAGGAGGTTGATATTGTTGACATTGTAAAGCCTGTTACAAAAGCAAGCTGGCTTGTTGAAAAGGTTGAGGACCTTGCAGACACTATCCGCAAGGCTTTTGCTCTTGCTCAGGACGGCAGAAAAGGTCCCGTACTTGTTGACGTGCCAAAGGATGTAACTGCAAATAAAATCGAATTTATTCCCAAAGAGCCTGAAAAGCCATGTGTTTTTGAAATCAAGAACCCCCAAAGCGTAAGACGTGTTCAGGAGCTTATCAGAAATTCAAAGCGCCCGATGATTTACGCAGGAGGCGGAATTTTAAGCGCAAACGCAAGCCCTGAGTTTAAGGAGTTTGCCGAGCTGATTGACGCACCCGTTTGCTGTTCACTTATGGGTCTTGGCTGTATTCCCGCAAGCCATCCGCTGTGTATCGGCAATATTGGTATGCACGGCGGCTATGAAACAGGAATGTGCACTGCCGAATGTGACCTTTTGATTGCCTGCGGAGCAAGATTCTCTGACCGAGTTGCAGGTGACCGTGAAAAGTTCGGCGAACAAGCCAAAATTGTTCAGCTTGAAATTGACGAAAAAGAAATCAATAAGAATGTTAAGGTTGACGAGTACATTCTCGGCGACATTAAGGATATATTAATTGCCCTTACAGTCGGTCTTGAACAGCAAAAGCACAAAGACTGGCTTGCAAAGATTGAGGAGTGGAAGCACCACTTTGACAATCTAAAAAATCCTGAAAGCGAATATCCGCTTCCGCAGGAAGTCCTTGAGGCAATCAACGAAATCAAGGCTGATGACGACATTATAGCAACCGACGTGGGACAGCACCAGATGTGGGTTGCACAGTACAGCAAAATTGAAGCAAGAAAAACTCTGCTCACCTCGGGCGGAATGGGCACAATGGGATTCGGTATGGGCGCCGCAATCGGCGCACAGGTTTCTCACCCTGACAAGAGGGTTTTCCTTATCACAGGTGACGGAAGCTTCCATATGAACCTAAACGAGCTTGTAACAATGAAGTCCTACGATTTGCCCGTTGTAATTGTTGTTATGAACAACAGCGTTCTCGGAATGGTAAGGCAGTGGCAAAAGCTGTTTTACGGCAGTCGTTTTTCACAGACCGACCCCCACAGAGCAACGGATTTTGTAAAGCTTGCAAACGCATTTGGCGTTGAGGGAATGAGAATTACAAAACCCGAAGAAATCAAGCCTGTTTTACAAAAGGCTGTCGATTTGAAAAAGCCTGTTGTGGTTGACTGCGTAATCAGCCCCGACGTAAACGTTCTTCCGATGATTCCTCCGGGAAAAACAATTGCTGAAATCGTAACTGAAATGTAATTGAGTTTTCCATTTTGTTTTTGACATTGGTGATAAAATGACTAAAGGTGAACTTGCAAAACAGAATTTTGAAAGCGGCTACAACTGCGCACAGGCGGTATTGCTCGCATTCTGCGACGATTTGGGCTTTGATAAAAGCACCGCCGCAATGATTGCCGCACCGTTCGGCGGAGGTATGGGCAGACTTAGGGAAGTGTGCGGAACGGTAAGCGGAATGTATATGGTTCTCGGACTTGCTATGGGCGATGATGAAAAGTCACAACTTTACAAGAACGTTCAGCTTCTTGCCGAAAAGTTCAAAGCCGACAACGGCTCGATAATCTGCCGTGATTTGCTCGGACTTCGCATAAAGGGCAAGGACGACCCCACTCCGCAAAAGCGCACTGCGCAGTATTACAAAAGCCGCCCCTGTGCTGAGCTTTGCCGCTATGCCGCCGATTTAATCGACGAATTTCTTTCCCAAAAACTAAAGGAAAATTTATGAAACCACAGGATATAAAACTTATCGCACTTGACCTTGACGGCACTACTCTGACTGATGTCAACACACTTTCAAACAGAGTAAAATATATGATTGAAAAGGCGATTCGGTGCGGTATTGAACTTGTAGCCGCAAGCGGCAGACCATATGCGTCCCTGCCGAAAAATGTGCTTGAAATTGAGGGACTTAACTACTCGATAACTTCAAACGGCGCGGCTATTCACGACAAAAGCGGCAAACGTATTCATTCAAGTCTGCTAAGCGAAAACAGCGTTATAAATCTGCTGAAAGTCACCGAGGGGCAGGACTTGATTTTTGAAGCCTTTGTAAACGGACTTACCTACACTGACAGCCGATACACTGCTAACCCCCTGAAATACGGTTGCAGCGAGGCTTATGTTGATTACGTCAAAGCTTCACACGGTCACATTGATGATATGCGAAATTTCATTTACAATCACCGTAAAGAGCTTGACAGCATTGAAATTGTCTGTACCGACCCGAATAAAAGAGCCGACATAAAACAGCTTGTCAGGGAAAATGCAGGCGGACTTTACATAACCTCATCGTCTGAAAATTTCATTGAATTTATGGCCGAAAGCGCAACAAAGGGTTGTGCACTTGACCGTCTTTGCAAACATCTCGGAATCGGCTTGCAAAGCACCTGCGCCTGCGGAAACGCCGACAATGACGCAGATATGATTGAGCAGGCAGGAATCGGAGCGGCAGTTGAAAATGCGTCAAGGTTATGCCTTGACTGTGCCGACATAATCGTTCCCTCAAACAACAGCGACGGTGTTGCACGATTAATTGAAATTATACTTACAAACAACTAAGGACAGCTTGTAATAACAGGCTGTCCTTTTTAAACGTTACACAGGTCGGTTTTGAATTATAGTGCGGTATCTCGGGAGTCAAACATTTTTCTTTTTTAAACGTTATATAAGTCGGACTTGAAAAAAACTCGGCATCTCGGTAACTGTACATTTTTCTAAATCTAACGCAAGATACAACTAACAATTTACAATTAACAATTATCAATTACTCAAGCTCGCTGACGGAGATTTTTTTGTACTCGTACTCGTTGAGTCTGAGTATATCGCCGTCAACCGAATATTTATATTCGTCTGTCACCTCATCGCCCATTGTGTATGTTGCCGTAAGATTTGAGCCGTCTGCCGAGAAAACAGAATAGCTAAACGTTGTGTTGTACTGATTCTGATACATTATTCCGCTTTCGTCAAAGTAAAAGTACTCCTCGTCCTCCGACTTCCATGCGCCGAGCAATTTTTCGTCAATCTCTGTATTTTCAACGCTCGGAACGCAGTTAAAGTTTTCGACTCTTTTTATAGTAGTTGTGGAGTTGTCCTCATTTTTAGTAAGTTCAATCGTATTTTTATCATCTGAAATCTTGTAGGTGTATTCGCCGTTAAGTCCGAAAATCATCTGCGTTATAAATGTGTTTTTGCCGTTCTTAACCTTGACCTCATAATTTCCTAAGTTGCCTGCGTTATCAATAACCAGCGCTGCTCTGCCGTCACCGCTGAAATTGTAAACAAAACTGCTGTACTGCGAACCCTCGCCTTCGGTAATTTTCCACGCACCCGTAAAATCATCACCTTTTTCGGCATATTTCGGAAACGGCAGACCTGTGTTTTCTGCGTTTGAGTTTGACGTACTCGCCTTAGTTGTTTCCTGAACAGTTGTTGCAGGAACAGTAGTCTGCTGCTCGGACGACGAAGAAGCGTTGCTGTCACAGCCTGAAAAAGCCGCCGCTGTGACGGATATGAGTAAAAGTGAAATGATTTTTACATATATTTTTTTCATTTTATAATCTCCTATATTTTTAAGTCAAAGCACGATTTTAATTTATAATTTCCTTCTTAATTACACAACTGCATCGCAATAACCCTGAGTTGTTTAACAATAATTTTATATTTAATATTATGCGTTGTCAATACACAAAAATAATTGCGTAAAATTTATATTTTATTATTGCTAAACCAAAATGGATTTGATATAATAAAAGTTAATAATAAAATCTTTTAAAATTTTGTGAATGGAGGAAAATTATGCTGAATACTAATTACAATGAAAAATTCGGCAAGGAAGGACTTACCTTTGACGATGTTCTTCTTATACCGGGAGAGTCAGACGTTGAGCCCAAAAATGTTGACGTTTCAACACACCTTACCAAAACAATTAAGCTCAACACACCTCTTATGACCGCCGCTATGGATACGGTTACGGAAACAGCAATGGCTATTGCTATTGCAAGAGAGGGCGGTGTCGGCATTATTCATAAGAATATGCCCATTGAACGTCAGGCTGACCAGGTTGACAGAGTAAAAAGAAGCGAGAACGGTGTTATTGTAAATCCGTTTTTCCTCTCACCCGAAAACACCGTAAGAGATGCGGACAACCTTATGGGCAAGTACAAAATTTCAGGTGTTCCTATCTGCCGTGACGGCAAGCTCGTAGGAATCATCACAAACCGTGATCTGCGTTTTATGACAGGCGAAGATTTTGCACAGCCTATTCATAAGGTTATGACCCACGAAAACCTCGTTACCGCTCCTGTAGGAACTACTCTTAAAGAAGCTCAGGAGATTTTAAGACAGCACAGAATCGAAAAGCTTCCTATTGTAGGCAATGACGGAACTCTTAAAGGTCTTATCACAATCAAGGATATTGAAAAGAGCGTTCAGTACCCCAACTCCGCACGTGACGACAAGGGCAGACTTATCTGCGGCGCCGCAATCGGTGCAACGGCAGACGTTCTTGACAGAGTTGCCGCTCTTATCGAGTCACAGGTTGACGTTGTTGTGCTTGACTCTGCTCACGGTCACAACTCAAACGTTGTAAACTCGGTTGCAAAGGTTAAGAAGGCTTATCCAAACCTTCCGCTTATTGCAGGCAACATTGCAACTGCCGAAGCCGCAAAAGCGCTTATCGACGCAGGTGCAGACGCTATCAAGGTGGGCATAGGTCCCGGCTCAATCTGCACAACAAGAATCGTTGCAGGTATCGGCGTTCCGCAGATTACTGCAATATATGACGCCGCTTGCGAGGCTTCAAAGTACGGTATTCCCGTAATTGCAGACGGCGGAATCAAATACAGCGGCGACATTGTAAAGGCGCTTGCCGCAGGCGGAAACGTTGTTATGGTTGGCTCGCTCGTTGCAGGCTGTGAGGAAAGCCCCGGAGAAAACGAAATCTATCAGGGCAGACAGTTCAAGGTTTACCGCGGAATGGGCAGTCTTGGCGCAATGGGCAAGGGCAGTGCCGACAGATACTTCCAGGCAAGCAACAACAAGTATGTTCCCGAGGGCGTTGAGGGACGTGTACCTTATAAGGGTATGCTTTCCGACACTGTTTACCAGCTTATGGGCGGCTTGCGTGCAGGTATGGGTTATACAGGCTGTTCTACAATTGAAGAACTCCACGCAAAGGCACAATTCGTTCATATTTCAGGTGCAGGTCTGCGTGAAAGCCATCCGCACGACATTCAGATTACAAAAGAAGCTCCTAACTATTCATATAACTTCAGCTAAAACAAGTACTTACGCTTTCAAATATGTGATATAATTAGTTTAATACCGCAATTTTCGGAAACAATATGTTTGTGTTCCGTGACAACTTCAAAATAAACAATAAAGGATGTTCTAATATGTACAGACTCGGCATTGACCTTGGCGGCACAAACATTGTAGCCGGCGTAGTTGATAAAAAATATAAAATCGTAGCAAAGGCCTCCTGTAAAACTGCTGTTCCCCGTCCCGAAAGCGAGATTTGCGACAGCATGGCTGAGGTGGCAAAGAAAGCCGTTGAAAAAGCAAAGATTACTATGGACGATATTGAGTCGGTAGGTATCGGCGTTCCGGGTGCGGTTAACCCAAAAACAGGCGTAATCGAATACTCTGCAAACCTGTTCTTCCACAACTGGGAAGTTGTTGAAATGATGGAGGAAAGACTCGGCAAAAAGGTTCATATTGAAAACGACGCAAACGCTGCTGCTCTCGGCGAGTACCTTGCAGGCAGTGCAAAGGGCACAAAAAATGCCGTTGCAATTACACTCGGCACAGGCGTCGGCGGAGGAATCATCATTGACGGCAAAATCTACAGCGGTTCAAACTTTGCAGGTGCCGAGTTGGGTCATATGGTTATTGTCAAGGACGGCAAGGAATGTGCCTGCGGCAGACGCGGCTGTTGGGAAACATACGCTTCCGCAACAGGACTTATCGCCCTTACAAAGCAGAGAATTCTTTCCGAAAAGCTTGAATTCAGCTATATGCTCAAGCTATGTGACGGCGATATCAACAAGGTAAACGGCAGAACTGCGTTTGACGCAATGCGTGACGGCGACCCGACTGCAAAGGCAGTTGTTGAGGAGTATATAAGCTACCTTTCATGCGGTCTTGTGAATATTATCAACATTTTCCAGCCCGACGTGCTCTGTATCGGCGGCGGAATTTCAAATGAGGGCGAAAATCTTCTCGGTCCAGTCCGTTCATACGTTGAGCGTGAACGCTACACAAAGCACAACGACAAGCAGACTGTTATCTGCAAATGCACGCTCGGCAACGACGCAGGCATTATCGGTGCGGCTTATTTAGATTGATTTTTGTTAATACAATAATACAAGGTCGGAGCATTGTTTATGCTCCGGCTTTTTTGTATTTTTTAAACGTTATATAAGTCGGTTTTGAATTATAGCTCGGTATCTCGGTAACTGTGCATTAATCAGACTCTAACGCAGGATACAACTAAACAAGATATATTTTAGTGTGGAGAGTGAAGAGTGGAGTTAATGGTCGCTCCGCTCCTAATTTATAATAGTGCGTGTTTAGTATAAAAGTATGTTTGTCGTGGGAAAATCGATATATAGGTAACGTTTTTGCGAACACAGTTCGCCGCTACATAATTAAAATTTATCTCTGCGGCAAAGCCGCATATAAATAAATTCGGGAATTTTACCTTTGAATTATAACAAGCTATACTCTCGACCGCAACTCCACTCTCCACACTCCAAACTTAAACAGTCCGAGCTACTGATTTATAATTCAAGTCCAACGCTTATAACGTTTAAAAAAACAGCTTTATGTGCTGAATAAAATTTTCTCTTTTCGAAATAAAACACTTGACGAATTTTGAAAACTACGGTATAATGCTATATTGCAAGGTTATATTTTGAAGGGAGGTTTTCACCTATGTTGAGAACATATCAGCCTAAGAAGCTCCACAGAAAGAAGGAGCACGGCTTCAGAAAGAGAATGGCTACATCAAACGGTAAAAAAGTTTTAGCAAGAAGAAGAGCTAAAGGCAGAAAAAGGTTGTCTTATTAAGAAAAAAAGACCACTTTGTTCGGTGGTCTTTCTTTTTTAGAGTGCTCGGCTGCCCGGTGGTGTAAAAATGAGTGAATATATCACTTTAAAGGATAACAGGGATTTTTCCCGTCTGTACAAAAGGGGAAAATCCTTCGTAAGTCCTGTACTTGTAACTTATGTAATGAAAAATAAAAACAATAACCTGCGTTTCGGAATTACCACAGGCAAAAAGGTCGGCAAAGCTGTCAAGCGCTCCAGAGCAAGGCGTGTTATCAGGGCAGCTTACTATGAACTCTATCCTGATTTAAAGCAGGGGTACGATTTTGTTTTTGTAGCAAGGGGCAAAACCCCCTATGTTAAGTCGCAGACTGTTTTGAACGCTATGAAGAAGCAATTGAAAGCAGCAGATGTTTTTAAATAATTATCA
Organism: uncultured Clostridia bacterium; assembly: GCA_947369085.1. Taxonomy (GTDB): domain Bacteria; phylum Bacillota; class Clostridia; order Oscillospirales; family Acutalibacteraceae; genus Ruminococcoides. The sequence continues at coordinate 20,202 of CANBJR010000021.1, read as the reverse complement.
ATTAAAATTAATAATTATCAATTGCGGCGGCTTTCGTCCGAATTGTAAATAAATTCGGGAAACGAAGTTTTCATATATTATAAATTATTTTCCCGACCTAAATTGTTAATTGAAATTTAACTTAAGGTAAAAATGAAAAAAATACTGATTGCTCTGATTAAATTTTATCAAGCCGCCGTTTCTCCGCATTTGGGAGCTAACTGCAAGTACATTCCCACCTGTTCGCAGTACGGAATCGAGGCTATTGAGCGTTTCGGCGCGTTAAAGGGCTTTGCACTTACTTTTTGGCGTATTCTGCGCTGCAATCCATTTTCAAAGGGCGGCTATGACCCTGTTCCCGAAAAAAGAACAGGCAGGAGAAATTAGCAACACGCATATTGTATTTGCTGTGATTGCACATTTTACTCAAAAGTGAGGTAACAATATGCAAATCTTCGGATTTCTCGGAAGCTTGCTGGGCTACATACTCTGGGGAGCTTTCTATATTCTCAAGGATTTCGGTCTTTCTATTATCGTATTTACGCTCATTATTAAGCTTGTTTTATTCCCGTTTTCCGTTAAACAGCAAAAGTCTATGGCGGGTACTGCAAAGCTTTCCAAAAAGCAAAAGGAGCTTCAGGAAAAGTACGGCAACAACAGAGAAAAATATTCCGAGGAGCTTAACAAGCTCTACGAAAAAGAGGGCGTTAAGCCCATGGGCGGTTGTCTTACAACCATTATTCCGCTACTTGTAATTTTGGGTATTTTCTACGCAGTTGCCTATCCGCTTACCAATACTCTTCACTTAAACAGTAATGACGTAAGCAGTGCAATTTCCTATATCAACACAATTCCGGGGTATTCCGCAAGCGCAAATCCCACCTATCAGGAAATCAGCTTACTTAAAATTTTCCCCAATATTATGAATACAGAGGCTATTCAGGGAATATTTAATGCACAGGAAATTTCTACAATCCAGATGTTTACCGCAGGCTTTAACACCTTCGGTGTTGATTTGCTTGCAATCCCTAAGGATTTCGGTCTTTTCTCCTGGTACATTCTGTTCCCGGTTCTCTGCTTTGCTTCAAACATCGGCTCACAGCTTGTTATGACAGCTATTAACAAAAATCAGATGGCTCAGCAGCAGGGCTGTATGAAGGTTATGCTGTTTATTCTGCCACTGTTTTCCGCATATATCGCTTACACCGTTCCTGCCGCAGTTGCATTTTACTGGATTATTTCAGCTGTAATCAGCCTTGTTCAGTCAATTGTGCTGGGTAAGATTTTCAGCCCGGTTCAGCTTACTGCAAATTCAGAGGCAAGACACGTTGCCGCAATGCTCGAAAACGAAGCAAAAATCCCTTATGTTTACGCACCTCACGAGCTTAAATCAGGCGAGGGTGCAAACGCAAAGAAGAAAAAGAAAAAATAATTTTTAATATATTCAAACGAAATAAAGGTGAAAAATCGTGATTAAAGAAGTAATCGGCGTTGGTGAAACAGAGCTTGACGCTCTTAACGACGCAAAAAAACAGCTTGGTCTTAGTGATACGGACGAGGTTGAATTTGAACTTATCCAGCGTGCCGAAAAAAAGAAGTTTGGTCTTTTCGGCGGCGCTCCTGCAAAAGTTAAGGTAACACTTAAGGCTGCTCCCGAAGATAAGGCTGAGGAATTTTTGAGAAACATCCTTGACAAAATGAATCTTTCAAACGTTGAAATTGAAAAGAAGCCAATTGAAGGCGGAGTTGAATTTGACCTTTCGGGCGAGGACGTTGGTTTTGTAATCGGCAGAAGAGGCGAAACTCTCGATTCTCTCCAGTATCTTACAAGTCTTGTTGCAAATCATGCGGACAGCGGATACTTCAAGGTTACAATCGACACAGGCAACTACAGAGAAAAAAGAGAAAAAACTCTTGAAATTCTCGGCAGAAAGCTTGCTTTCAAGGCTGTTAAGTCAGGCAGAAGAACAAACCTTGAGCCTATGAATCCCTACGAGAGAAGAATTATCCACACAGCTGTTCAAAAGGTAAACGGAGCTATTTCGTGGAGTGAGGGTGAAAACGCTAACCGTCATGTTGTTATCGGTCCCGACCCAAAGGTAAAGAACAATTTCCACAGGGGCGGTTACAACAAGGGCAGAGGCGGCAGACGTCCGTATAATGCAAACCGCAGTAATAATAATACTCCTGCCGTTAATCCTGACAGAAAGCCCCTTAACGAGGGCGACGGCACCGGTCTTTACGGAAGAATAGACAAATAATTAAGGGGCGGTTTATCCGCCCTTTTTGTTTTATAAAACATTGTTAAAGGGTTTATTTTATTTCGCTTTTGCCGTAAATTTTATCATATTAATTTATACTCGGTTTTTTACAAAACATCTTTTATATTTCATAATTTCTAAGGGTGATGTTGTATGAGTGAAAAAACGATTGCCGCCATAAGCACTGCACAGGGCGAGGGAGGAATCGGCGTAATCAGAATTTCAGGCGAAAATGCACTTGAAATTGCCGACAAAATATTTAAAAATATAAATAACAAGAAAATCACCGAGATGAAAGGCTACACAGCCGCTTTCGGCAAAATTTGTCACAACTGCGAAGAAATTGACGAAGCTGTCGCACTTGTTTTCCGTGCGCCTCACAGTTACACGGGCGAGGATGTTGTCGAGCTATCCTGTCACGGCGGAATTTACCTGACAAAGCAGGTTTTGCGTGCCGCACTTTCGGCAGGCGCATATCCTGCACAGGCGGGCGAGTTTACAAAAAGAGCATTTCTGAACGGCAAAATTGATTTAACCGAGGCTGAGGCTGTAATCGATTTAATCAGCGCAAAAAGCAAATCAGCCGCCAGAGCCGCGCTTTTTGTAAAGGACGGTGCTCTCCGCAGGAAGATTGACAGTGTAAAAAATGATTTGCTTTCTATTACGGCTCACCTTTCTGCGTGGGCGGATTATCCCGAAGAGGATATTTCCGAAGTTACAGACGATATGATTATTGACGCGTGCAAATCTTCAATACTAACGCTTGAAAAGCTTCTCTCAAGCTACGACAGCGGTCAGGCTGTAAAGCAGGGAATAGACACTGTAATTGCAGGCAAACCGAACGTCGGCAAAAGCACGCTTATGAATCTGCTGTCGGGTTGTGAAAAGAGCATTGTCACCGACATTCCGGGAACAACGAGGGACATTGTCGAAGATACAGTGCTTGTCGGTGACGTAATTCTTCGTCTGAGTGACACCGCCGGCTTGCGTGAAACAGAGGATGCTGTTGAAAAAATCGGTGTTGACCGTGCAAGAAAGCGACTTTCGCAATGCGGACTTCTGCTTGCAGTGTTTGACAACAGCCGTGAGCTTGATGGTGAGGACAGAGTCCTGCTCGATTCGGCAAAGGATGTTCCCTCAATTGCGATAATAAACAAAACTGACCTTGAGCAAAGACTTGATATAAGCTATATTTCAAATAATATCAGCAAGATAGTATACATTTCAGCCGTAAACGGTGAAGGACACGAGGAGCTTGTAAAAGCAGTTGAAGAAATTGCAGGAACGGCAAGTTTGAATCCAAGTGAGGGAATACTCTCAAATGAACGTCAGCGTTTGGCGGTAAGCAATGCGCTCAGCTCTGTTGAGGAAGCGCAAAACGCTCTTTCTTTGGGTATGACTTTTGATGCAGTAACCGTTTCGCTTGAGGACGCAATTTCCGAGCTTTTGGAACTGACGGGTGAAAAGACAAGTGACGAAGTAATAGACAGGGTGTTCCACAACTTCTGCGTGGGCAAATAAAGGCAAATTTTTAAACAAGCAAATTAAAATAAATATTATGCTGTATCAAAATTCCTAATTTATAATTGGAGTTGATTATATGACAACTTATTTTGCAGGAAATTATGACGTAGCCGTTATCGGCGCAGGTCATGCCGGAATTGAGGCGGCTCTTGCGTCTGCACGTCTTGGATGTAAAACTGCTATTTTTACCATAAATATGGACGCTGTAGGCAACTGCCCCTGCAATCCCTCTATCGGAGGAACTGCAAAAGGACACCTTGTGCGTGAAATTGATGCTCTCGGCGGTGAAATGGGCAAGACTGCCGATGAATGTTTTTTGCAGTCCCGAATGTTAAACCGAGGCAAAGGCCCTGCCGTTCACTCACTTCGTGCGCAAATTGACAGGCGTAAATATTCCGACACAATGAAGCACAAACTTGAGCTTCAAAAGAATCTTGAGCTTCGTCAAGCCGAAATTACTGAAATTCAAAAATCCGAACACGGCTACACTCTCACAACAAGAATGTTGGCTGTTTACGAGTGCAAGGCTGTTATAATTGCGACAGGTACATATCTTGGCGGACGAATTTTTGTCGGCGAGGTTTCCTATGAAAGCGGACCCGACGGAATTTTTCCTGCTACAGAGCTTGGCAAAAGTCTTAAAAATCTAGAACTTCCGCTTCGCCGTTTCAAAACAGGCACACCTGCGAGGGTTTTAAAAAGCTCAATCGACTTTTCTGAGCTTGAAGTGCAAAAGGGCGACGAGCCTCCCCAGCCGTTTTCGTATGAAACCGAAAACCTCGGCGAAAATAAGGTTGACTGCCACATAAGCTGGACTAACGAAAACACAAAGCAGGTTATTATTGAAAACATTCACCGTTCTCCGCTTTATGCAGGCAGAATTGAGGGCGTAGGTCCTCGTTACTGTCCGAGTTTTGAGGATAAAATAATGCGTTTCAAGGACAAGCCCCGCCACCAGCTTTTTATTGAGCCGTGCGGACTCGGCACAGAAGAAATGTACTTGCAGGGAATGAGCTCGTCACTGCCTGAAGAAGTACAGCTGAAATTTTACCATACAATCAAAGGGCTTGAACACTGCGTAATTATGCGCCCTGCCTACGCAATTGAATACGATTGCGTTGACCCGCTTGCTATGAACGCAACGCTTGAATTCAAGGACTTTCCAAATCTTTACGGCGCAGGACAATTTAACGGAAGCTCCGGTTACGAAGAAGCCGCCGCACAGGGACTTGTTGCCGGAATCAACGCCGCATTAAAAGTACTCGGCAAAGAGCAAGTTGTTTTCACCCGCGATAATTCCTACATCGGCACACTTGTTGACGACCTTGTGACAAAGGGCGCTAGCGAGCCTTACCGAATGATGACTTCACGAAGTGAATACAGGCTTGTACTTCGTCAGGATAATGCCGATGAAAGACTTACACCGCTTGGCTATGAAATCGGACTTATCAGTGAGGAGCGCTATAATAAGTTTCTTAAAAAGCAGGAACAGAAAAAAACTGAAATTAAACGTCTGAAATCGACTGTAATTTCACCGACAGAAGAAGTTAACAATATACTTGTTTCACGTGAAACATCTGAAATTACAACAGGTGTTCGTCTGATTGATTTACTCAAACGTCCGCAGCTTGGCTACGAGGAGCTTAAAACTGTCGACACAAACAGACCACAGCTCGACCCAAATATTTTTGAGCAGGTTGAAATTGAAATCAAGTATGAGGGTTATATTCAAAAACAGCTCAAGCAGGTTGAGCAAATGAGAAAGCTTGAATCAAAGCTTTTGCCAAAGATTTTTGACTATCGTGAAATAAAAGGTCTGCGCCTTGAGGCACAGGAAAAGCTTAACAAAATCAAGCCGCTTAACATTGGTCAGGCATCAAGAATTTCGGGCGTATCGCCTGCCGACATCAGTGTTTTACTGATTTGGCTTGCGCAGAACAAATAATCGGGTGACGGAATGGATATAAAAGAAATAATAAAATCAGCTGTTGCTGACTATAAAATTCAGCTTACGGCAATTCAGCTTGAACAGCTTGAAAAGTATTTTAAACTTTTGGTTGAATGGAATGAAAAGATTAATCTTACTGCAATAACCGATGAACAGGGAGTTGCCGTCAAGCACTTTGCCGACAGCCTTGCTCTGTTTAATTATGTTGACATTCCTGAAAATTCGACATTAATTGACGTTGGCACAGGCGCTGGCTTTCCCGGAATTGTGCTTAAAATTGCACGTCCCGATATTAAACTAACTCTGCTTGACAGTCTGCAAAAACGACTTATTTTTTTAGATACTGTGTTGTCGGAGCTTTCACTTGATGCAAAGCTTATTCACAGCAGGGCAGAGGACGGCGGTCAGAACATTGATTTGCGTGAAAACTTTGACTTTGTTGTATCCCGTGCAGTTGCAAGACTGAATGTTCTTGCAGAGTACTGCTTGCCTTATGCAAGGCTTAGCGGAAGTTTTGTTGCAATGAAAGGTCCTGACGCCGAAAACGAAATTGCAGACGGCAGAAAAGCAATTCAAACGCTCGGCGGAAAAATTAAAAAGATAAATTCCTTTTCGCTTTTGCTTGACGGAGGAGAGAGAACAATTATTGAGATTGAAAAGATTGCGCCGACTCCCGACAAGTACCCAAGAAGCTACGGCAAGATAAAAGCAAAACCCTTATAATTATCAGGACAGCAGGAACTGTCCTTTTTTAATGCATTAATCGACAATATTTTTAAAATATTACCATTTTTTACCAAAACAATATAAAATAGTTGCTCACAAACCGACACACATCGCAAAGGATAAGTGATATTATAATAGCACAGGGACAACCCCTGAATCACAAATGAAGACACGGAGCGATTAGGTTTGAATTTATTGCTAAAAAATGAAAACAAAATCTCTGACATACCAATAATTAAAATCAGACCTAACAAAGCTCAGCCCAGAAAGGTTTTCAATGAAGATGACCTCAACGCTCTTTCGATGTCAATTACCGAAAACGGTATTCTTCAACCCCTTACCGTTCGCAAGGTAAGCGCAACGGAATACGAGCTGATAGCGGGAGAAAGGCGGCTTCGTGCTTCAGTGATGGCAGGACTTAGAAAAGTTCCCTGTATAGTAATCAAGTGCTCCGAAAAAGAGTCAGCAGTATATGCTCTCCTTGAAAATCTCCAGCGAAGCGACCTCGGAATGTTCGAGGAAGCTCGCGGAGTTTCAAGACTGATACGCAGATATGGTCTGACCCAGCAGGAGGCGGCTGTCAAGCTCGGCAAAACACAGTCCACAATTGCAAATAAGCTTCGTTTATTAAGACTTACATATGAAGAACAGGAGTGGATTGAAAACGCAGGACTGAGCGAACGCCACGCAAGAGCACTGTTAAAACTCGGTGATGAGGGTGCAAGACGAGAGGCTCTCTCTAAAATCATCTCCGAAAATCTAAATGTACAGCAAGCAGAAAATTATATAAATCTGTTGCTGAATTCCAACCCTAAAGACGAAAAAAAGCAGGGTTTCAGTAAAGCGGTGATAAAGGACGTCAGAATATTTGTAAACACAATCAACAAAGCTGTTGACACAATGCGTCTTGCGGGAATTGACGCACAAGCGGATAAAACCGATACAGATAATTTTATCGAATACACAATACGAATTCCCAAAAAGCAAATACCTGACGAAGAAAAAACTGCTTAAATCGGTGTAACTAAACACCACACAAAATTACTTTCCAGTTGGATGCGAAAGCATCCGTTCCACTCATACCCATTTCCTTATCTAAACCCCTTGCTAAAAGGGCTGTCGCAAACAATACTAATTTGCGACAGCTCTTTTTAGCGTATAAATATAAAAACATTATACCCATTACTAATGTTTAATTTACCAAATGTTTCACGTGAAACATTTTATCTGAAAACAATCAAAAAATTTCATAATTTTTTCAAATATGCTTTAAAACACAACTCAAGTATGCTATAATTTAAAAGTATTATAAATACCTACTGCTTTTGAGCGGTATCATAAAATGTTAATAAATTCTAAGGTGATTTTTTTGGCAAAAATTATAGCAATATCAAACCAAAAGGGCGGTGTAGGCAAAACCACAACTGCCGTTAATCTTGCGGCTTGTCTGGGTGCGCAGGGCAAAAAAACTTTGCTTGTCGACGCAGATCCTCAGGGAAATGCAACAAGCGGTGTTGCAATTGACAAGAGCAAGGTAAAATTCTCAACATATGACATTTTGGTTGAGGGTGCAAAGGCTGAAGATTGTGTTCTTACAACTCCTTATGAAAATCTTCACATACTGCCGTCAAGCCTTGATTTGGCGGCAGCTGAGCTTGAAATTGCAGAGAAAAGCCACCGTGAAGCACTTCTCAAAAACGCAATTTTACCGATTAAGCAATACTATGATTACATAATAATCGACTGTCCGCCGTCACTTGGTCTTATTACCGCAAACGCGCTTACCGTTGCCGATACTTTTTTAGTGCCGATTCAATGCGAATATTATGCACTTGAAGGACTGTCACAGCTTATGAATACCGTAAGACGAATCAAACGTCAGTATAACTACTCAATTGAACTTGAAGGAGTTTTGCTGACAATGTATGACGGCAGACTTAATCTGACTCAGCAGGTAGTAAATGAAGTCAAAAAATTCTTTCCGGGCAAGGTTTTTAAAACCGTCATTCCAAGGGGTGTAAGACTTTCGGAAGCGCCAAGCTTTGGTATGCCCGTAATCTACTACGACAAATCCTGCAAGGGCAGTCAGTCATACATGGAAATGTCAAAGGAAATTATAGCAAAGGAGCGACATAATGGCTAAAAAATTAGGCGGACTCGGAAAAGGGTTGAACGCCATTTTTATAGAAAATGACAGCGAAGATAACAACGGGAGCGTAAAGCTGAATATCTCAGAAATTGAGCCAAACCGTTCTCAGCCGAGAAAAGAATTTGATGAAAAAGCGCTCAGCGAACTTGCCGAAAGTATCTCAAAGCACGGACTTTTACAGCCTTTGCTTGTACGCCCGTTACCCATGGGCGGATATCAGATTGTAGCCGGTGAAAGACGTTACCGTGCGTGCAGAATGGCGGGAATAACCGAAGTTCCCGTAATAATTCGAGAACTTGGCGACACAGAAACAATGGAAATTGCGCTGATTGAAAATTTACAGCGTGAGGACTTAACCCCGATTGAAGAAGCTCTCGGTTATCAGGTTCTTATTGACGAGCACGATTTTTCTCAGGAAGAGGTAGCTCAGTCGGTGGGAAAATCCAGACCTGCCGTTGCGAATGCACTAAGACTTTTAAAACTCCCTCAAAGCATTTTGGACTTGGTATCTGACGGAAAAATATCGGCAGGCCACGCAAGAGCATTGCTTACGCTTGAGGACGAAAAGCTTATGCAGGAACTTGCCGAAGAGATAATCAAAAAGGACTTGTCGGTTCGTCAGATTGAAAAAATCTGCAAACAGAAACCAAAGCCAGAAAAAGAAGAAGTACCCGAAAAGAAACCATCATTTTACAGTATGGTGGAGCTTGCTTTAAACGAAAGCCTTGGCAGAAAAATCAAAGTTTCAAAAAACAAGGGCAAGCAGGGAGGAATTTTACAGATTGAGTTTTACTCAGACGAAGAATTAACAGAGCTTTCTAATAAATTGAAATAGAATATAAATTATCAAATATATATATCTACGAATACTTTGATATAATAAAATAGATTATGTTAAGTTATATCTTGCGGTCGAGTACCTCGACTGGTAAATCGGCAGTGTGCCACCATGTCAAATCGAGTGGAAAAATCGGTTTATACGGATAAAACGGTTGCCCGAATTTGAAATTAATATATTGGTTACGTTTTGGAACGTCCGGGAAGCCTTCCCCTACGGATTTAATACAGGCGTTTAATATAAATTAAAAAAATTAAGGTGAGTTGTATCTTGCGTCAGAATTAGAAAAATGTCTGACTCCCGAGATACCGAGCTATAATTTATAGCCGACTTATATAACGTTTAAAAAAAGGAGAAATAAAATGATTGATATTAAATTTTTAAGAGAAAATCCCGATGCAGTAAAGGAAAATATAAAAAAGAAATTTCAGGACAAAAAGCTTGAACTTGTTGACAGAGTAATTGAGCTTGACGCTGAAAGCCGTGCGGTTAAACAACAGGCAGATGAACTGCGCTCAAACCGCAACAAGATTTCAAAGCAAATCGGCGCACTTATGGCCCAAGGCAAAAAAGAAGAGGGAATGGCTCTTAAAGACGAGGTAACACGTCAGGCGCAGCTTCTTACCGAGCTTGAAGAAAAGGAAGCAAAGCTTTCCGAGCAGGTTACTGAAATTATGATGCAGATTCCGCAGATGATTGATGAGAGCGTTCCGATTGGAAAGGACGATTCTCAGAATGTTGAGATTGAGCGTTTTGGCGAGCCAGTAGTACCCGAATACGAAATTCCGTACCACACAGACATTATGGAAAAGCTTAACGGCATTGACCTTGACTCTGCAAGAAAGGTTGCAGGAAACGGCTTTTACTACCTTATGGGCGACATTGCAAGGCTTCACAGCGCAGTAATTTCATATGCACGCGACTTTATGATTGACAGAGGATTTACCTACTGCGTACCTCCGTTTATGATTAGAAGCAACGTTGTAACAGGTGTTATGAGCTTTGCCGAAATGGACTCTATGATGTACAAGATTGAGGGCGAGGACCTTTATCTTATCGGCACAAGCGAACATTCAATGATTGGTAAATTTATTGACACAATCAATAAGGAAGAAAATCTGCCCTACACCCTAACAAGCTACTCACCCTGTTTCCGCAAAGAAAAGGGCGCACACGGTATTGAGGAGAGAGGCGTTTACAGAATCCACCAGTTTGAAAAGCAGGAAATGATTGTTGTCTGCAAACCCGAAGAAAGCAAAATGTGGTTTGATAAGCTCTGGCAGAACACGGTTGATTTGTTCCGTTCACTCGACATTCCCGTAAGAACTCTTGAGTGCTGTTCGGGCGATCTTGCAGATTTAAAGGTTCGTTCACTCGACGTTGAGGCATGGTCACCGCGTCAGAAAAAGTATTTTGAGATTGGCTCTTGTTCAAATCTCGGTGACGCTCAGGCTCGCAGACTTAAAATCAGAGTATCGGGCGAAGGCGGTAAAAAGTACTTTGCACACACTCTCAACAACACCGTTGTTGCTCCTCCGAGAATGCTTATTGCATTCCTTGAAAATAATCTAAACGAGGACGGTTCGGTTAATATTCCCGTTGCATTAAGACCTTATATGGGCGGTAAAGAAGTTATTAAATAATTGCTCAAATATTATACGACAAATTAATATATGACAAAGGAGACTGTTGTAAATAACAGCCTCCTTTTTAAATAGTGTGAAATGTGAAGTTAAGAGTCGGTAGAGTGTTTCGACTGGCAAATTTAAAAAATCACAAAGATTACTTTATTTGAGTTAATATGAAGTAAAGTTGTATCTTGCGCAAGACTTAGAAAAATGTCTGACTCCCGAGATACCGTTCTATAATTTAAGTCCGACCTATATAACGGTTAAAAAGGTGCAAGAAAACTGAAATATGGTATATTTCTCAGCACTCCAAATAAAACGAAACAGCAAATTAAAAATATTGCCAAAATATTAAACCACCTGCTGTTCGGCATATTACCCGTTTTAATGTATGAAATAATTGAAACAACAGCAAGAATTATTAAAAGAGGAGATAAAATCAAAACACCGGCATTTTGGTGGAAAGCCGTAACAAAATCAAGCTGAAATAGACTAATAAACATTCTTGAAATACCGCAACCCGGACAATAAAGTCCTGTTAAAAGATGAAACGGACACGGAATTGCAAAGCCTGTCAGGCGATTGATTACATAATATAAAATTCCGGCTGACAGCAGAATTGCCGCAGCCGAAATTGTTTTTCTGATTCTTTTTTTCATCAGTCAGGATTACTGCATTTTGTTAAGCTCGTTCTGCATAAGAGCATAGCCAACAATGCCTAAACCTAATAACTCAAGAATAAGGTACAAAATACCTGCATTTGAATCAACAGGCATATTTCTCATAGCCTTTGCTTCATTAAGTTTTTCTCCCTGCTTGTAAGCCCAGTATATACCATAAATACCGCAAGTTACAAGTGTAAGAAGAAAAGCAATTCCGCCTGAAGTGCCGTCCTGAGCGTGACCTGATGCAGCGTTAGTTTCGTTAGCAAGTACAATAAACCAATAAATGGCGTAAATACCGCAAGTAATGATTGAAAGTACTATGCATAAACCAATATTTCTCTTTACCATTTGTCTACCTCCTAATTTTGGTAATTTGATTATATATTATTATGCTCTGTCAGTCAATACATTTTTGCACAGATATATATTTTTTTACAAAATCGGTCGAGTGCCTGAACAATTTACAATTAACAATTAAGGACTATTAATATGGTGTGGAGTGTGAAGTTAAGGGTCGCTACGCTCCGAATTAGTAATGTTGCGTGTTGTTTGGAAAGGCTTGTATGCTAAACAAATTCTGATATGTTGGTGACGTTTAGCATTTCAGTGTAGGGAACAGTCTTGACTGTTCCGTGGGTTTACAGCTAACCTATAGGTAATCGGAACGGTCTTGACCGTTCCCTACATTATGATGTAGTGTAATTAATAAAGTCTGTGAGAAAAGTCAAAGTTAAAATTTGCGTGTCGAGGCACTCGACCGGCAACGCCGCATATAAATTAATTTGGGCACTAAACTTTTGAATTATTGTAACCTATCCACTCGACCACCACTCCACTCTCCACTCTCCACACTTAAATTATCGTTTATTATATCAAAAAACATTATATAATATTCCGATTTTCAGCTTGAATCCGACGTATATAACGAACTAAAAACGGTCTAAAACACTTGCAATATACTTAACTTTGAGGTATAATTATAGGGAATGGTATTTTAATAATGGGATAAAATACGGAAATTAGAAACGGTGCATTTTTTAATGCATTTTTTGAGAGGAAGGTATGAATTTGATGGATTCATTTGAAGACGCTTGGGAGGTAATTTGCTCATATTGCAAAACCAAAATAACCGACGTTGCATATAATACATGGATAAGCAGAATTAAACCTTTAAAGCTGGACTTTGAAAGCAACACGGCGTATTTAATTGTTCCTAACGATTTTCACCGCCAAACTTTGACGCGCTGTTATATTCCGCTTTTAAACGAGGCTTTTGAGGCTGTTTTTGACAATAAATTTATTGTTGCGTTTAAAACTCCCGAAGAGGTTGAGAATCAGATAAAAAAACCTGAAGTTCAGGTTGAAGTAAAAGACACTAACTACGAGTACACGTTTGATACTTTTATCGTAGGCTCGTCAAATAAATTTGCTCATGCAGCGTGTCTTGCGGTTGCAACAAATCCTTCACACGCATATAATCCTCTGTTTTTATGGGGAAACTCCGGACTTGGCAAAACTCACCTGCTTTATGCAATAGGCAATGAAATTAAAAAGAACGACCCATCAAAGGTTATCTGCTACATAAAGGGAGACGATTTTACAAACGAGCTTATTGAATCTTTAAGACTTGCAAAGATGAGCGAGTTCAGACATAAATACAGACAAGCAGATATTTTGCTTGTTGACGACGTTCAGTTTATCGGCGGAAAAGAAAGTACGCAGGAAGAATTTTTCCACACCTTTAACGCACTTTATGACGCAAAAAAACAGATTGTACTTACATCTGACCGTCCGCCTAAGGAAATTAAAACGCTTGATGACCGCCTGCGCTCGCGCTTTGAGCAGGACTTAATTGCCGACATTCAGCCGCCGGATATTGAAACGAGAATTGCAATTATCAAGCGCAAGGCTGAGCTTCTTGAAATTGACCTTTCAAATGAGGTTTGCGAGTATATTGCTTCAAAAATTAAGGCTAATATCCGCCAGCTTGAGGGCACTGTTAAAAAGTTAAAAGCAAAATCACTTTTGAATAATGAAAAGATAACTATTTCTTCCGTTCAGGAGGTTATTGCAGACATTCTGAATAATGATGTTCCTCCCGAGGTTACGGTTGAAAGAATTATTGACGAAGTTGCAAGAACCTACGGCGTTTCACCTGATGAAATCCGTTCTCAGAAAAACAGGAGCGCAAATATCAGCAATGCACGTCACATTGCAATTTATGTCACAAGAGAGCTTACAACGCTTTCTATGGTTGCAATAGGCGAGGAGTTCGGCAACAGACACTACTCAACTATTATTTATACGCTTAAAAAGGTTCAGGAAATGATGGAAAAAGACCGCAAGGTTAAGGAAATTATTGACGATACCATTAAAAATATAAGAGACAGATAAAGATAAAGTACCTGAACCATTAATAATTAACAAATAACAATTAACAAATAACAATTAATGGTCGCTGCGCTCCAAATTTGAAATTGATACATTGGTAACGTTTTCGTTATTGCTCATATAAATACACCGTTGCCTTTATAGCCGTGTCCACAGCAAATAAAAACGTTATAATAATAAAATTTAGATGAAGGCGAGTTGTATCCTGCGTTAGATTTAGAAAAATCTCTGACTTCCGAGATACCGTTCTATAATTTAAATCCGACCCATAGGACGTTTAAAAAGGACGTTTAAAACTAACATATTAATAAACATTCCACTAACATTATTAAACGTGATGTTAAATGTTAAAAATTTGTTGAATTTTGTTTACTACATCTAAACATTTGTCAAATTCTGCTTGTGGACGCAATTATTCAGCGTACAAGCCGTTATTTACAGTTTTTCTATAATTTAACATTACCTACTACGACTACGAAAAAATAAATATTATTAAGATAGGAGAAGAAAACTGCCGTGAAAATTTCGTGTTTAAGAACCGATCTTGCAAACGCAATATCAAACGTTTCAAGAGCTGTTTCTACAAAAGCTGCAATTCCTGCACTTGAAGGCGTGTTAATAAAAGCTTACGACAACAAACTTAACATTTCAGGATATAACCTTGAAATAGGAATAACCACAGATATGGAAGCAACAATCCAATCAGAAGGTGAAATTGTTGTAAGTGCAAAACTGTTTTTAGATATTGTGCGTCGGCTTCCAGAAGAAATAGTAATGATTGAAACTGACGACAGAATGGTTACCTACATAACCTGCGGTCACGTTGACTACCAGATTGTCGGAATGTCGTCTGTTGAATATCCCGATTTGCCGAGCTTTGAACAGACCGACGGAATCACAGTAAATTCCAAAATTCTGCGTGAAATGATTCGCCAAACAGTTTATGCCGTAAGCGAAAACACAGCAAAACCGATTTACACAGGTTCGCTGTTCGAGATTGAGGACGGTAATTTCAAAATTGTCGCTGTTGACGGCTACAGAATGGCTATAAGAAACGAAAATGTTGACAGCGAGAGCAAAACAAGCTTTGTTGTTCCCGGCAAAACTCAACAAGAGGTTCTTAAGCTTTTAACAGATGATGAGGAAAATGTTGAAATAATCATCGGTCAGCGCCACATAACCTTTAAGGTAAAAAACTATCGTGTAATTTCACGTCTTATTGAGGGTACGTTCCTCGACTATAATACAGCAATTCCAAAAGAGACAAAAACGGAAATTGTTATGAATACAAGAAGTATTATCAACGCAATTGAAAGAATGTCACTTTTAAATAACGACAGAGTGCAAAGTCCCGTAAGGTGCATTTTTGCAGATGATGAAATAAAACTTTCGTGTGCTTCGGCAGTCGGCAAGGCAAACGACGTTATGTCGGTTCCTATAATCGGCGAATCGGTTGAAATCGGTTTTAACAACAGATATATGCTTGACGCACTTAAAAATACCGATACAGACGAAATAAAACTTATACTTAACGGGTCTACTGCTCCTATGATTATTAAACCTGTAAAGGGCGACAGCTTTTTGTGCTTCGTTCTTCCGATGAGGCTTGCAAATGAGAACTGATAAAATTAAAATTGACAGCGAATTTATTAAACTTCAGGATTTGCTCAAGCTCGGCGGAGCTGTTGATACAGGCGGAATGGCAAAAATTGTTATTCAGAACGGCGAGGTTGAGGTGAATGGCGAGGTTTGTACAATGCGCGGAAAAAAAATGCGTCATGGCGATTTTGCAGTTTTTAACAATTTAAAATTAGAGGTTGAATAAAATTAATAATTAACAAATAACAATTAATGTGTAGGAAACGATTCCTGTGTCGTTCCTATTATGGGTTAGCTGAATGTCAGTTAGGAACAACACAGGGGGTTGTTCCCTACGAAAATGTTGATGTAATACAATAACAATAGATGAAGGCGAGTAGTTTCTTGCATTAGAGTTAGAAAATTGTCTGACTCCCGCGATACCGCGTTATAATTCAAAACCGACCCTTAGGGCGTTTAAAAAATGAGAGTATTAGCAGTAAAGTTTGAAAATTACAGAAATCTTAAAAATGATATAATACAGCCTTGCGAGGGCGTTAATATTATCTACGGTGACAACGCTCAGGGTAAAACCAACCTGCTTGAAGCAATATGGCTGTTTTGCGGAGGACATTCTTTCAGATCCTCTAAGGACAGCGAAACAATTAAATGGGATAAAGACTATGCAAGACTTGAGATGAGATTTTTTGGGCAGGAGCGTGAGCAGACCGCAAAAATACTGATTAACAGCGGTAAAAAGCAGGTGGAAATCAACGGTGTTGAAAAGAAATCTGCGGCGGCGCTGATTGAAAAATTCTGCGCAGTTGTGTTTTCACCAGAACATCTCAATTTGATAAAAAGAGGACCTTCTCAGAGAAGAAAATTTATTGACAGCGCAATTTGCAGAGAAAAACTGCAAAATGCAGTAATTTTATCAAAATATAACAGAGTTTTAGTACAGCGAAATTCGCTTTTAAAAGATATTTACAGACGTCCGTCACTTGAGGAAACGCTGTCAGTGTGGGACGAACCGCTTATTATGAACGGCGCAATGCTCATAAAGAAGCGTATGGATTATGTTGAAATGCTATCGCAGAGGGCAAAGAATTATCATAACGGAATTTCAAAAAACAGCGAAAATCTGGAGATAAATTATGTTTCCTCAATTGAAGCGAAAATATCCGACAGCGCTGACGAAATTGCGGAAAAGTTCAGAAAAAAGCTTGAAGATAACAGAAAAGACGATATACGTACAGGCATTACCAATTTCGGACCGCACAGGGACGATATTGAAATTCTGATAAACGGCAAAAATACCAGAGCTTTCGGCTCGCAGGGACAGCAAAGAAGTGCGGTTCTTTCTTTAAAACTTGCCGAAGCTTCGGTACTTAAAGAGAGAATGGGTGAAGAACCTGTTATTCTGCTTGATGACGTGCTATCTGAGCTTGACTCAAAACGTCAGGATTTTTTGCTTAACGAGCTTAAAGACTGTCAGGTTTTTATAACCTGCTGTGAAAAATCCAATAAAGAACAGCTTAAAGAGGGAAAAATATTTTTTCTGAAAAACGGGGAGGTTTGCTGATGTATCTGCATTTGGGACAGGATACGGTTATCACAACCGAAAGCATTATTGCAATGTTTGATATTGACGCGTGCACCGTTTCAAAAAAGACGAGGGATTTTCTTGCAAGCGCCGAAAAAAACGGCGAGGTTGTAAACGTTTCGTACGAATTGCCAAAGTCGTTTGTGGTGTGTCGAAAAAAAGACAAGACAGTTGTGTATATAACCCAGCTTTCAACAAAAACGCTTTTGTCAAGAACAGAAACAGGCAAAGCAGTTGAACGAATTAACAATTAACAAATTACAAATAACAATTAACATTCGGTCGAGTGCCTCGACAGGCAAATTTCCAAATTTATAATATTGCGTGTTGTGTGGATAAGTTTATTTGCTGAACAAATTGTGATATATCGGTAACGTATTTTATTCATAGGGACGTCTGGGAACCCGTCCCCTACGGAAAAGTTTGTATGTTAAGATAATGATAATATAAACGGCAAAAATTCATAGTTAACAACGGACACGGCACGCCGTGTCCCTACGCAGACGTTGATATAATACAATAACAAAAGATGAAGGCGAGTAGTTTCTTGCGTTAGATTTAGAAAAATGTCTGACTCCCGAGATACCGTTCTATAATTTAAGTCCGACCCTTAGGACGATTTAAAAGATGAAGTAAAGTTGTATCTTGCGGTCGAGTACCTCGACTGGTAATCGAGTGGGAAAGTCGGTTTATATGGATAAAACGGATGCCCGAATTTAAAGTTGATATATAGATAACGTTTAGGAACGGTCGAGTCTGATTAATGTACAGTTACCGAGATACCGCCCTATAATTCAAAACCGACTTATATAACGTTTAAAAAAAGGTGATTATATGAAAAATAGGAAATGTCCTTATTGTTCAAAGAGAATTTCATATGTTTCTGCATACGCAAGCAGGCGAAAGGCTGAATACGTTTGCGAAAGATGCGGAAAAGAAAGTAAGGTTGTTGTTAATCGAAAGGTTTTGCCTGCTTTTATACTTGCGGCGCTAATTTCTGTTGTGATTATGGCAGGCTGGATTATCGGAGGTCTTGCGTACAATCCTTTAGGAATTTTGCTTGTAGCCGTTCCGTTGATAATTTTTGCTATAATTTCTCCGAAATTTATAAAATTTGTTCCGCTTAAAAAATACAAAAAATCTATGGAAGCAAGAAAAGCAGGAATTGAGTATTCAGATAACCTTACGACTTCTGAGCTTGAAGAAAACGAGGGATATACATTTGGCTCTTCAGCAGATACAGGTTCCGTATTTAATATAAATTCTGATGTTTTCAATACAATAAAGGCTGAACGCAACGCCGCACGTGAAAAGCTTATGGACGGCGAAATAATTTCAGATTCATCAGAAATTAAAAATATTGAGGAAAACCAAAGCAACGAAAAATACGTTCCCGTAATTAAAAACGTAAGCGAAAAACATTCGTCTGATGACGTTCCGCTCAAAAAGATTCATTCTGACAGCACTGCAAGTATGACAAGAAATCGCCACTACATTCCAACGCAGGAAGAAAAAGAGCCGAAAAAGCCAGACGGCAACAAATATTCGGCTAACAGGAAATTTTGATAAGTATGTTTAGGTTACCCGTTTGTCCCCACTGTAAGACAATTTACAGATATAAGGACGTAAAAAAGAAATCAGTTGAAAAAGAATGTAATTGCTATCACTGTGGTAAAAAATTCAGAGTATCAAAAAAGAAAATTTTAATTTTATTTTTAATAATTGCATTAATTACTGCAATTTTTGACGTTTTTGCACTGTATATGATAGCAGGTACAAACTTTGCAGGTCTGATGATTACAAACATAATTGCAGTAACAGCAGGATTTTTGCTTGTACCGTATTTTGTGGAATTTAAAAAATAAAAATTTAACCGCATTATTTCAACATAAATGTAGGGAACGGTCTTGACCGTTCCGATAATTTCAGATGTTTGCTGTATTTTTGCGGAATGGTCAAGACCGTTCCCTACACAAGGGTGCAGTGATACACTGTCGGAGGTAAAGTATGGATAAAGAAGTTTATGAAGTAAATGAATTGATTGAAAAGATGGAAAATAATAATAAAGAGGAGCTTGACGCCGATTCCGAGGTTATTGAAGATTTCAGCGAAGAATCAAAGGTTGAAATGACAAAGGTTGAGCAGGAGTACGGCGCAGATGAAATTCAGGTTCTCGAAGGACTTGAGGCTGTAAGAAAACGTCCCGGTATGTACATAGGCTCAACAGGTCCGAGAGGACTTCATCACCTTGTTTACGAAATTGTCGATAACTCAATTGACGAGGCTCTTGCAGGTTACTGCACCAAAATTGACGTAGTAATTGAGGACGGAGACATAATAAAAGTAACCGACAACGGCAGAGGTATTCCCGTAGGAGTCAACAGCAAAACGGGACTTCCTGCCGTTACGGTAGTATTTACCGTGCTCCACGCAGGCGGTAAGTTCGGCGGCGGCGGCTACAAGGTTTCGGGCGGCTTACACGGTGTTGGTGCGTCTGTTGTAAACGCACTTTCCGAATGGCTGGAGGTTAAGGTATGCGACGGCGAGGATGTTTATTTCCAGCGCTACGAAAGAGGAAAAATAATTACTCCGCTTGAAAAAATAGGCAAGTCAGACGTTAAGGGTACAGAGGTAAGATTTAAGGCTGACCCCGAGGTATTTAAGGAAACTACCGTTTATGATTATTCAGTGCTTGAAAGACGTCTGCGTGAACAGGCTTTTCTAAATGCAGGAGTGCATATTGAGCTCAGAGATGAGCGTGATATGGAAAATATAATCAAAAACAACTTTGTTTACGAGGGCGGCATAAGAAGCTTTATAGATTTTATTCACAAAAAGCGTTCTCTTGAGGTTATTCATCCCGATGTAATTTACTTTGCCGCAAAGAATGACGAGGATACAGTTGCAGTTGA
>CANBJR010000020.1 GCA_947369085.1 uncultured Clostridia bacterium | reverse complement strand
TTTGAAAAACATTCGGCACTAAAACGTTTTTTCTGCGATTTGAACAAGTTTTATCTTGAAAACAAACCGTTGTATGAGCTTGATGTAATATGGAAAGGCTTTGACTGGATTCACCATGACGATTACACCAACAGTGTTATTGCGTTTAAACGAACTGACGGTGACGGTAATGAAATAATTGCCGTATGCAATTTCCAGCCTGTAAAGCATGATAAATATTACATCGGTGTGCCTAAATATGGCTTGTACAGTGAAGTGTTCAATTCAGATGCCGAGGAGTACGGCGGAACGGGTGTTTTAAACGGCAGTGAAATTATGCCCGAAATGATGAAAATTCATGGATTTAATCAGGGACTTCCGCTTGCTTTGCCGCCGCTTAGTGTTATTTATCTGAAATGCATAAAAGAGCTTGAGATTAGTTGTGACGAATAATGTACGAATATTTTAATTTAAACCATATGTTTTTCGCAGTGCCACAGGCTAATGCGGAAAATTGCTTATAATATACATATGCTATAATAATAAATCGGAGGTATTTCTAAATGTTTCCAAAACAGGAAGTAGTTGCTATGCTGCTTGCAGGTGGTCAAGGTTCACGTCTTGGCGCGCTTACAAAAAAGCTTGCAAAACCCGCCGTTCCGTTCGGCGGAAAGTATCGCATTATTGACTTTCCTTTGTCAAACTGCGTAAACTCGGGTATAGAGGCTGTTGGTATTCTTACTCAGTATCAACCGCTTGTGCTTAATGAGTATATAGGCAACGGTCAGCCGTGGGATCTTGACGGTATGCACTCGGGTGTAAATTGTTTAAGTCCTTATCAGGCTGTTGACGGTGCCGACTGGTATTCGGGTACGGCAAATGCAATTTACCAGAATATAAGCTATATTGAACGATATGACCCTGAATACGTTGTAATTCTTTCGGGTGACCATATCTACAAGATGGATTACAACAAAATGCTCGAATTTCATAAGGAAAAGGGAGCGGCTTGCACAATTGCGGTAATTGACGTTCCGCTTGAGGAGGCTTCACGATTCGGTATTCTCAATACACACAAAGACGGAAAAATTTATGAGTTTGACGAAAAGCCTGAGCATCCTAAGAGCACAAATGCATCTATGGGAATCTATATTTTCAGTTGGAAAGAGCTAAAAAAATACCTTGTTGAGGACGAAGAAAAGGAAGATTCAAGTCACGATTTTGGCAAGGATGTTTTGCCTGCAATGCTTGACGCAGGCGAGAAAATGTTTGCTTATCCGTTTGAGGGTTACTGGAAAGATGTCGGAACAATTGACAGCTTGTGGGAGGCAAATATGGATTTGCTTGACCCAAACGTTACTCTTGACTTAAAAGATATATATTCGCGCAATCCTATGATGCCGCCTCACTATGTTTCAAGTGACGCAAGTATTCAGAATTCGCTTATTGCCGATGGCTGCAATGTTTATGGAAATCTTGAATTTTCAATTCTCTTTGCAGGCGTTACCATTGGCAAGAATGCAACGGTTAATTCTTCAATTATTATGCCCGGCGCGGTAATTGAGGAGGGTGCTGTTGTTCAGTACGCAATTGTTGCAGAAAATACAGTGGTCGGCAAAAACGCCGTAGTCGGCGAAAAACCCGAAGATGTTGCCGATCGTGATAAATGGGGAATTACCGTAATCGGTGCAAACACAACTATCGGCGAAAACACGGTTATCAAGGCAAAGGAAATGATAGAAGGCAATACGGAGGTGAATGCAAATGAGAAGTAATAATGTTCTCGGTTTTATATTTGCAAGTACGCTTGATGAAAAAATTCCGGAGCTTTCAGCTTCCCGCACAATGGCAAGTGTTCCCATCGGAGGAAAATACCGACTTATTGACTTTGTGCTTTCAAATATGTCAAATTCAGGTATTAATAACGTAGGTATTGTTGCCAAGAGTAATTTTCTCTCTCTTATGGACCACGTTGGTTCAGGCGGTGCATACGACCTTTCAAAGAGAAGAAGCAATCTTACAATTCTTCCTCCCTACGGCGGAAAGACATTTTCAAGCTACGTTGAAACAATCTACAATATGCACGGTTATATTGAAAACAGCCGTGAGGAATATATTCTTATTTCACCCTCAAATGTTGTGACAAATTTTGATTACAGCAATGTATTCGATTTTCATTCGAAAAATAATGCGGATATTACGCTTATCTATAAACACGGTGTTGTGCCCGGCGGATATGACAGACCGCTTACAATTGATGTTGGTGAAAACGGCAAGGTGAATCAGGTTTTCATCAAGCCCGAAACAGGTGATGAAGAAGTAAACCAGTTTTATGGTTCGGTTTTAATAAAAAAGGATCTCCTTATGCAGGAAATCAGAAATTCTCTCAGCCTTAATCAGCTTGACGTAAAGCGTATTATTCAGAAGTCAATCGAAAAATTCAACGTATACGCTTATGAAAATACAGGTTACTGTGCTGCTATCAGCTCAATTAACGATTACTTTGAGTTTAATATGGATCTTATGAAAAAGAAAGTAAGAGACGAGCTGTTTAACCCAAAACGTCCGATTTATACCAAGGTAAGAGATGACGCCCCGTCAAAATACGGTCTTACAAGTAGCGTCAAAAATTCAATTATTGCACAGGGCTGTGTTATCGAAGGCGAGGTTGAAAACTGCGTGCTTTCAAAGGGCGTTTATGTCGGAGAGGGCGCAAAAATCAGCAATTGCATAGTAATGCAGGATACAAAAATAGGTTGCAATACCAATCTCAATTATGTTATTATAGATAAGGATGTTACAATCAAGGACGGACGTTCGCTTATGGGATTCGATTCGTATCCTATCTATATTGCTAAAAAATCTGTTGTTTAACTGGAGGAAAAACAAATGAGAATTTTATACTGCGCTTCTGAAGCAAATCCATATTGCGGAAGCGGCGGACTTGCCGACGTAGCAGGAAGCCTGCCCCATACACTTTGCAGAAAAGGACAGGATTGCAGAATAGTAGTTCCGCTTTACGGTACTATACCGCAGGAACTTAGAAATTCGCTTAACTTTATTACAAACTTTACTGTTCCCGTTGCTTGGCGTCATCAGTACTGCGGCCTTTTCTGGGCAAGATGGAATGACTGTACTTACTACTTTATTGACAATGAGTATTACTTCAAACGCGGAACACTTTACGGACATTATGACGATGCCGAGAGATTTGCTTTCTTCTCGCGTGCAATTCTTGAAATGCTTCCGTATATCGACTTCCACCCCGATATTATTCATTGCAACGACTGGCAGACAGCTCTCGTGCCTGTTTATTACTATCTTTTCTATTCTCACAGACCTTGGTACTATAATATCAAGAGCTTGTTTACAATTCATAACATTCAGTATCAGGGAGAATATGGCTGGGAAGTAAATACCGAATGTGTAGGTATCCCTGCTTCTGAAACAAAGATTCTTGAAATGAACGGTAAACTCAATATGATGAAGGGCGCAATTGAAACTGCAACACGTGTTTCAACGGTTTCGCCTAGTTATGCGGCTGAAATTAAAGATCCGTGGTTTAGCTGGGGACTTCACGATGAGCTTAATCTCCGACATTACAAATTATGCGGAATTAAGAACGGCATCGATAATGTAAGTTACAATCCCGAAACAGACTATCAGCTTTACCGCAATTACTCAAAGGATGATATGAGCGGAAAGGGCGAGTGTAAGCGTGCGTTGCAGGAGCGCTTGTGCCTTGAGCAGCGCTGGGATGTTCCTGTTGTCGGAATGGTTACGCGTCTTGTATCACACAAGGGACTTGACCTCGTAAGAATGGGACTGGAAGAGCTTATGAACACAGAGAATATGCAGTTTGTAATTCTCGGTTCTGGTGATAAGGAGTATGAAGATTACTTCAACTATATGCAGGCAAAATATCCGGGCAGACTTTGCTTCTGTCACGGCTTTGTTCCTGAACTTGCAAGAAAGATTTACTCGGGCGCAGATATTTTCCTTATGCCTTCTGCTCAGGAACCTTGCGGACTTGCACAGATGATTGCTTTGCGTTACGGAACAATTCCTGTAGTGCGTGAGGTAGGCGGACTGAAGGATTCTGTATTCGACAGCGCAGACAATTACGGCAACGGCTTTACGTTCAAGAACTACTACACGGCAGATATGCAGCTTGCAGTAAGACGTGCTCTCTGGGGCATTCGCGACGCAGGCGGTTGGAAACAGCTTATGTGGCGCGCAATGATGAGTGATAACAGTTGGGAGCGTTCGGCGCAGGATTATATTAATCTTTACAACGATACTCTCAGATGGGCGTAAATTAAAAATAGAAATTTTGCAGACTGCGAAAGTGAATTTTTCGCAGTCTGTTTTGCTGTTAAAATTCGGAAAATAAAATATAAATTATTTTTACAAAACGCTTGACAATGCGACTTTTTTTTGATAAAATACTAACTGTTGCATCGGGATGTAGCGCAGTTTGGTAGCGCACACGTCTGGGGGGCGTGGAGTCGCAAGTTCAAGTCTTGTCATCCCGACCATCATAGCGCTGGACTCAGTTTTTGGGTTCAGCGTTATTTTTTTCGACTCTACCGCAACCGGCATCTTTTTGGCTCTATGTCAGTAGTTGCAGTAAAACAAATATATACTGATATTGCATCAAATACATACAACGCAAAACATATGTAAAAAATCTCTTTTCAGTATATTTTCTGACAAATACTATTCCAATAACAAAGGAGTAAATTAAATGTTAAACATAGGCTGTCATCTTTCAATTTCAAACGGCTTTGAGGCTATAGGAAAACAAGCTCTTGAAATCGGTGCAAATACATTTCAGTTTTTTACTCGTAACCCAAGGGGAGGTTCTGCACGAAAAATTGAGCAGTCAGATGTTAATGCATTAAAGCATCTTATGAGCGAAAACGGTTTTTCGCAGATTCTCGCCCATGCGCCCTATACGATGAATCTTTGTTCAGCTAAAGTCGAAACAAGAGAATTTGCGTTGAACACGCTTAAAGATGATTTGCTTAGAATGGAATATCTTCCCGGAAATCTCTATAATTTCCACCCCGGAAGTCACACGGAACAGGGCGTTGAAAAGGGAATAGAGCAGATAGTTTCTGCTTTGAATGAGGCTATGTTTCCCGATATGAACACAACTGTACTCCTTGAAACCATGGCAGGAAAGGGCAGTGAAGTCGGCAGTAAATTTGAGGAGCTTTCGGGAATTATCGACAAGGTAGAATACAATGACAAAATCGGTGTGTGCCTTGACACCTGCCATGTTTTTGACGCAGGTTATGATATTGTAAATCACCTTGACGAAGAGCTTGATGAGTTTGATAAAATAATCGGAATAGACAGGCTTAAAGCCGTTCATCTTAACGACAGTATGAATTATCTCGGTTGTCACAAAGACAGGCATCAGAAAATAGGCGAGGGAGCTATAGGACTTGAGGCTTTTAAAAGAATAATAAATCATCCTAAGCTAAGCAATCTTCCGTTTTTCCTTGAAACGCCTAACGACATTGATGGATATGCTTATGAGATTAAACTGTTAAAAAGCATAGTTGATTAGTGCTTTTAATGCAGAATTTCGGCAGAATTTACAATATTATATTTGTACTAAAAAGCAAAAAGTTTGTTAATAATATATGTTTAGATTGCAATAAATTTGTACACGATAAACCATAAAAAATACACAATTTGGCATATTCACTAAAAAGAAAAATGTTTTATTGTGCAGATAGTGCGTTGCATAAGTATTGTTATTTTGTTATTATTTAAGAAAATGGACAATTATATGCGGATTGTCCTTTTTATGGGACTGCAGCGGCAGTCTCGAGGTAATTTAATTTAGGAGTGAGACAATTGAGCAAAAAAATCATGAGTGCTATACTCGCATTATGTATGGCGCTTTCTTGCCTTACAGTAGGCAGCTTTGTTGCTGAGGCAAGAACAACTGAAACCGCAGAGGTTTCTGCACAGGCTACTTCCGTAGAAACGGGAGCAGATTACGGTCTTGTAGATAATGTACAGGACGGACAGATTCTTCAGTGCTGGAACTGGAGCTTCAATGGTATTAAGGCTAATATGAAGAAAATTGCAGAACAGGGCTTTAGTGCTATTCAGACTTCACCTATCCAGACAATCAAGGAAACAACTCAGAACAGACAGATGTCCGGTAGCTGGTGGGTTTATTATCAGCCCTCAAATTTCAGCATTGAAACTAACGGACAGAATGCATGCGGTACAAAAAGTGAGTTTAAAGCTATGTGTGATGAAGCTCACAAATACGGCGTAAAGGTAATTGTTGACGCAGTATTAAACCACCTTGCAAACAAAGGTGACAACACAATTTCTGATACAATTCCCAGTGACATCAGAAATGACAGCTCATGCTGGCACGATGTTAGCAGAAACAGCTGGTATGCTTCTCGTTATGACATCACACAGTATTGTATGGGCGGTCTTCCCGACCTCAACACTTCAAACACAAAGATTCAGAATTATGCAATTTCCTTCCTTAAAGAGGCAATTGACGCAGGCGCCGACGGTTTCCGTTTCGACGGTGCAAAGCACATTGAAACACCTGTAGATAACGGCTGCGCAAGCCAGTTCTGGCCTAATGTTCTCGGCGCTGCTACAAGCTACGCCAAGAGCAAAAGAGGAATTACTCCGTATTATTACGGTGAGATTCTTGATAAGGTAACAGGTGATAACGATAAGAACGTCGCTACATCAGTACTTGGTTCTTACACTTCAATGATGAGCATCACAACAAGCTCTGTATCAAATTCAATCCGTAACTCTGTTAACAGCGGCAATGCAAACGGTGCAAAGAGAAGCGATTTTTATCTTGACGATGGTTCTCAGCCTGCCGGAAATAAAGCAGTTTTGTGGAATGAGTCGCATGACACATATGCAGATGGTTCTTCAAGAGCTCAGAACGATACAACCCTTAAAAAGTCATGGGCAATGGTTGGCTCAAGAGCACAGTCTTGCGCAATGTACCTTGCTCGTCCGAGAAACTATGGAGACCAGATTGGTACAGCAAGTGTAACCGCATGGGGTGATGCTGAAGTAAAGGCTGTTAACCAGTTTAAGAACTACTTTGTCGGCAAGACAGAGTACATCTCAAGTGAAGGCTCAATCGCATATAACGAGCGTGGCACAGAGGGTGTAGTTCTTGTAAACTGCAGCGGTTCATCAGCATCCGTAAACGTATCTGCACACAAGATGGCAGCAGGTACTTATACTGATCAGGTTACAGGCAACAAATTTACTGTTGCTAACGGCAAAATCAGCGGTAATATCGGCAGCACAGGCGTAGCTGTTGTTTACAATGCAAAGCCCGCAGGCCCTTCAGCTTCCGTAAATCCCGGCTCACAGACTTACAAAACAGATACATTAAAGCTTACACTTAACTATAAAAATGCAACAAGCGGTCAGTATTCTATTGACGGCGGTTCATACACAAGCTTTACAGACGGACAGACAATCACAATCGGTTCAGGTCTTGCTTACGGCACAAAGACAACTGTATCTGTAAAGGCTTCCGATGGTTCAACAACATCTGATGTTCAGACATATACATACACAAAGGTTGACCCAAGCCTCGTTCAGAAGGTTTACTTTGATAATTCATCATACAATTGGTCAAGCGCTTACGCATATATCTATGTTGATGAAACTGTTAACAACGGTGCATGGCCGGGTGTGCAGATGACAAGGGATTCTGCAACAGGATACTATGTACTTGAAGTTCCCGAAGAGCTTGCAAACGGTTACGTAATCTTAACCGAGAACAAGGACGCAACATCAAATCGTTATCCTGCTGACGGTGAGGACGGTATGCCTCTTGACGGCAGAACAATGATTATGAGAGCTAACCACTCATGGGTAGAATATACTCAGACTCCTGCAACAACAGCTCCTACAACAAGACCTGCAACACAGCCGACAACCGTTCCTGTAACTACGGCTCCTGTTAATAAGATTCTTATCGGCGATACAAACCTTAACGGTACAATCACAATCAGCGACGCTACTGAAATTCAGAGTCATATAAGCGAGTATAAGACGCTGTCAGGCAATAATACCATTGCAGCAGACGTTGATAAAAACGGCATTATTAACATAAAAGACGCTACTGCAATTCAGTGCTATCTCGCAGGCTTAACAGAATTAGCAGCACACTGCGGCGAATATGTCGGCGGTGAAACTCCAACGACTGCGCCTATAACACAGCCGACAACTGCTCCTCTGGGCAATTACCTCTACTTCAAGAATTCTAACAACTGGGGTACAGTAAAGGCTTATTACTGGAGCGATAACAACACTACATTGACAACATGGCCGGGCGTTGACACGGAGAATGTAGGCAACAACACATATCGTGTTGAGGTTCCGAGTGAGGCTACTTACATTATATTCAATGACGGTGGCAACAACAAAACAGGCGACCTTACAATTTCCGGTTACAATAAAATTTACGATAACGGTTCATGGAGTGATTATAACTAAGACGTTCCTACACCTACTACTCCATCAGGTGATTATGTATACTACTACAATTCAAATAATTGGAGCAGCGTAAAAGCTTACTACTGGAGCGATGGCAATACAGGATTAACTTCATGGTCCGGCGTTGATATGGAGAACGTTGGCAACAATGTTTATCGCATTAAGTATCCGTCAGAAGCAACATATATCATCTTTAACGACGGAAATAATAAGACCGATGACCTCTCACTTGCCGGAGCAAACAAGATTTATAAAGACGGCAACTGGTCAACATACAACGGATAATTAAAACGGAATTAATCATTGCAGAAAATCACCCCGAAGTTCAAGTGGACTTCGGGGTGATTTGTATTATATCTGTATTGGGTTATTCGATTTAAAATGTCATAAATTCAATTTCAGACATTTTGTATTTTTTTCTGTACAAGCTCGGTGTGATAGAATAGTATCTTTTGAATTCTCTGTTAAAAAGTGAAAGATTAAAGAATCCGCAGCTTTGTGCAATCTGCAAAATACTTTCCTCTGTTTCTTTAAGCATATTTGCGGCATTGTTAAGACGCAGAATTTTTATGTACTCAACGCATGTCATTTTTGTGCTTTCCTTAAAAAGCTTCATAAAATAACTTGAACTCAAACCGACATGAGATGCAATTTCATCAATCGTAAGCTTGCCCGATGCATTCTGCTGAATATAGCTGATTGACTGCTTAATAATACTTTTCGTTTCGTTGCGATCTGATGACTGAGGCGACATTGAAAGATAATTATTTTTGTACAGTTCTATAAAAAAATCAAATAGACTGCGTTTGATTTCAAGCTGAAAAAAAGGTTCTCGATTTTCAACATAGGAATCTATCAGCTTCAAAGGCTTTTTTAGCTGTTCATATCCCTCATTTTTACAGCGTATAACAGGTAATTCGATTTTTGCGTTAATCAGCTCGGTAAAAAATTTATCGGTGTTGTACTCGTTGTTTTTTGACATAAGATAGTCGTTGTCCACAATATAGCAAATGTCAACAAGGTCGTTGTTATTTGATTTTCCGCTGTGAATAATTCGCGGCGCAATAAAGATTATATCGCCTTTTTCAACGCTGTATTCCGTGTCGTCAATAAAGAAGCTTCCGCTTCCGCTGACAACATAGTGAATTTCAATTTCTTCGTGCCAGTGAAACTGAAAGCCTGAAAAGCCGTCGGAATAGTCAAAATGATAGTATCTAAACGGTATATCCGATTCTTTGAATTCAGTTTTTTTATCACTCAGATTTTCGATAAATTTTTTCATAAAAACCTCAAATAAAATAGAATAGTATCATTAATGAGTATTTTAGTACAAGATATTTCATATATATTATAATATAATAATTAAGTCATGGCAAGAGGGGAATCTTGCCGAAGTTTTAGAAGTTGGAGAAATTAAAAATGAAATGGAGTAAGAAAATCATTAGTTCGTTACTGGCTTCTGTATTGGTAATGTCATCATCCGTTGCCGGAATATCGGCCGTAACGACAAACAGTGGTGAAGTTGCAGCTTCATCATCTACTATCGACTTCGAGCAGCCTGACAGCGTTCAGCAAGGCGTTATTCTTCACTGTTGGAACTGGTCGTACAACAACATCAAAAAGTATCTTCCACAGATTGCAGCAGCCGGCTACACTGCCGTGCAGACTTCACCGGTAACTCAGCCTAAGGACTATTACTGGGAAGGAACTGCTTACGGTAATGTAGGTATTCCTGACGGCACAGGCGGTAATGACGGCAACTGGTGGAAAAGCTATCAGCCCGTAGCCGAAGAAATTTGTGACAACGGTTACACATGGTACGGCACAAAGGCTGAATTTAAGGCTATGTGCGATGAAGCAGAAAAGTACGGAATCAAAGTTATTGTTGATATTGTCGCAAACCATATGGGCAATATTCAGGGTTGGAAAATCGGCTCTGTTGAAGAGGTTATGGGGGATATCTCTCCTCAGGTAGGAACATTCTGGAATCCCGATATGCTCACCGACCCCTCTTACTGGCATATCAGCACAAGCTGGGTTCATACAAGTGATGGACGTTTTGACGTTACTCAGGGTAATATGGGTATGCCTGACCTTAACACAGGCGACAAGAAGGTTCAGAATATGATTCTCAACCTCCTCAAGGAATGTATAGATAACGGTGCTGACGGCTTCAGATTTGACGCTGCAAAGCATATTGAAACACCGGCAGATGATTCTGCATTTGCAAGTGATTTCTGGGATGTAGTTCTTGACGGCGCAACAAGCTATGCAAAGAGCACAAAGAACTTTACACCCTACTATTACGGCGAAGTTCTTAACAGAATTGACAGCAATGCCGCTGAAAACTATTACCTCAGCAAGATGTCAGTTACCGACAACTCAACAGGTGACAACATCAGAAATTCACTAAAATACGGACAGGTTGGCGGAGCGTCAAACTCAAGTTATTGCGGATATGCTCACGGTCAGGGAAATAAAGTAGTTCTCTGGGCTGAATCTCACGATACATATATGGGCGGCGGCTCGTCGTATGACAGCAATGACTCAACAATTAACAAGGCGTGGGCTATTGTAGCATCGAGAAAAGATTCAACTGGTCTTTATTTTGCAAGACCTTACTATTCATACGAAAGACTTAACGGCGACCAGAACGGTTACGATGCAAGAAAAGACCCGAATCAGATGGCTAAGGAAATCAGACAGACTCAGATGGGTGAGGTCGGAACATTAACATGGATGGACACCTGCGTTGCAGAGGTTAACCGTTTCAGAAACCACTTCGTTGGTCAGAGCGAAAGCCTTGGAAATTCAGGCGACTCACTTTTCTATAACGTAAGAGGCAACAGCGGTGTTGTTCTCGTCAGCACAAAGGGTGCGGGCGCTGTAAGCGTAAACCTCGGCGGCAAGATGAAAGACGGTACTTACACCGATCAGATAACAGGCAGCACATTTACTGTTTCAGGCGGTACAATCAAGGGTACAATCGGAAACGAGGACGGTATTGCAGTAGTTTACAACACTACATCAGTACCCAGAAGCACAATTGAAGCTCCCAGAGAGAACTTTGCTGCTGAATCAATTGATATTACTGTTGGTCTTGATAACGCAACAAGCGGTACATACAGCATCAATGGCGGTGCTGCTGTAAAATATACTGAGGATACCACATTTACTATCGGCGCAGGCGATGCACTCGGTACAGAGTACACTGTTGTACTTACTGCTACAGACGGTAAAAACACAACTTCTGCTACTTATACATTTACAAAAGAAAGCAAAACTGTAACATATCCCACAGAGCCCGGATATACTAATCCTACAACAGTGCCTGCTACAACTGCACAGCCCTCAACAACTCAGCCGACAACACAGCCGCAGAACAAGGTTCTTATTGGCGATGTTGATTTAAACGGTACAATCACTATTTCAGATGCAACTGATGCTCAGCTTCATGCTGCTGAAATCAGCGAACTTACAGGTGATGCTTTTACGGCTGCTGATGTTGACCAGAACGGTGTTGTTAATGTAAAGGACGCTACGGCTATTCAGTGCTATCTTGCAGATCTTGCATATGAAGGTTCTTTCTGCGGCACATACGTAGGCGGTGAAACACCTACCGAGCCTGAAACTTCAACTGCACCTGTAGCTAAGAATTATCTCTACTTTAAGAATACCGATAATTGGAGCAAGGTAATGGCTTATTACTGGAGCAAGAGCAATACTACAATGACCTCTTGGCCCGGCGTTGAAACCGAAAGCATGGGTAATAATGTTTATCGTGTGGAAGTTCCGTCAGACGCTACCATGATTATTTTCAACAACGGCGAAAACGGTAGTCAGACAGGTGATTTAACAATCAACGGAATGAACAAGATTTACGAAAACGGTACTTGGTCTGATTATAACGTTTAATACGCTCATTTGTCTCACTTTATAAATATAAGAAAGAATCCTCCGAATTTTATTCGGAGGATTCTTTTATCTGATAGAAATTGCAAGTAAAATAATTGATGAAATATTACATTTAATCGAAATAAGAGTTTTATTATTGTAAAACAGAAAAATATATGATATACTAATAAACTAAGAAAGTGCAGAGTTGAATAAGTTTGCGATAATTCGCAGTATTTCAATATTGAAAGAGGGCTTTGTTTTGAGAAAGCTTGCGCAAAGAACTGAAGCTGTAGTAAGCCTTAGTGCTATTGAACACAATATTAAAAATATCAGAAGCCGTCTTGACAAGGACGTTGAAATAATGGCTGTTCTAAAGGGTGACGGCTACGGTCATGGCGAAAAAGGTATTTATCCGACCCTGAAAAAATGCGGTGTTGAAAGATATGCCGTTGCTGTTTGGGAAGAGGGTGCTTCGCTTCGCAAGGCAGGAGCGGTTGAGCCAATACTTCTGCTTGGCGATACCTGTGACGGACAGCTTGAAAACCTTATTAAATACAATCTAACACCTACTATATTTTCTCTTGATACGGCTGAAAAATTAAATTTGCTTGCAAAATGGAGCGGAGTTGTTCAGCCGATACACATCAAGATTGATACAGGTATGAGCAGAATAGGATTTCCTGCAAACGATTCTGCAATTCCGATTATCAAAAAAATTAATGAAATGGAAAACCTGAAAATAACAGGTGCATTTACTCATTTTTCACGTGCAGATGAAAATGACGGCAAAAGTGCAACAGAGCAATACAATCAGTATCTTGATATGATTGCAAGGCTTGAAAAAGAGGGAATAGAAATCCCATGTAAGCACGTTGCAAACAGCCCCGCAATTCTTCTTCGCCCTGAAACACAGCTTGACGCCGTAAGAGCAGGAGATATTCTTTTTGGGCTGTGTCCGATTGATGAGGATGAATGGTTCAAAGAAGATTTTCGGCAGGTGATGAGTTGGTATACGTATGTAGTTATGGTAAAAGAAGTCCCTGAAGGAACAGAGGTTGGCTATGGCGGAACGTTTGTAACGAAAAGACCGACCAAAATTGCGACAATTCCCGTTGGCTTTGCCGACGGCTACAGCAGGCGGCTTTCAAATATCGGCAGAGTTATGATAAATGACAAAGAAGCGCCGATTATCGGCAGAGTATGTATGGATCAGTTTATGGTTGATGTCACAGATATAGGTGACGTTAAGCGTGGAGATACCGTTGCACTGCTTAATGACAAACTAAGTGTATTATGGATGGCTGATTTGCTCAATACTAATGTTGACGAGATTGTATGCGGAATTTCAAAGCGAGTTCCTCGAATTTATGAAGTTGAGTGTCTTAACGATTAATTCGACATATAACACATTATGAAATCGGGGCAAAAACACGTTTTTAATTTAATCATTTGATATAAAACAGGAGTGGTATAAAATGGCAGATAAGGGATATATTTTCAGAGTATTAAAGAACGCAAGTTTTGGCAAGATGAAAAAGGCAATAAAGGATGTTCACGAAAGATCGGGCAAAAACAGCATTGTAATTTTCTTTGATATGCTCTGGTGCGCAAAGCGTTACGGTGCAGGCTACTATGACTACGAGATTTTTGCATTCTACAATCTCAACAAGGAACAGCGCAAAACGTTTGTTACACGTCTTATCAGTAAAAAGCTTAATATGTTTATGAATGATACCGAGTACGCACATCTTTTTGATAACAAGGACGAGTTTAACGAGCTTTTCAAGGATTATATCGGCAGAGGATATCTCCAAATGGAAAAGTCGTCAAAAGAGGACGTCAAAAAATTTGTTGAGTCAAGGGAATACCTTTTCTGCAAAATGCAGGACAAGGAGTGCGGTATCGGCTGTGAAAGATTAAAGGTAAGCGATTTTAAAGATTTTGACGAGCTTTACAAATATCTTGTTGACAAGGGATTTTGCACAATTGAAGATAACATCAAGCAGCATCCTGCACTTTCAAAACTCTATCCTAACGCTGTAAACAGTATGCGTGTAATCACTGTTCTTGACAACGACAAGGTTCCGCACTGCGTTTATATTGTTCAGAAAATGGGAAAGGGAGACAGTGTTGTAGATAATAACTGTTTGTTTACGCCTGTTGACATCGAAACAGGCAAGATGAAATATCCTGCTCATTCAGGCGATACAACAAAGGGTATTATTTATACCGAGCACCCCGATACTCACGTAAAAATTCAGGGATACCAGCTTCCGTTTGTTAAAGAAGCTGTTGATATGTGCCTTAAAGCAGCCACAATTGTACCTCAGATAAGATATATCGGTTGGGATGTTGCAATTACTCCTAACGGACCTGCGATTATTGAAGGCAACACCTACTGCGCTCACGACTTCTGGCAGCTTCCGCCGCACACTCCCGATAAAATTGGAATGCTCCCAACAATTAAAAAATACGTTCCTGATTTTACCTACTAAAATTTTAAGGGCAGGCACAAAATGCCTGCCCATTTATTATGAACGTCCTCAGCTAAAAGCTTATTTTAAGTGACGGTTACTCAATTATCAGCAACCGCAACCGCAGCTGTTGTTGTTTTCACAACCATTGTTGTTGCCGCAGCAGCAGAGGACGATGATAAGAAGAATAATCCAAGTGCAGCAATTGCCGTTTCCGTTTCCGAAAAAGTTACACATACGCTTTCCTCCTTTCGTTTACAATACCATACTATTACAAAATCCAAAAACGGTTACATTGTTTTGAAGTAATAAAAAATATTTTATTAAATTTCCTGATTGTTATTAGTAAAAATTTCCATTATTCACACAGACAACACAAATAAGTATTATTATAGTGATAAATCCAAGAAAAAAGATTAAAAGTTGTTTATATTTGCTTTCGAAATTGTAACTTTTTGCTGTTTATGCAATCTCTATAAAAAAATTAAAGAAAAATTGTAAATAGAGGTTGATTTTTTTCTCGTTTTTGTGTAATATGTATATGAGAGAGATTGTATTTTATTTAAAGATTACAGTCACAACATAATATAATATTAAATGCGGAGAAAAAGAGGTAAATATCATGTCTAACAGATTATTTCAGGGTATTGTACACCAGATGAAAGATGCAATTGACAGAACAATCGGCGTTATTGATGAAACTTCGGTTGTTATTGCATGCTCGGAGCTTGGAAAAATTGGCGAAGTAAACGAAAGCATCAACTCCGAAACACTCAGTTCAACTGCTCCATTTGTTATTAACGGCTATACATACAAGTCATTTGGCAGCAACGCTAAGTATGACTATGCAGTTTTTGTACAGGGTACTGATGAATACGCTCAAAAGTATGCACAGTTGCTTTCTGTATCATTTGCAAGCATCAAGCAGTATTATGACGAAAAGTATGACCGTTCAAACTTTATTAAGAATGTAATTCTCGACAACATTCTTCCCGGCGACATTTACCTTAAAGCAAGAGAACTTCATTTTAACAGCGAGGTTTCCCGTGTTTGCCTGCTTATAAAAATTGTTTCAAAGACAGATGTATCGGCTTATGACATAATTCAGAATCTTTTCCCCGACAAGTCAAAGGATTTTGTCATCAATATCAATGAGGCTGAAATTGCACTTGTAAAAGAAATCAAGGCTGACACAGAAAGCCGTGACCTTGAAAAACTTGCAAGCTCTATTTCCGACACTCTTTCAAGCGAGTTTTACACTCACTGCGTTGTCGGTATCGGTACAACTGTTACAGGTATCAAGGATCTTGCACGTTCATTTAAAGAGGCTCAGTCTGCTCTTGAGGTTGCAAAGGTATTTGATACAGAGCGCACAATCGTAAGCTATGACAATCTCGGCATTGCACGTCTTATCTATCAGCTTCCAACAACTCTTTGCGAGATGTTCCTTAAGGAAGTGTTCAAGCGCGGCTCAATCGAAAGCCTTGATCAGGAAACTCTCTTTACAATCCAGCGTTTCTTTGAAAACAACCTCAACGTTTCCGAAACCTCACGTAAGCTGTTTGTTCACCGTAACACTCTTGTTTACAGACTTGAAAAAATTAAGAAGCTTACGGGTCTTGATCTTCGTGAATTTGAGGATGCTATTGTATTTAAGGTAGCTTTGATGGTTAAGAAGTATCTTAACGCAAGTCCTACAAAATATTGATAATTAATTTTATTGAATCGTTTTAACAAGTTGGGGTGTATTTAAATATAATTTATATACGCCCTTGTTGTTTTTATTACTATATTCAGTAAATGCTTTTAGCACAAACCCCAAATAAGGTGAAATTATGATTGATTTTGAAAATGTATCTAAGACGTACCCAAACGGTACTCATGCGCTTTACGACGTATCTTTACATATTGATAAAGGTGAGTTTGTTTTTATTGTAGGTTCTTCGGGTGCAGGTAAGAGTACGTTTCTGAAACTTATTATGCACGAGGAAACTCCCACTTCGGGAGAAATTGTTATCAACGGCAAAAAGACTTCGAAGGTCAAGCGCAGAGAGGTGCCTTATCTTCGCCGTCATATGGGCATAGTTTTCCAGGATTTCAGACTAATTGAAAAGATGAATGTTTTTGATAATGTAGCCTTTGCAATGAGAGCAGTGGGTAAAAGTACTGCTGTTATTAAAAAAAGAGTACCTTATGTGCTTGACCTTGTCGGATTGAAAGACAAAATGCAGGACAAGCCCAGTGAGCTTTCGGGAGGTGAACAGCAGCGTGTTAGTTTGGCAAGAGCGCTTGTAAATAATCCCGAAATTATTGTAGCCGACGAACCTACGGGTAACGTTGACCCCGAGATGTCGCATGAGATTATTGAGCTTCTTAATGAAATTAATGCAAAGGGCACAACAGTACTTGTTGTAACTCATGAGCATGAACTTGTACGCGAGTTCAATCAGAGAGTAATTACGATTGACCACGGAAGAGTTATAGGCGACACAAAGGATAAAAGTGCCGGCATACGTTATTCCGATGATGATTACGCCGGTTATGATGAATATGATGATGCTCCGCAGTATCCCGATAATGCGGTTGTTCTGCCCGACTGATTTGCTCGGACAAATACAGTTTGAAAGGATAATGTTATGAAAGGCTTTGGCTATCTGGCAAAGGAAGGCTTGAAAAACGTATGGAGCAACCGTATAATGAGTATCGCTTCTGTATGTGTACTTGTAAGTTGTCTTGTTCTTACAGGTGCGGCGGCACTTTTTTCAATAAACGTTGCTCAGGTCGTTGATTCGGTTGGTGATTCAAACGAAACGACTGTTTATATTAAATCAGACGTATCACAGCTTGAGGCTGTTTACATAGGAAAAGACATTGAAAAGGTTAGTAATGTAGCCTCGGCTACCTTTTATTCAAAAGATGAGGCTTTTCAGCAGTATAAGGAAGAACTCGGAGATGAGCTTTTTAACAAAATTGAAGACCGAAACCCTCTTCCTGACGCTTTTATTGTGGTAATGGACGATTTGTCACTGTATGATGAAACCGTTGCTAAGATAAAAAATATTGATGGTGTTGACAGTATCAACGACCACAGAGAGCTTGCTAAAAAGCTTACAGACATCAGCAATCTAGTAAACATAATTTGCATAGGCGTTGTAGGCGCACTAATGATTATTTCAATTTTCATCATTGCTAATACAACCCGAGCAACTATGTATTCAAGAAGATTTGAAATCAGTATTATGAAGTCAGTAGGCGCAACAAACTCGTTTGTTCGTATGCCATTCCTCATTGAGGGTATGGTAATCGGCTTTATTTCTGCCGCTGTTTCAACGGGTGGAATTGTACTTTTATATGAAGCTGTTATGAGTGCAATCACAAGTATGATTCCGTTTACATATATTCCTCTCGCAAATGTAATTCTCTATGTTGCTGTTGCTTTTGTAATAGCAGGTGTAGTAATCGGTTTCTTTGGAAGCTTTATTTCAATTCGTAAGTATCTCAAAAAAGAAGGTAATGAAATTCTCGGCTGGTAATCCGTGAAAGGAGAAAAGTAATGAACAGATTAAAAAGAATTCTGTGTGCTCTTTTAAGCGTTTGTATTATTTCAATGCCTGTAGCACTTTCAACTGCTTCAGCAGGTGCAGAAAGCATTGATTCGTTGCAGCAACAGCTTCAGGAGCTTGAACAGAAAAATCAGGAATATCAGGATGTTCTTGATAAAACTCAGTCTGATATTGACGAAAAAGAAGAGTACAACGAGGCTCTTGTCAGCAAAATTGAAGTCCTTGATGACAAAATTGCTCTCACAAGAGAATCAATAAGCGACCTAAATGACAGTATCGAAGCAAAACAAAAGGACATTGACAAGGCAAATGAAGATATTGACGGTCAGCTTGATACTCTCTGTGAGCGTTTAAGAACAGTTTATATGGCAGGTAATGCAAGCGATATTGAGATTATCTTCGGTGCAAAGGATTTTTCTGATTTTATCGATAAGGTTTCCATTATTAAGACTCTTTCAAGCTATGATAAGGAGCTCATAGATGGAATTAACGTAAAGCTTGAAAAGATTTCGGAGCAGAAAACAGTTCTTGAAGAGGACAAAGCAGAGCTTGAGAAGAAAGAAGCTTCTCTTGAAGATGACCAGACTGAACTCAATGAACTTCTTGAAGAAAACGAGGACATTCTCCGCAACCTTTATACATCGAATAATAATGCTAAGAGTGCGCTTGAAGATGCGGCTGCACAAAGTGCTGAAATTGAAAATCAGATAAAAGCATATTATAAGGCACAGCAGGAAAAAGCCGCTCAGAACAATAATAACGGCAA
The DNA here is from genome assembly GCA_947369085.1 of uncultured Clostridia bacterium. Lineage (GTDB taxonomy): Bacteria > Bacillota > Clostridia > Oscillospirales > Acutalibacteraceae > Ruminococcoides. The sequence continues at coordinate 19,466 of CANBJR010000020.1, read as the reverse complement.
TCAAAACGGTGGCGGAAACTCAGGGGGGGCGCCTTCAAACGACAACCCGGGCGGCGGTTCATCTACTCCCGTGCAGCCCGAAACCCCGTCGGTTACTCCTCCGTCAGGCTCAGGCTTTACATGGCCTGCACCCGGAGTTTACTTAATCACTGCTCCATATCAAGAGGACAGAGGTTCTTATAATCACGGCGGTGTTGACATCGGAACACCTATGGGTACTACTATTGTTGCGGCTGACAGCGGTACTGTAATTGCAGTAAATAACAGTTGTCCGCACAACTGGGGTAAAAACGGCAGCTGCGGCTGTGGCGGCGGCTACGGTAACTATGTGTTTATTGATCACGGCAACGGCAAGCTTACTATTTACGGACACCTTACAAATGCAATTGTAAGTACAGGTCAGTATGTTTCAAAGGGTCAGACAATCGGTTATTCAGGTTCAACAGGTAATTCGACAGGACCTCACCTCCATTTCGAGTGCCAGTATAACGGCGCTAAGTACGACCCAATGTCTGAATTTTAAATTATAATTGAATTAAGTAAAAATCCGAAAGTATTTTGTGGTGACCCCAAAAAGTTAGACATAAAAGCGTAGTAGCAAATTTAGCGGATACGCTTTTTGGGCTCTTTGTCAATGGTTGGGGAAAACCCGAAAAAAGAATAGTTTAAATAAACAAGCGATAGCGTCAAGCTGTCGCTTGTTTTTGTTAGTTCAATGTCAATAGTTGGGGTAAAATATAAAGAAGAATAGTTTATATTAAAATTTGGAATTTTAGAGTATTACTGAAGTTATCTTTTGGTATTCGTAGTACCTTGTAAAATCTAAAAATTTACACTTGAAAACGATAATAATGAATTTATATATTGTAGGGAACAGTCTTGACTGTTCCGTAGGACTACAGATAACACTTGTGGAATCGGAACGGTCAAGACCGTTCCCTACATTAAAATTGATTTAATTATCATTCCTGATTTGACAACTTTTGCATTAACACTGTAGTAGAGGACGACATCTTAAGACAAGGTTTTGGGACGTCTGGAAGCCGTCCCCTACGCAGAACTTTATTAAGGATCCGTTTGTTATTACCCCCAAATTTATTATAGAACCATTTTTTATTTGTATATATTATTAATCAATAAAACATGAAAAAACCATTGTCAGTCTTATGTCTGGTGAATTAACAGCACTATTTTATATAAATTAAAATAATTAATAAGGAGTTGTGAGGAAGAAATGCAAATAATTTAGAAAAATAAAAAAAATAGGCGATTTTTGTAAAAATATAAGCAAAAATATTGACATAATCATAACTTTTTGTTATAATAATATCGTCAAATAATTTTATTATTGGCGTTAAAATTTGTATAAATATTACAGAATGGTTTTTGCTGAAGAATAATATATAGTGGAAAGGTATGGTTATAATTATGAAAAAAGTATTTTCTTTTTTATTGGCTCTTATCGTACTTACGTCGTATTGTGTTGCTTCTGTGCAAGCCGCAGATTATAGTGCAAAGAATCATTTTGAGATGAAATTTGTTGATTATTTTACTGAGAAGGGTTGTGATATGACATCTTACAATTACAGCGAGCTGTTTTACCATTACAACGATAGCGAGAAAATAGACTGGTGTCTTATCAGTGCCGACTGTTCTGTAGAGCCCGGAATGTGTCACGCTGTTTTTGATGATATAATCATTACCAACGCTGGTTCAGTATATCCTTTTAAATTTGGGTTAGCAGTTTATGATGTTGTAAACAATGAATTTTATGATATATGTGAAGCTTGGGACATGAATTTTGCGCAGTTGCATGAGATGTTCTACAATACTATGACAGATAAAAATGTGTCATATGATTATGGAACTGTTCAAATTTTGGGAGATGTTGATAGAAACGGAGTGCTAAGTATTGTTGATGCAACATTAATACAAAAATATTTAGCTGAAATACTTCCGAGAGATGATAGGCTTGACATCGATTTTAGTTTGCTTCAATATGGATTCAATTTGACTTGTTTATCAGATTACAACAAAGATGGATACTGCACCATAGAGGACGTTACAAGTATTCAAAAAAGACTGGTGGATATAATTAGTGAATAGTATGCTTAGTCATTAACATATCTTCAAAAGCTGATAAATTAACATTATTTTAGGAGACGATACTATGAAAAAACTTATTTCAATTATTCTTGCAGTAATGCTTGCACTATCTGTGTCGATAACAGCATTTGCCGCTGAAAGAGAGGCTACTCCCGATACTTCTGACTTTGAATATCAGGTTAAGGAAGCAGTAGTTAAGAAATTCTTTGAAGGTCCGGTAGGAGATGGTGTTACGGCTGATGATATTCATTTTTCACGCTCAGCTACACTAAGTGACGGAAGATTTTATTTCATCTTTTGGGCTTCAGGAATAGCAACTCTGGATGTGTTTTATGAAGAAACTATAGGTGATTATTATTATTACCACAACTGTGGAGAAGAAGTTTATCTGTATAATAACGGCGATGTTATCGAAATTAACGATGCTTATGAAGCTGGTATAATTAACGATGATATTCTTGCTGAACTTTCCGCTTTTGGTTATTTTGGTATTAAGCCAATGAATGATGTTCCCGATACTTCTGACTTTGAATATCAGGTTAAGGAAGCAGTGGTTAAGAAATTCTATGAAGGGCGAGAAGGATTTGATGTTACAGCTGATGATATTTATTTTATACGTTCGGCTACATTAAGTGACGGCAGATTTTATTTTAGCTTTGTTGCTGACGGAGTGTTGCATCCTGATGTGTCTATTGAAAAAACTATAGGTGATTATTATTATCATTATAGTGCAGGATTAGAAGTTTATCTATACAATGCCGGTGAGATTATCGAAATTAACGATGCTTATGAAGCTGGTATAATCAACGATGATATTCTTGCTGAACTTTCCGCTTTTGGTTATTTTGGTATTGAGCCAATGAATGATGTTCCTGCTCCTACTGAATCTGAGCCTGTAACACAACCTCAAACGGAAAATATTGAAGCAACCAAAGAATCTGCAACTCAACCGCAGATGGATAATACAGATGCAACTTCTGCAACAAAAGCAGTGACGTCAAATTCTATATCTACAATTGACACACCGTCAAATGTTAAATCAAACGGCACTGTTCAGACAGGTCAGAGCAATTTTGCGATTCTTACATTATTAATTGTAATGGCTCTTGCAGGTGCTGCGGCTGCATTTTCTAAGTATGCTTATCGCAAGTAAATTTGCATTTAATTAATACTTAAATTTTGTACCCCCGCATATACTTTTACTAAGTATTTATGCGGGGGTATTTTTTTGATTACATCACTTTCTTTAAAGCTTCCCGAAAAGCAAAAGGGAATAAAAAGGCTTTTTCATATTATAAAGAACGACAAGGTTGAGGTTGAAGTAAAAAAGGCGAGAGGAGTTCGAGTAAAGCAGGTTACATATACAAGCTACAGCGGAAAAATCAGGCTTGATAAAATAGACAGCATAATCGGTGCGCAACGCAATCACCTGCTGTGTTCGCCTACGCTGAAATTTCCTGAGAACAGCGGATACAGACGCTTTTTTTCAAATGCATATTCACAGCGCCTTTGCACCAATATGGCATTAAGCGCAATTGAGGGGTGCGTTCGTCCCGAAATGCTTAAGGTGGGAATCTATGACCCTGACGGCGACTCTCACGATATTTTGTTTCACATTCTTAAGCATTGTTCGGACGTTAAGGTTGTTACAAACGATTTTGAATCGTATCAGTATGAGCTTGAAAGAGCAATGGACGAACTTGGGGCTTCTGCGGTAGTTACGCAAAACATTTCAGATTTGTGCGACTGTATGTTTGTAATTGCCCCTTGCGTGATTGAAGAAAAACTTCCGCTCAAGCAGGAAACTCTTGTTCTGACCACAGGTTGTCCGAAGGTGCCGTCAAGCGGATTGGTCTATTATAAATATCATCTGCGAATGCCAAACGGTTTTGACCTTTTAAAACCGAAGGATTTTGACGAAGAATACTTTTGTTCTGCACTCTACACACTTGCTTCACAGCATGAGCTTGGCTCAATTGTGCCTTTGCTTTGTCGAAATTATTCCTCCTCACAAACGGTAAAATCACTTTGTGTGTATCTCAATCGTTTTGCTTGACAAGAGGTAAGAAAACGCATATAATAAATCTATATGCAGTTTTTTATGCACATTAATTGCTAATATGAAAGGACGATATTAAAATGGCAGCTAAACCTACAATGCTTACTGCGGAAGGTCTTAAAAATCTTGAAGAGGAACTTGCACAATTACAAAATGTAAAGCGCAAGGAAATTGCAGAAAAAATCAAAGTAGCTCGTTCATACGGCGACTTGTCCGAGAACAGCGAATATGATGACGCTAAAAACGAACAGGCAATTATGGAAGCAAGAATTGCAACTATTGAGGCAATTCTTAAAACTGCCGTAGTTATTGATGAATCCAACACCTCAAACGAGCACGTTCACCTAACATCTGTTGTTACAATTGAGATGATTAAAACAGGCAGACAGTGCAAATATATGATTGTTGGTTCGGGTTCAAACGAAACTAACCCAAGAGAGGGCAAAATCTCCGATGAATCACCTATCGGCAGAGCGCTTATGGATAAGAGTGTCGGTGATGTTGTTGAGGTTGAAACTCCCGGCGGAATACAAGCAATTAAGATTATTGAAATTTCTAAATAAGAATTAAATTAACGGAAATAGCTATAAGGCTTATTTCCGTTTGATTTGCAATTGAAGGGAATGTTAATATGAGTCAGAAGCCCCAGCAGGCTAATACAAGCGATGTAATCAAGGTAAGGTATGATAAGCTTGACGCACTCAGAGAGGCAGGCAGAGATCCGTTTGTAATTACAACAAGCGACCGTGATACACTTACCGAAACAATAAAGAATAATTTTGAAGAATACGAAAACAAAGACGTATGCGTGGCAGGCAGACTGCTTTCAAAGCGCGGCAAGGGCAAGGTTTCGTTTATGGACTTGCACGACCGCAGCGGCAAAATTCAGATTTTTGCCAAGTTCGACGATTTGGGTGAAGAAGAATACGGCTTCCTCAAAAAGTGGGATATTGGCGATATAGTTGAGGTTAAGGGATTTGTTTTCAAAACTCAGATGGGCGAAATTTCTGTTCATGCAAAGGAAGTAAAGCTTCTTTCAAAGTCACTCAAGCCGCTTCCTGAAAAGTATCATGGACTTACAAACACCGATCTCCGTTACCGTCAGCGCTATGTTGACCTCATTATGAATCCTGAGGTTAAGGATACATTTGTTAAACGTTCAAAAATCATCAGCAGTATTCGCAGATACCTTGATTCACAAGGGTTTATGGAGGTTGAAACGCCTATGCTCGTTTCGAATGCAGGCGGTGCGTCGGCTCGTCCCTTTGAAACTCATTTCAATGCTCTTGACGAGGATTTAAAGCTCCGTATTTCACTTGAGCTTTACCTAAAACGTCTTATTGTCGGCGGACTTGAAAAGGTTTACGAAATCGGCAGAGTATTCCGCAACGAGGGTGTTGACACAAGACACAATCCCGAATTTACTCTTATGGAGCTTTACCAGGCTTATACAGACTATAACGGTATGATGGATTTGACCGAAAATCTTTACCGCCACGTTGCACAAGAGGTTCTCGGCACAACTAAAATCACATATAACGGCGTTGAAATGGACTTAGGTAAGCCCTTTGAGAGAATTACAATGCTTGATGCAGTCAAGAAGTATTCGGGTGTTGATTTTAACGAAATTCATTCTGATGAAGAAGCAAAAGCTGTTGCCAAGGAAAAGGGCGTTGAGTTTGAGAACAGACATAAGAAGGGCGATATTCTTAATTTGTTCTTTGAGGAATTTGCCGAGGAGCATATGATTCAGCCAACATTTGTAATGGATCATCCGATTGAAATTTCTCCGCTTACAAAGAAAAAGCCCGAAAATCCTGATTACGTAGAACGTTTCGAGTTCTTTATGAATGGCTGGGAAATGGCGAATGCTTATTCAGAGCTTAATGACCCGATTGACCAGAGGGAACGTTTTAAGGCGCAGGAAGAACAGCTTGCACAGGGCGACGAGGAAGCAAATACAACCGATGAGGACTTTCTCAATGCACTTGAAATCGGTATGCCTCCGACAGGCGGTATTGGTTTCGGTATCGACAGAATGACAATGCTTCTTACCGATTCCGCCGCAATCCGTGATGTGCTGCTTTTCCCGACAATGAAACCTTTGGATAAATAAAGTCTGTATAAGTCTTTATATCTGCACCCAGCAGAACTTATCGAGCACTTTTAAGCCAAAGCTTAAGCCAATTTAAGCCAAACTTAAGCCAAAGACGGTTTTAGAATTGTGCGAATTCCGCTGAGTTCCGAAAACTTCATATAAGTTAATGTGCCCGCTGAGAAATCAGCGGGCTTTTTTTATTTTGTACCCCTTGCATCAATTAAAGATGTAAGGGGTATTTTTATGCCCAAACGGAGGTGAGAAAAAATTTTTTTCATTTTTTCAAAAGTTTTTTCGTTCAAACGCAAAATTTTTTCCCAATTGTTTAGTGAGGACAAAAACTCACGGACCTTGAAAATTGAATAGACATTCAACAAGTACATTCCTTGTTCTGAGAAAACCTCAAGCCTAAGTTGTAGGTACGCCACGACTTCGCATCCATTATGGAACAGGACGAGCGATAAATGCTTATACAACAGAAACCGAATTGCTTTCGGTGGCGGCGATGACAGGTACAGGGCATAATGATACTTCTCTACGGAGCTGGCGGAGAACCCGGCAGAGGTGAGATTCCTATGAATTCGGTTAGCAGCCGAATGCTTGTTGATTTCCTTTTATGCATTTGGGGGACGAGGTCGAATTAAATGCAACGACTAAAGCACAAAGATTATGGCCTTTGTGTTTTAGTGGATCGAATGATTCAAATCTATGATGAAAGGAGGGCACGAAAATGCCAAACTGCAAAACGATTGCTGTATGCAATCAAAAAGGTGGGGTGGGCAAAACAACGACAGCGGTAAACTTGGGCGTTGGGGTAGCTATGCAAGGTAAAAAGGTATTGCTTGTAGATGCAGACCCACAGGGCGATCTTACAACCTGTCTTGGGTGGCGGGATACCGATAATCTACAAAACACCATCTCAGACAAAATGACAGAGGTTATCAAAGGTAAGGAAGGCGATTGGTTCAGCGGTATCCTTAAACACAAGGAAGGCGTTGATTTGTTACCGTCAAGCAGTGATTTGTTTGATTTTGAGATAAGTCTTGTGACCGCAATGAACAGAGAAGTTATTTTGAAATCTTACCTAAGCGAAATTAAAAACAAGTATGATTATATTGTAATTGACTGTTCGCCTTCGTTGGGTATGATGACATTAAACGCTCTTTCGGCTGCGGACAGCGTGATTATTCCGGTGCAGGCACATTATCTTCCTGCTAAATGTATGACACAGCTTCTCAAAACGATATCTAAGGTAAAGAGATATATCAATCCCGAATTAACGATTGACGGTATTCTTTTGACTATCGTAGACAACCGCACAAACCTTGCTAAAAGCACCGTAGAGGCGCTCAGAGAGAATTTCGGCTCGCATATAAGAATTTATAAGAGTCAAATTCCGATGGCTGTAAAAGCCGCAGAAGTCGCTTCTAAGGGCAAGAGCATATTTGCCTATGAACCGAACAGCCCGGTGTCAAAAGCCTACTCTGAATTTACGAAGGAGGTGATATCAGATGGCAAACAGAAAGAGCGACTTCACTCTTCCCACGTTCGATGACATTTTTTCAACGCAGGATATGAGGGATGAAGCAAAGCTGTCAAAAATCAGGGATATTCCTTTGGAACTGATTGATGACTTTCCTGATCATCCGTTTAAAGTGCGTGATGATGAAGATATGTTTCAGCTTGTGGAAAGCATTAAGGAACGCGGCGTTATTACTCCTGCTACGATAAGGCAGAAAGAAGATGGCAGATACGAACTGATTTCAGGTCACAGACGAAAACGAGCTTGTGAGCTTGCTGGATTTGACACCTTGCGTTGCGAGGTTGTTGACCTGAACCGTGACGAAGCGACAATCCTTATGGTTGAAAGCAACTATCAGAGGTCGCAGATACTTCCGAGCGAAAAGGCATTTGCCTATAAAATGCGTTTGGAAGCAATGAAAAGACAGGGACAACGAACAGATTTAACTTCTACACCACTGGTGGAGAAGTTGTCAGGAAAAAACGCATTATCTGTTACACAGATTGGTGAGCAAGTTGGTGAAAGTCGAGAGCAAGTGCGAAGATATATCCGACTAACAAATCTTGTGCCGGAACTGCTCGAATTTGTAGACGAAGGCAAAATCAAAATGCGTCCTGCTGTTGAGTTGTCCTATCTCGACGAAGATTGTCAGCGTGATATTGTTGACGAGATTGACTTAAACGATTGCACACCGTCACACGATCAGACAATTCGTATGCGAAAATTCTTTGACGAGGGCAAACTTACACCGGAAGCTATTTCTGCCATTATGAGCGAAGAAAAACCGAATCAGCGTGAAAAGATAGTGCTTCGTGGGGACAGGGTGCGACAACTCATTCCGAAATCAGTTCCCGTCAGTCAAACAGAAGAATTTGTCTGCAAGGCTTTGGAGCATTACAACAAGTTTTTAAAAACCCGTGCAGAGCGTGAAAGCAGATAGGCGGAGCATAGCTGTTCCGTTCCCCCTTTCTCACACTCTAACCCCCTATAACTTGCTGACTATCCGAAATATAACAAACTATCTCCCTGTATATATCTATCTCTCCAGTATAGACCTATCTCAAAAAGCAAAGGCACATTTTGCAAAACTTAAACATAAGGCGTATAATAAAGCCGAGAAAGCAAAGGAGGGATACGAGATGAAAGCAAAACGTTTTGCTTTGGTTATTTTGCTTCTTGGATTGATTTTAACAGTCGGTTGTTCAAATCAAGTAAACTCTGATATAGACAGTGCGGATAAAACTATTTCTTCTTCGGAGAGTAAAAAAGAAACTTCAACTTTCTCTGATGATGAAAATAACGTCAAACCCGAACAGTCAAAACCTGAAAACGAAAATGCGAAAGAGTCCGTAACAACTTCTGCTTCTTCCCCGCATTCTTCCGCTTCATCAGGAACAGAGCAAAAAGCACCATCCGAAAAAGGAACAGCTTCAAAGCCAAGTGGTAATTCCAAACCAACGGGACATATCACCAAGCCGCAGAAGCCTGCAAGCAATCCAAACAAGCCGACCGAGAGCAAACCGGAAGAAACAACAAAGCCGGAAACAAAACCACCTGCAACTGCCGAACCCAAGCCGGAGTTTGACATCAATCACTGGATAAATTATGCTAAGAACTACGCAAAACAAGTAGGTTTAACGCTTAACAGCAGTGCAGTTGATTGCTGGGATAACCCGATTGGAGCAGGATCAAACAGCGTTTATCTTGAAAGAGATATACGGAGCCGATTAAACCGCTACGCCAAAGACGAAGATATAACAGATGTTTGGATCTGGGCGGAGAAAATCGGAAACGGAAATTATGAGTTATATATCGGATACGCATAAATAGGGACACATTCGTGGACGCATCGTAAAAATACGGTGCGTTTATTTATTTCTCAAAGGAGGAAACCAATGAAAAAGAATATATTTAAACGTGGCACATCGCTTCTGCTTTCGGCAGTGATGTGCCTTTCTACTTTTGCCGGATTAGGCTCTACAACAGCTTTTGCCGCCGGAAGTGAAATCGGTGAAGCACTTTTGATTTCATTCCCTCGAAGCGGCGATGAAAATATGAACAACAATGATTGGGGACACGATTCCAAAACATTTATGAACGGTTGGGATCAAGCTTCAAGTAAGTATACCACAATCTATGCGGTTGACTCTTACACCGGGGATATTTGTTATTGTATTGAACCCGGCACTCCGTTAGCAGCAGGAGATAAACTGACAAAAAGAGATGAAAACTACTGGGACAATTATCCGTCCACATACAACAAGACCATATCGCCTGATGACATCAAGCTTTTTGTCGGTCGAATTATGCAGTACGGATACACCGGAAAGGTCAGCTTGGACTGGCGTTCACAAAACAGTGCAGACGCAGATAAACTGGCTCACGCAATGGCTACACAGTATCTCATTTGGGAAACCATTGTCGGAGAACGTGACGCAGATTTTAACAAAGTCAGCACAGGCGGTAAAGATACCATTATCAGCCTGCTTAAAACAAGTCACCCCCTCTACAGCAGGGTAATGTCATACTACAACAGTATGTCTGCAAGCGTTCAGAAGCATACCAAAGTGCCGAGCTTTTGCAGTAAAGCAAGCAATAAGGCACAGACAATAGAACTCACTTGGGACGGAAGCAAATATACCACTACCCTCACCGACACAAACGGTGTTTTGAGTAATTACACCTTTAGTTCCAATATGTCAGGACTTACCTTTTCGGTAAGCGGAAATAAGCTGACTATCAGTTCCAAAACCGCACCCACAGGCACGGTAGCAATTACCGCTAACAAGAAAAACTCACAGCGAAAAGGACTGATTGTTTGGAGCGACGGTAAATATGTGCCGGGCGTGGGTGTTCAGGATATTGTAACCTATGCACAGGAAGTAAACGATCCCGTTAAAGGTTTCGTAAATCTGAAAGTCAGCTATGGTTCTGCAAAGATTGTAAAAACCAGTGAGGACGGTAAGGTTTCAGGAATTTCGTTTCACATTTCCGGTAACGGAGTGGATAAAACCGTACAGACCAACAGCAAGGGTGAAATTCAGATAGACAATCTTGTGCCGGGCGTTTATACGGTAACAGAACAGTCCTACGATAAATACAATCCGCAGGAAACTCGCAGAGTTACCGTTGTCAGCGGTCAGGTAGCCACAGTAACATTCAACAACACATTAAAGCGTGGCGATTTACAGGTTATTAAGTCCTCTGAAGATAACTTTGTTGAGGGTGTAACATTCCACCTCTACGGTACTTCTCTTGCAGGAATAGCAGTTGATGAATATGCAGTTACAAACGCAAAAGGTATTGCAACCTTTGATGATGTGCTTATTAGCGGTTCTTCCCCGTATGTAGTCGAAGAAGTGAATACCGCTATTCGATACGTTATTCCAAAAGCACAGAACACACCGATAAAATGGAACGAAGTTACAACCCGCAGCTTTACCAATGTTCTGAAAAAGTTTGCGGTAACTGTTACTAAGAGCGACTCTGAAAAGGGACAGCCGCAAGGCAACGCTACCCTTGCCGGAGCAAAATACGGTATTTATAAAGGCGAACAGCTTATTGATGAATACTACACCGATGTAAACGGTCAATTCACTACAAAAGAGTATGTCTGTGATACCGACTGGACTATCCGTGAGCTTGCACCAAGTGAGGGTTACTTGCTTGATGATACGGTGCATAAGGTCGGAGCAGATCCGAAGCTTTATACCGTAGAACATAACCTTACTTCCAATGACGTAACAGAAGATGTTATTAAAGGCAATATCAGTATCATTAAGCATACCGACAATGGCGATACACAGATTGAAACGCCTGAAGCCGGAGCAACTTTTGAGATTTATCTGAAATCTGCCGGAAGCTTTAAAAATGCTGATGAAGATGAACGAGATATTATTGTCTGTGATGAGAACGGATACGGTGAAACGAAAGATATGCCTTACGGCACATACACCGTTCATCAAACTAAAGGTTGGGACGGGCGTGAATTGATGGATGATTTTGATGTATTCATTGCAAAGGACGGTCAGACTTACCGTTTCATCATCAATAACCGCAACTTTGAAAGCTATATCAAGGTTGTAAAACAGGATAAGGAAACCAGAAAGACAATTCCGTATGCGGGTGCAGGCTTCCAAATCTATGATCCTGACGGAAATCTTGTAAAGATGAAGTATACTTATCCTGAAATTACCGAAATTGATACGTTCTATACTTCGGCAGACGGTACGCTTGTAACCCCTGAAAAGTTACCGTATGGAAAAGGCTTTTCGTTAGTTGAGGTGCAGGCTCCGTATGGATATGTTCTCGACAGTACTCCTGTTTATTTTGATGTAGCTGAGAACAATTCAACAGAAGAAGGCGGTGTTACAGTGATTAAGGTTGAAAAACCGAATATGGCGCAGAAAGGTACAATTACGGTAGAAAAAAGCGGCGAGTTATTCTTTGGCGTGTCTGTTACCGGAGAAGAGAACAAAGACACGATTTATCAGCCGCTGTATGATGTTCAGGGACTTTCCGGTGCAGTTTATGAAATTCGTGCCGCAGAAGATATTTACACTCCTGACGGTACGCTTAGAGCCTCTAAAGGCGATGTGGTGGACACTGTGACAACCGGTAAAAACGGTCTTGTGAAAAGCAAAGAACTTTATCTCGGAAAATATGAGGTAAAGGAAATCAAAGCACCTTACGGAATGGTTTTAAACAGCGAATCACATTTGGTTGAGCTTGTTTATGCAGGTCAGAATGTATCTGTGACCGAAACAGCCACATCCTTTTATAACGAACGTCAGAAAGTGGAAATCAGTTTAATAAAAATGCTTGAGACGGACGAGCTGTTCGGTATAGGAGCGAACGGCGAAATTGAAAATATCAGTTTTGGATTGTTTGCTGCTGAAGAAATCGTTTCAGCAAGCGGTACTTCTATCCCGGCTGATGGATTGATTGAAATTGTAAGCCCAAATAAAGACGGTACAGCAGTATTTGAAACCGATTTGCCGTTCGGAAAATATTATGTTAAAGAACTTGCTACCGATGGCCACTATATCCTGAACGACAAAACATATCCTGTAACTTTTGAGTATGAAGGACAGAAAACGGCGAAGGTTGAACTTACTGCAAACGATGGAAGTCCGATTGAAAACAATCTGATTTACGGTTCTGTATCTGGTAAGAAAGTTGATGAAAACGGGCAGGCACTCGGCGGTGCGCTGATTGGATTGTTTAAGCCTGATGAAACTGAATTTACGAAAGAAAACGCTTTAATGACTGCTGTTTCTGCTGAGGACGGCAGTTTTTCTTTTGACAAAGTTCCTTACGGACATTGGGTGATTCGCGAGATTGAGCAGCCGACAGGCTTTGTTTTAAACGAAGCAGTCTATGATGTTGAGATTAAAGATGATGGACAGGTTGCCAATGTGGAAATCGAAAACAAGCATATTCGCGGAAATGTTACGCTTACAAAGGTAGATGCCGAATATCCTCAAAACACCTTACAGGGTGCAGTCTTTGAGGTGTATGAGGATACGAACGATAACGGAAAGTTAGATGCAGAGGATAAGCTGATAGGCACACTTGACAAAAAGAAAAACGGTGTGTATGAAATGCAGAATCTTTTCTACGGTCGCTACTTTGTGAAAGAAACGAAAGCACCTGAAGGGTTTATCCTTGATACAGATGTATATGAGGTGTTTATTGATACCGATGATAAAACATATACTGTTGAAAACAAAGCAGGTGTTGGATTTATCAATGAAGCAATGCGTGGCAACCTCAAAATTATTAAGACATCTTCAGACGGCAATGTTAAGGGCTTTACTTTCCGCATTACCGGACCAAGCGGTTATAATGAAACATTTACTACTGATGACAAAGGTGAAATTCTGATTGAAAACCTTAGAATCGGCGAGTATCACATTTCCGAAGTAGCGGATAACGCTTCCGCTGCCTATGTATTGCCTGCCGATAAAGACGCAACTGTTGTTCTCGGCGGTACTACCGTCGTTGAAATGCACAACACGCTCCGAGAAACACCAAAAACAGGAGATAACAGTAATCTTGGTTTATGGGCAGTTCTTGCAGGCGTATCCGTAGCGGGTATCATTACTTGCAGTATTTTCGGATTCAAGAGGAAAAAGAAAGAAAAGGAGAATGACTAATGGAACCTAAAGCAATTATTGCGATTGTATTAGTCGCTTTTATTATCGGCGGTTTTATTTTTCTGCAAATTAAAAACAGAAAGAAATAACTTATTTGGGGCGGAGTGTGAAGCTTCGCCCCATTTTGATTCAGGAGGTATTTTATGGAACAGACAAATACAGTAGAACGCAGAGTCCTTGATATTCTCAAGGTGTGTCCGAAATCACGATATGATGATATGCTTCTTGCCTTGCATTATTATGACCGTTATGGATATATTCCCGCCGGGAAACTGCCGTTTGCGGAAGTGATGACAGGGTATAAAGAATTAGGACTCCCGTGCTTTGAGAGCATTCGCAGAGCAAGACAGAGAGTGCAGTCCTGCTTTCCTGAAGTCTCTCGAAATTCTCAAAAGAATAAGGACAGCGATTTGGTTATTGTAATCAATATCAATAATTAGAGGAGGATTTTGATAATGGCTAACAAAAAACCGACAGATATAACGACCTTACAGCAAAAGGTCAAGGTACTTGCGAAACTTTATGATTCAGGCTGCAAAACCGAAAAAGCATTGCAGGCACTTTCAATTGAAAGCATATTGGGAATTCCCAATATTACAATTCAGGATATGACAGTTATTATGAATCTCCAAAAAGAGGTCAAGTCGCATACGCTTTATTCATATCTCGGAGGTGGAGGGAATGAACAGCAAGAATCAGGCGATTGACCGCCATATAATCTGGAGCGACATTGACCTCAATCTTGATGACTGGCGTGAGAACTTACAGGAAGATTATCCAGAACTGTCCGAAACTGAGCTTTATCAGAAAATGTATGATATTAACGGCGAATATCTTGATGATGAGCGAGCGAATCTAAATATTCAGCTTTCACAGCCTATTATCGTAATCGGCGATTTAGGCTTATGGAACGGTCGAGTAACCGGATACAAGATGATAGATTCCGGCAATATCAAGGACTGTTTATATTCCGATACCGACTTTACAGAATGGTATGTCGATAAATACGGAGATTTACGAGCTGATGCAATTCATCACGATGGGACTAATCATTATCTTTATCGTGTATTTAAGGATGGAGTGTCTGATACTCAGGTTGAAAACTTACAAAACAAACTATCCTTCGGCACAGCAACAAGGGCGGATATTACGAGGGTAACAAGACGGCTCGGTGACGATATCGCCAAGGTCTACGGCTTTCCTATTACGAAACAGAAACAACGAACACAGCAAGAAAGAGGGTGAATAACAATGACTAAAGAAATACCGTCGTTTGAAAACGATACAGAAAAGATGATTGATTTTTGGAATTTGAGTAAGGATGAATTTCTTGCCTCATATTCGTATCTCTCCGAAACAGAGTATGACGCTACAGCGGAAAAGGTACACAAACTTGCAGACTTTTCTGTGCGGCCGATAAAGCAGGTTGAGCAGAAGTACACTTTTGCTCAAAGTCAGCAGATATCAATGCAGACAGGTTTAATCGGATATCTCAGGGCGGATATGGACAGCAGCGGAAAAGGCTTTT
The DNA here is from genome assembly GCA_947369085.1 of uncultured Clostridia bacterium. GTDB lineage: Bacteria > Bacillota > Clostridia > Oscillospirales > Acutalibacteraceae > Ruminococcoides. The sequence continues at coordinate 3,995 of CANBJR010000020.1, read as the reverse complement.
TCTCCTCCTGGAATAATTTCAGGAGTGATTTAAAGACGGATGAGTTTAAAGAAGAGTTTGACAATGTAATAAATTCTCTACGCGAAAAAGGCAATTTTCTATCAAACAGAGATACTCTTAATCGTTTCTGTAACATTACTCCCGAGGGCAGGTATTGGGACCCGGCGGATCATTACGGTGTTCGAGTGGATACCGAAAAATACAGCTATTTAATGAGGTTGAATCCTAAAAAGGGCGAATACAACCTCTATTGCTACTGTTATAAGCAGGATTGGCTTAATGACCACCTTTTGCGAGCAGAAAACGGTATTCGCTTCATTGACAGCCAATATAATGAGCAATTTCGCATTCCTGATGGAGATGAAGTTCGAGTAACTTATATGGACGGTTCAACTGCAAATCGTACTTGCAGATATATAGACGATTATCACTTTGAAATCGGAAGCGAACTCTATCATATCTGTCAATTTGCAGAACTTTTAGAGAAGAACGGCGGCTCGGTTATTCCGATGAGAAGCTCGCTTCCTGATTTCTGCTACGCATATATCGAATCTGAAAACAAGGTTGGCATCATCCGGAAAGGATGCACCGGGTATTTTGAATGTTCAAAAGCGTATACAGGAAAGCCGAGTGAAGTAAAGTCAATGGCGGAAAAACTTAACCGTCAAGCGGGAATTACAAAAGCACAAGCCGAAGCGATGAAATGCGGTTCTTTGTTTGGGTGGAATGTGAAAGGAGCTGACCCGAAAAACTATGACAAAAACGGCTGCTTGATTAAGCCGAAAGGCAAAAACAAAGATTATGAACGGTAAGGAGGTGTCAGAAAATGGCGAGAAAATATGATTTGATTTCAGAACTGTATGACCGCACTTGCAAAACGGTAGTGGCTAATTCGGAAAGCTGGCAGGCGTTTTTGCGTTCTGCCTGTATGAACTACAAACTACGATTTGACGAGCAGCTACTTGTATACGCACAGCGACCTGACGCGACGGCAGTACTTGAAATTGAGCGTTGGAATAATAATTTCGTTCGTTGGGTCAACAGAGGTGCGAGAGGTATCGCTGTTTTTGCAGACGAAAACCGTGAGTGTCAAAGATTGAAACATTATTTTGATATTTCAGATACCCACGAAAGCCGTCATTCACGACCTGTCCCTATTTGGCAGATGAAAGATGAATACTCTGCTGATGTTATCGATACTCTTGAAAACACCTTCGGTACGCTTAAAGGCAAAGAAAATCTTGCGGCTGCTGTTATATCGGCAGCCGAAAATGCCACGGAAGACAATCTTCAGGATTATCTTTCAGAGTTTATGAAATGCGAAGAAGGAAGCGACTTGCAGTATCTTTCCGCTGAGGAAGCAGGAAAACTGTATGAGCATTTAGTTACAGGCAGCGTGGCTTTTATGATAATGTCACGTTTAGGCATTAATACCGCAGAAATATTTGAATCGGACTTTTTTGACGGCGCAGCCCATTTTAATACGCAGGAAACATTAAATGCTCTTGGATTTGCAACAAGCGATATTGCCGAAATGGGACTCACGGAAATATCAAAAACCGTTATGGCATTGAGCAAGCAAAATCGCATAATTGCTCAAAATAAAAATTCCGATTACAATAGAGCCGAAGAAAACGATGAAAGGAGTTTTGATAATGAACAAAATCACTTACACGGTACAGGGAGATTACAGTCTGCCGAATCTGACATTGCCGGAACAGCCGACGGTAACGCTGGGCAGATACGCACAGATGCGCAGGAGGTATCTGAAAGAACACCGCAGGGTGATGTATTACAATCTGCTGACGAAATGCATACTGACAGCACATCTATCGGAAGTCGAGCAGAAAGCGACCGAGATGGAGGAAATGCTGGTGCGTCAGATGGCGGAGAAGCAGGGAGTGAACGAGAAGCTGAAAGCGGAGGATATGATGAGCTGGGTTCGAAAGATGAACAATATCAGGAACTCGGCACAGGAGATAGTGAAGGCGGAAGTGATTTTTGCTTAGATTACTATGACCGAGAACACGAGGACAAGAGCTTGCCGCTTTTCGGCAGAGACGATACAATCCGTGAAATTCTCGGTACAACTCCCCACTTAAAAGCGTCAAAGGACGAGATTCGATCATTCTTTGAGAACAATCACGATAATGCTGACCGTACCGAATATATCAAGAATATATTCAATAACGATTACACCGAAGTCATTTTGAGTGACGATAGGCGTGTCGGCTACAAAACCTATCAGAATGTGCTTCAGCTTTGGGAAGGCAGCTATCTTTCACGTACAAAGCAGAGCTTTTACGATTGGAGCGTCATCGCACAGCATTTTGAGGCAATGCGTTTGCTTGGTGAATTGCAGGATACAATGAAGCCGTTACCGTCTATAGACGGGCAGATGAGCTTTATGGGATTGGCAGAGGAAGAAAAATCCTCTGCTTTTTCTTTTTCACAGGAGATTATTGATGCTGTTCTGTGCCGAGGCAGCGGGGTAAGCGAAGGCAAAATGCGTATTTATGAGCAGTTTCAGAAAAGCTTGTCTGCAAAGGAAAATGCAGAATTTTTAAAGAATGAATACGGTTGGGGCGGTTCTTATCCGGTCATTATCGGTACCGGGATTAACGAAGAGCACGACGGAAAAGGTATTCGCTTATCAAGGGGACTTGCTTCTGACGCTCCGCATATTGATTTGAAATGGAATCAGGTAGAAAAGCGTATTGCAGAGCTTATTCGTATGGATAGATATCTTAATCCGAAAGAAAAAGATATTTATCCACAGTGGCTTGAAAAGCAGGAAGAACGCCGCCGAGAACAACAGGAGCGAAACGCTGTCAGAGAAGTCCTTTCTGCCGCACCTCCCGAAAAAGAAGCTGAGCAGCAAGATACTGCCCATTATGAATACCATCTTGGTGACAAGGTGTATCTCGGTGCAAATGAGTATGAAATTTTGTCTTTTGACGATGACAGAGTGATGTTATATGACACGCAGTTCCCTTTATTTCAAAAGGAGGAAACAAGAGCTGATTTCGATCGCAAGGTGCAGGAAAACCCGATGAACGATCACTTGAAGGTCAAAGAGTTACTACCCGAAGAAAAATCGGAAAGCCTTTTACCGACAGAACAAACCGTTTCGGCTATCAAGGCTGAAAATCCCGAAGCTATTTTGTTTTATCAGGTCGGTGATTTCTTTGAACTTTACGGAAACGACGCCGCATATATGTCGGACACTTTTGCTCTTCATCTTGCTAATAAAACGGTTGACGGCGAGCGTATGATGATGTGCGGTATCCCTGCTCATCAGTTTGAAGTATATCTTAATTTACTGAATGACAGAGGTTTGGATGTTGCAGTTTCTTCGCTTGAAAATGACGAGCGAGTGACACGCCTGATTGTATCACAGGAAAAGCTCGACCCCGTAGAGTCCCGCCCGGTTGGTAAAATTGAATATCTCTATACGGACGGCAGTGTGCGTGAAAGCATCGAATATACCAGCGAATATCAGTTTGTTAAGGATATACAAGAAGAAAACCGTTACGGCGTCCCGATGAACATTGTGCTGTATCGGGATAAGGACGGGCAGACAATTTCACAGGACTTTGTTTCCAATCTCGACCCTACGCTGCAGGGATTTCGTGTTGAGGACTTTCCTGTTCCGGAAAATCCTTTGATTGAGCAGGCAAAACAGCTCATTGATGACTTTTGCCGCAGGGAGTATGACCGTGAAGAAGGTGCGGATTACAGCGATCTCACACGAGTGGAAATAGCTTACACCACAACTGAGGATGAAAAGCACGAAATTCAGGTCGCCGTAGACCTTGTGAACCCTGCAATTAACACATATATTGATAATACGCTTGTGGAGTCGGGCGAATATGAGAGTATGGAGGAACTCGTAAAATACGGACTGTTTGATCTCGACTACGGAGAGCTTGTTTATGTTTCCGAAGAACAGCTTGCACCGTTTTATAAGGAAGCCGAAGCAGTAAAGCCTGCTT
>CANBJR010000019.1 GCA_947369085.1 uncultured Clostridia bacterium | reverse complement strand
GAATGGGAGTAAATCTTACCCGTCAGACCATGGCGAATTGGATGATAAAGGGAGCAAATCTCTTAAAGCCAATATATGAGGAAATGCGAAAAGAGCTTGTATCAAAGCAGTTTCTTCACGCAGATGAAACGCCGCTTGAGGTTTTGAACGAACCGGGAAAAGAACCGGGTGCAAAATCATATATGTGGGTTTACAAAACAGGCAGATATGAAGGAAATCCGATAGTTCTGTACGATTACGAGGTCGGAAGGAGCGGAGATTTTGCAAAGAAATTTCTGAGTGAATTTTCAGGGTATCTTCACTGTGACGGCTGGACAGGCTATGACAAGGTAGAAAACACAAAACGATGCGGTTGCTGGGCACACCTGAGGCGATATTTCCTAAATGCATTGGATGTGCAGGAGGATAAAACCGATTACAGCACCATAGCAGGACAGGGTTTTCTTATGATTGAAAAAATATTTTTACTTGAAAAGCCGCAAAAAGGAAACCCGGAATACACACTTGATGAAATCGAAAAGATACGCAAAGATAAGTCAGCCGACAAGGTTAAGGAATTTTTTGAATTCTGCGAAGAAAACCAAGGGAGAACTCTGCCCAAAAGTATGACAGGCAGGGCAATTACCTATGCTCTGAATCAGAGGGTAACGCTTGAAGCTTTTCTTGAAAACCCGAAAATTGAGCTTACAAACAATTCGGCGGAAAGAGCGATAAAGCCGTTTGTCATAGGCAGAAAGAACTGGCTTTTCTGCAACACACCTGACGGAGCAGATTCATCAGCGATAATCTATTCCGTCATAGAAACAGCTAAGGTAAATAATCTTAAGCCGTACGACTATCTTGAATATGCTTTTGAAATGACAAGGCAGGGCAATGACATTACGGATTATCTGCCGTACAGTAAAAATGTTCCGCAGAATTTAAAAATGGAGGCAACCAAAGATGAAGAATAGCACTCCCAATATTGACTTTATGATGAAGTTTGTAAAGGATTTTATCGATAAGAAAAACAGCCGTTTTGATTTAGATTGTGATTTCAATTATCACTTAATGCAAAGATATGCAAAAATGTGTCGTGAAAACGAGCCTGTCGCAGAAGCCTTTGTGTATTACATATCTGATGTCTTTGACGAAAGTGATAATATGAGTGACAGCGAGCTTCGCAGAAAAATGAATTACGGCTACAAACAAGTGCTTGATATGCTTTCAGGCAATATTTATTGAATTTGACACTTTCCTTCGGAGTCAAGGTGTGCTTTATTTGACGGTTACAAAAAATGGTATCCGCCTGTAAAAGAGGATACCATTTTCTGTTATAAAATATTTTAGTTATTCTGCAAGGAGTTTTTGGATTTCGGTTGCATCTATTACACTGACAGAACCGTCACCGTTTACATCAGCGAGCATCATTTGTTCATCATCAAATTCTATTAATGAAGCAGCTTGCTTTTGAATCATAGTTGCGTCAGCAATTGTAACTGCGCCGTCGCGGTTTACATCGCCAATCTCATATTCCGAGTTCGGTTTATGTTCCATTCTCCAAAGCTGTGTGCCATAGAATGGGTTTGCCGTGCCGACTACCCAATAATCAGGTGTGTTTGCAAATATGCGCAAGCCGTGATTGTAGCGATCTCCAAATCCGTTATTTGTCACAGTTGCAATATCAACACTGCCGTCGTCATTCTGAGTAATCTCATAAAGGTCAAATCCTGCCTTAGAGGTTGCCATATATTTAAGTGACTTTGAAATAGCTTTAAGGTTTTCCTCTGTTGCATAACTCATAAGCATATCGTAAATCGGCTTTGCGCTTTCGGGCAAATACGCTTCAAGCTTTTCAAGCGCAGCAAGAATCTTGCTGTAAATGTTAAGAAATTCATCTGTCTTTGTTGTGTTAATCAATGATGAAAGTTTTGTAAGCTCATTATTGATTTCCGTGAGCTTGTCAAGTGTGTTATTTGAAATTGTTTCATCCAAATCACCGTCATTAACAGCCTGTTTAAGTTCAGCAGTCTGATCTTTTGTAAGCTCAATTTCAGTCTTTTTGTCCATTGTTTCGGTTGCGCGGTCAGAAGCATCTTCAACAGCTGATTTAATCAATCTATCCGTTGTTTCTGTATTATCGTCTGAGCCCTTTAAAAGCTCAAGAAGAACACGAATATACTCAACCTGACGATTCCATTCTTCCTCTGTCATATTGATAATGTCGCCGTTGGTAAGCTGAGCAATCGGCTCAAGCAGGGTTGTTGTGTCCATTGTGCTGACATAGAGCTTGCCGTCATACACGGTCATCTGCCAGGTATATTGGCTCATATGAGTTTCATAACCTGAACCCATACCTGAAATACCGCCCTGAGGGAATGTTGAGGTCGGGTCACCGACAATCATCTCAATTTCTTCGTCTGCGTCCATACGATAAAGATTTACTGACTGCTCAAGGTTAGTAGCCTGAGTTGTAAAGTCTTTTCTTAAAACAAATCCCTGTAACGCACTTGAAACGTCGTTATATTCGCCGATATAAAGATAGCCGTCATATATTTCAAGAGTGCAGGCACCGCAGCTTACACGCTCTTCATCAAGACCAAACGGATATTTTGCGCCGTCATTCTTATCGCCTGCAAGCACTGACCATGTCCAGGAATTTCTGTCGTCTACAGGTCCGTTGCACTCGCCTCGAACAATTGCAAAGGTTCTTAATGTGCCTGTTTCGGGATTTTTTGTGTCGGCGGTTCCTGTACATACAACAACATAAAGCTTATTGTTGTACTCAATTACCTGATAAATACCGCCGCCGCCGTTTACATCTGAACGGTGATAAGCAGGATAATTAAACAAATCCTCCATTGTTGCAATTACCTTAAATGAATCCTGACCCTCTGACGGATCTTTCGACGCACAAAGGAATACTCCGTCGGTATCAAGACAGCCTGCAATAAGATTATCCTGATATGTGCCGATTGCACGAGTTGAAGTAAACACCTTGTCTTCTACAAGCTTACGATAACCGTCAACATCTACACAATTATAAATGCAAGTCATCTTATCGTTATTTTCGGGGTCAATCTCATAAATGCAAGGGAAGCCGTTCTGCATTGCAATAGCCTTTGAGATTTCAGCAGGAGTAAGCTTGTTAATATCAATAATCATACCGACAAAGTAGAGCTTGCCGTTCATTTCAAGTGCACTGCGGAATGTAGGAATCAGTCCGTTTGTATCACGGGACATAAGAATTTTTGTTTCTCCCGTTTTTACATTAAATTTGATAAGGATACCGCCTGCATATTTGCCGTCAGGCTCGCCCGTGTACAAATTTCCGTTGTACATTGCGTCCATCATTGCCTTTGAAACTTCAGGACTCATTCCGCTCATACCGATTCCGAGAATAGAAGAAACGCCGAGTCCGCCGTACATAGTGTTGATATATACCCAGTCGCCGTGTACTGCTGAAGCATAGCTGTAGGACTGACCTCTGTCACCGTTGCTCTCGCTCTCGCCGCTGACATACGGAGCAACACTGCCGTTGCCTATATAATCAACAATACCGTCGGGAGTTTCCACCGGTGAATCGGGATGCGAAATCTTTTCAAAAGTGTAATCTCCGTTTGTGTATGTAATCTTAGGGTTAAGCATTTCTGATGCAAACGCAACAGGAATCGCCTGAATACATACCGCTGAAATCATTACTGCACTCAGAAAGATTGCTGTAATTTTTCGTGTTAAGTGTTTTGAAAAATTAAATTTATTGTTTTTCAAAATAATACCTCCTGTGTGGTTGTTATTAATGAGCCTTTATTATATCATATAATTATTAAATAATCATTAAATATTTAAAAAAATTTATTTTGTGAAAAAACTTCATCTAACGAAAAATCTGATCAGGAAATTTATATAGTAATAATATGAATTAAAAATTCTGCAACTTTTTGCTGATTTGAAAAGTGTTATGTGCAAAGGAGGTTTGATGATGAATGATTTAATCAGCGCTGATGATTTCATTACCAAAGCTGTAAAAGAATATTCCGACACTATTTACAGAGTTGCCCTGAACATAACAAAAAACAAAGATGACGCATTTGACGTTTGTCAGGAGGTTTTTGTAAGGCTTATTAAAAATAAGTACAAGATAAAGAATGATGACCATCTCAAGGCTTGGCTTCTGCGAGCCGCCGTAAACTGCGCAAAAAGCTGTAAAACCACGGCTTATGCCCGTTACTGCGTTCCGCTTGACAGTATTTCCGAGCAGAGTGTGTCGGACAGGACTGCCGATAAAACGCTGTTTGAGAATGTTATGTCACTGCCGCCCAAGTACAGCGTTACTATTTATCTTTTTTATTACGAGGATATGAAAATATCAAAAATTGCAAAAATCCTTGACATTTCGCAGTCGGCTGTGAAGTCACGGCTTGTCAGGGGCAGAAAAGCACTTAAAGAAATTATCGAAAAGGAGCAGAGCTATGATTGATAACAAAGATTTTGGCAGAGAAACATATAAATCCGAAGCAGAAAACGTAAAATTAAGCGGAAATCAGAAAGAAATTCTGCTTAACAAAATGCGTGAGGCTGACAGACAGTTTGAAAGAGGCGAACATAAGCCTAAGAAAAATAAAATTTTTAACACAACGTGGACAAGAGCCGTTGCCGCTTCACTTGCGGTTGTGCTTGTAGGCACGGCGTGTTATATGGGCTTTTCAAATTATGAAAAAACGGCTGAAAGCAATACTGCAACAACTAACTCACAGAGTAAAAAATCAAACGGCAACATATTTTCAATAACTGCTAATGCGGCTGAGATTGAAAACAAATCGGTGATAGGTATGTTTTCCGGAATAAACGGCGCTCAGTTCCTTATGAAGGACTTTGAAAATGAAGATTCCCGTTACCGCAATAAACAAGGCAAGGTTGATTATTTTAATGATTTTGAATTGACGGAGCTTAACATAAAGGGCAGTAATATACAGAGCGTAACGTTTAAATCAAACAAAAAAAGCGTATATTTTGTTATTTCTCCTGACATTTTCGCGGATTTGGAAGATGAAGAAATCGGCAATGAAACTAATAAGATATACGAAAGCGGATATTTTGAGCGAAAGAATATAGCAGAAACGGGTAATTTTTCCGATTATGACAGCCTTGAAAATTCGCAGTACACCAAAGCGGAATTTAAGGAACACGCTGACGGTTTGTATGGTGAATTCTGCGACGGATTTACTTATACTCTGAAAAATCCGACAAATAAGGAGAAAATTATTAATATCGGTCAGGCAATTAGCCTTGTTGTTGAAACAGACAGAACTGACAGCGAGATTGACAGATTGATGAATGAATATTGCGATTTGGACGATGGGTATATGGCTGAAAGAGCCGAAAACCGCCAAATTAACGGAGAGTTCGGAGAAACGTCTGATGAAGAAAACTCAATTTACGAAAAAATGGTAAAGCTTAACAGCCGGATGATTCAAAAAGCAGTTGATGGCGCAGTGATTGATGTAACCATAAAATTCACCGACGGCAGTACGCAAACTCAAAAAATAAATATCGGATATTACGAGAGCGAGGAGGACGGTGTGTATTATTCTCCAAGCATTACCTTCAGCTATGCCGATTAATGCTTGAAAACAAACAATTACTATGGTAAAATGAACGCAAAACGATAATTTAGCGTTGTAATTATAGCAACGTTGACGTAGGGACACATCAGCCGTGTCCGCACAAAAAATTGCATTGCAATTTTTTGTGAAAGGGACGTGTAGGAACCCGTCCCCTACGGAAATGTTTTTTAAACGTCCTATGGGTCAGACTTGAATTATAGAACGGTATCTCGGGAGCAAGACATTCTTCTAAGTCTTGCGCAAGATACAACTTTACATCATAATTAATCTTTGTGATTGTTTAAATTTGCGTGCGGAGGCACTCCGCCGGACACGGCGCACCGTGTCCCTACGGCTGAAACCAAACGTTTCCTGTATCGCCGTAGGGGACGGCTTTTCTGCAAAAACGGCAACCCTTTTGTCGCTTTGCGACATTGCCTATTAGGGGAATTTCCTTGATGTCCCTAAACGTTGCCTATATATCAATCTATAATTCGGGTGACCGTTTTTACCGAAAGAACCGATTTTTTCGCTCGATTTGCGTGTCGAGGCACTCGACTAAATTATCATTTATCTTACAAACTAATTATCTGATTATGAAAACGGGGTGAGGTTTTGCAGGACGTTAATGTACCGCATTCGGCAACGGAAGCAAAAAAGGATATGCAAGAGCTTTTTGAGCTGTCAGGTGTAGCCCGCAGTTTTGCAAAAGGCGAGATAATCTACCGTCAGGGGGATTTGGCGACTACTTTTTGCTATCTGAAAAAGGGCAGAGTAAGCGTTTTTATGACGTCAATTGACGGAATGGAAAAAACGCTGAACACCGCGTCAAAGGGAGAACTGCTCGGCGAGGGCGCGTTTTTTGATAAAAAGCCGAGAGTAAGCTCGGCACGAGCCGTAACAAGCTGCGAGGTTGTTATGATTGACAAGCAGACGCTCACAAAGCTTTTTACAAACCACCCCAAGCTTGCGTTTGAACTGCTTGAAATTTTGTCAAACAGAATCAGACTGCTTTCATCTCAGCTTGACTCAATGACGTTTTTGCAGGCTGACGCACGAATTGCACGTCTGCTTTTGCAAAGCGAAAATAACGGACGTGTAAGCCTTACTCACGAGGAAATAGCCGCCGCAGTCGGTGTGTCAAGGGTGACGGTGAGCAAAACGCTCGGAAGGTTTTCGGCAAACGGATATGTTTCGACATCATACAGAAAAATAGTAATTAAAAACCGTGACAAGCTTGAAGAAATGGGAACGGTTGACAATTAACAAATAACAATTGATAAATTACAAATATCAATTAATAATTAACAATAAAGTCGGGCAGACAGCTTTTTAACATTTATGCTGTCTGCCTGATTGTATATTTTGGAAAGTCACATTAGAGTCATTTTGAGAGTGTAATATTAGCTTGAAAGCTCGGGAGGACTGTCCGGAAAGTCCTGCGGTCTTTAATGAAAAATAATTGTATTTTTGGGAGTGTGTTGTATGGAAATTTTAAGAGTTGAAAACCTTGTAAAAACCTATGGCGAGGGCGAAAACAAAGTCAACGCGGTTGACGATATTTCGCTTTCTGTTGAAAAAGGCGAGTTTGTCGCAATTGTCGGCGCAAGCGGAAGCGGAAAGTCAACGCTTCTGCACCTTATCGGCGGAGTTGACCGCCCGACAAGCGGAAAAATATTTATTGACGGCAACGACATTACTAAAATGAACAGCGATACGCTGGCAATATTCCGCAGACGTCAAATCGGAATTGTATATCAGTTTTATAACCTGATTCCTATTCTTACCGTGGAGGAAAATATTACCCTTCCGTGCGACCTTGACAAAAGTCCTGTTGATAAAAATCAGCTTAACGATATTCTCGACACATTCGGCTTGCGTGCAAGAAGAAAACACCTGCCCAATGAGCTTTCGGGCGGTCAGCAGCAGAGAACGTCAATTGCACGTGCGCTTATTTCAAATCCTGCGCTTGTGCTTGCCGACGAGCCGACTGGCAACCTCGACACCAAGGCGAGTGAGGACATTATGAACCTGCTGAAAATTTCAAACCGAACATATAATCAGACAATCATAATGATTACCCACGATTTGGAGCTTGCAAAGCAGGCTGACAGGATAATCACCATAAGCGACGGTAAAGTTGTTGAGGAGGATTAAAGGTGAACACACTTAATAAACTCACGGTTAAAAACCTTAAACTCAATAAAAGCCGAACAATTGTTACAATTATCGGCATACTGCTTTCGACTGCGCTGATTACCGTTGTTGCGGGAATTGCCGCAAGCGGCCAGCAGACTATGATTAATGCTCAGATTAACTTTAAGGGCGATTTTGATTTATTCATTTCGGGCAATGTAACTGGTGAAGACGTTAAGGAAATCAAAGCCAACAGAAATGTTGAAGATGTGTATATCAATGATTACGGCGATTTTGTCAGAATACCAAATTATAAAAACGACAAAAGACCTTACGCTTATCTTCAGACCCTTACTCCGAAAGCGTTTACCGACTGTTTTAATCTCCCGCTTAAAGACGGCAGATACCCCGAAAACAGCTCTGAAATTGTGCTTGCACCGGGTTTTATAAACAACTCTGCAAAAGAGTACAAGGTTGGTGATACAATTACGCTTGAAAAGGGAGTGCGCAAAACCTCCGACGGCAGGGTGATTCCAAATACAAACCCTTACGGTCAGATGCTTATTCCCGACGGCGAAGATGAGTTCGGAGAAAGCTCATATATAGTAGAAGAAGTTGACGAGCATTTTCAGGTTGAAGAAAACAAAACCTACAAAATTGTCGGTATACTTGACGAATACTATACAAGTTATTTTGAGCCTTCGGACGGCAATGCATATTTTCCGTTTTTTACTGTTTCTGAGTCGGATGATATTTCAAAGGAAGGCTGGTTGTTTGTAAAATACACCGATGAGGGTGAAAAAAATTATATTAAGACAACCTCGCAGATTACCGGAGTTTCCGAGGAGCATTTAAGAGATTATCTGGCAAATGCCTACAGTCTTGAACCCGGCGAAACAAAATACGATTACTTTGATGTTCAGACTACACTGCTTTCATACAAGGGCTATGCGTTAAATGACAACACTTTGCAAATGCTTTTCACGCTTGCTGCTATTATCATTTTAATAGTAATTGTTGCAAGTGTTTTTGTAATCCGCAACAGCTTTGCAATTTCAATTACTGAAAAAACAAGGCTTTACGGAATGTTGTCGTCAGTCGGAGCAACATCACGTCAGATACGTCACAACGTGTTGTTTGAGGGATTTGTACTTGCGCTGATTGGCATACCGCTTGGTATTTTGCTCGGTGTGGGCGTAGTTGCAATCCTCATTCAGGTTTTAAATATATTGCTTGAGGACGCACTTAACGGCACTTCGTTTGTGTACAGTATTCCGATATTTGCAATTGTTCTTGCAGTTGTGATGTCGCTTTTAACTATTATTTTCTCAACTCTTGGCAGTGCGTTCAGAGCCTCAAGGGTTGCGCCGATTGACGCTGTAAGAGGCAACAACGACATCAAAATCAAGAAAAAGCAGAAAGCATATAAATGCCCGAAATTTATCAACAAGATGTATGGAACGGGCGGTGAAATTGCTTACAAAAACCTGAAAAGGAGCAAGAAAAAGTACCGCACAACGGTAATTTCAATCGTTGTCAGCGTTGCCGTTTTCATAGCTGTTTCAAGCTTTATTCAATACGGAACGGAGTACAGCGCAAAATACTACCACGAGATAGACTATAATTTAAGTGTATACAGATATGATGCTTACAATAATATTGACGAAATGACAGCCGATTTTCAAAAAATTTCACAGCTTGACGGAGTAACAAACGGTAGTCTTAATTTAATTGCAAGCTCTTATATTACAGCTTCTGATAAGACGGACGCTGCTTTTTCTGATGACGCAAAGTATTACAATGTTACTTCTGAAGAAAGTGACGATAATTATTATATTGAACTTTTTGCCTTTGATGACGCAACCTACAGGCAAAAGTTAAAAGAGCTGGGACTTGATTATGACAAGGTTAAGGATAAGGCTATTCTGTTAAACAGCTTTGTATATTTTGACGAAGAGAATAAAAAACCGCAGAAGTGCGAGTTGTTTGAAGCAGATAAGGTGAAATCTCTGACAATCAGACCGTCAATTGACCCGTCGCTTGAAGAATATTACAATAAATATGATGTTGAAATTGCAAAGGTGTATAATTCCACTCCCGAAGCGCTGAAATATCTTTCCACGTCCGAGGGCAATGTGGCTTTGATTGTAAGTTCTGATTTTCTGAAAAGCAAAAATTACGGTATAGATTACATTTACTCGGAAATTCACGTAAACGCTGAAAACGCAGACGAGCTTGAAGAAACTATTGACAAGCTTGACGGAGGTCAGACCTTTGCGGTGCATAATATAGAGAAAGCAGCAAATGTGTACAACGCAATGACGCTTGTAATCTGCATTTTTGCCTACGGCTTTATAATTGTTATTTCGCTTATCGGCGTGACAAATATCTTCAATACCATTACAACCAATATGCGGCTGAGGAGCAAGGAATTTGCAATGCTTAAGTCTATCGGAATGACAAAGCGTGAGTTTAACCGAATGATTCGCCTTGAAAGCCTGTTCTACGGTGTTAAGTCGCTCTTAATAGGAATACCTCTCGGACTGCTTGCGGGGCTGGGAATCTTTAAGGCATTTTCAATGAACCTTGCAACTGACTTTGTTGTGCCTTACTCGGCTATTATAATCAGTATTGTGTTTGTGTTTGCGGTTGTGTGGATGATAATGAAATTCTCAATTTCAAAGGTGCAGAAGCAGAATATAATTGAAACAATCCGAAATGATAATATTTAATCAGTGCTGTATTGGTTGACATATAAGGTGTTTTGTCGGATAATATAAAAAACGTTTGATTTACAGTCGTAGGGACACATCAGCCGTGTCTGCAGTGATTATCAAACATAACCGATTATATCATCTTTGTTGTTACAAACAAACATTTCCGTAGGGGACGGCTTCCCAGACGTCCCGATTTACATAAATTGCAATGCAATCTATGTGTGCAATTATGAAAGCAAATTCAGGAACAAAACTATGAACATTCTTCTGATTGAGGACAACCGAATAATTTCAAAGGGAGTTATATATGCGCTGGAGCAAAACGGCTATTCCGTAACGCTGTGCGAAAGCTTTTCTTCAGCGCTTTGCACCGCACCGTTTGACTTTGAGCTGATTATAATTGACGTCGGACTGCCTGACGGCAACGGCTTTGAGCTGTTTGAAGAAATCCACCGGCTGAGTTCTTCGCCTATAATTTTTCTTACTGCAATCGACGACGAGGACAGCATTGTAAAAGCCTTTGACCTTGGCGCAGACGATTACATCACAAAGCCGTTTTCTATGCGTGAACTGCTCGCCCGAATCCGTAGGCTGACTTCAAGAAGCAGTGCAAAATCAAGCCTTGTCACAACAGGTGACATAAGCGTTGACCTTGAAGCACGTGAGGTTTATAAAGACGGCGCAAGGGTTGAGCTGACTGCGCTTGAATACAAAATTTTTTCAATCCTTGCGCGCAACTGCGGCAAAACGGTTACTCGTGAAATTATCCTTGAAAAAATCTGGGACATTGCAGGAAATTATGTAAACGACAACACCCTGACCGTTTACATTAAGCGCATACGGCAAAAGCTCGGCACGGACAGAATTAAAACCGTTAAGGGCGTTGGCTACAGGCTGGAGGAATAATGAAACGTTCGCATAAATTTTTAGTAATATTTCTTGTGCTGACAGCCGTTTTTTCAGCCGCTTTTGCTGTCTTTTCAGCTTTTGAGCTTGAAAGTGTGCGAAAAAACACCAACAGCGCAGTAGTACAGATAATTGAAAACATAAAAGAAAAATATCCCGAGATTTCACAGCGTGAGCTTGCCGAAATCTTAAACGATAAGTCCGAAAGCTTTCAAGTTGAAAACAGTATGGAAAAATACGGAATTATCCTTGACCGTGAATGGGCGGTTTACAAAAATAACGGTACGGGTAATTTAATAATAATTGCAAACGCCGTTTTAAGCATATTTTCCTGTCTTGCGCTTACGGCTGTTTTTTTGAAATACTGCAAAAGTCAGAAAGCAGAATCCGACCGTCTTGCAGGTTATCTGCGAAAAATCAACCGCAAAGAATACGACCTTGAGCTAAAAGCAAACAGCGAAAACGAAATGTCGCAATTGCAAAGCGAAATTTACAAAACTACCGTAATGCTCAGGGAACAGGCGGACAATTCGCAAAAGGACAAAGAAAATCTTAAGCAATCGCTTTCGGATATTTCTCATCAGCTAAAAACTCCGCTGACGTCAATTATGGTAATGCTTGACGATATTATCGAGGATGAAAATATGCCCGACAGTATTCGGAGAGATTTTTTAAACGATATTCGCCGAAGCAGCAACGGAATCAGCTTTCTTGTTCAGTCAATTCTTACGCTGTCAAAGTTTGACGCAAACTCCATTGTGCTGAAAAGCAAAACGGAAAACGTGAAGAATATTTTAAATGAGTGCGTAAAAAATACCGCAGTGCTTGCGGAAATCAAAGGCGTTGAAACAAGCGCCGAGTGTGATGATAACTTAGCATTTGACTGCGACTTCAAGTGGCTGTGCGAAGCGCTTACGAACATAGTCAAAAATTGTATCGAGCATACAAGAGAGGGCGGATTTGTAAAGGTGAATGCTGAAAAAACCTCGCTTTGCACCAAAATCACCGTAACGGATAACGGATGCGGAATTGACAGGGAGGATTTGCCGCACATTTTTGAGCGTTTTTACAAAGGCAGAAATTCCGACGAAAACAGCGTTGGAATCGGGCTTGCGCTTGCCAAGACCATAATTGAGAAAAGCGGCGGCAATATTTATGTTGATTCAAAGCTTGGTAAGGGAACAAGGTTTACAATTACCCTGTTCGATATAAAAATTCTTGACAAAAATTAACATAATAGGAAATAAATATCTTGACAACCATACAAGTTGTGTTATAATAAAAATATACAAACATTTTACCACTATATTTTGTATGTTTTCATTACTGACGGGCGGATTTTATAATCCGCCCAAATTTCTTTTTATACGTCCTAAGGGGCGGACAGTTACAATTAACAAATTACAAATAACAATTAACAATGTTTAAATACTGTAGCGGCGAACAGTGTTCGCCAAAATGAATAAATTGTTTCACAATTTATTCATCGGGACGTGTAGGAACCCGCCCCCTACGGAAAAGTTTGTTTGTCACTATAATGATGATATAATCGGTTACGTTTGATAGCTACTACGGACACAGCACGCTGTGTCCCTACGATTGCAACGGTAACGTTTGGATTATATTCGTAGTACCTTGTAAAATCTAAAAATTCACACTTGAAAACTATAATGCTGAATTATATATTGTAGGGAACAGTCTTGACTGTTCCGCGGGACTACAGATGACCCTTGTGGAATCGGAACGGTCAAGACTGTTCCCTACATTAAAATTTATTTAATTATCATTCCTGATTTGACAACTTTTAGCATTAACACTGTACTACGGAAAAGTTTGTTTTAAATCCGTAGGGGACGGCTTCCCAGACGTCCCAAAACATTACCGAAATATCAATTTAAAATTCAGGCGCATTAGTTATCCGATATAGCTAACCTATTCATCTTAATTTGTGTGTCGAGGCACTCGACCGAACACAGTTCGCCGCTACAATAAAAAACGTTGTGAGTTTTCGGGTATAATGGGAAAAAGAAATAAACCGTAAAAAACCGTTAAAAAGATTTAAAACATTGAAAATATAGTAAACAAGCCGTTTTTCGGGTGTAAGAAAATGATACACTCTGAAAGACGGCAAATTTTTTATATATAGTGCGAAAATGAAAACCGAGCCTTTTTCCCGTTGGTTTGCGTGGGATGGCTCGGTTTATATTTTTAAAAAGCAACCTTTTAAAACCGTTTAAAATGGCTTTAAATCGGCATTAATTGAATTTTAAAGAGATGGTATGGAGAGCTAAATAAAAAGCAAATCAAAGGCAACAAATCGGGAGTTAAAAGGCAACCTTGTTGCTGTTCCGATAAAATCTATGTTTTTCAACATTTCTTTGCTTTTTGATGTGGAAAACTTTTAAAATTAACTTGTGTATAAATATGCATAGCAATTGAATATTATTGCAAATCAAGTATTCCAAGTACCTTTCCGGCACAGCGGATATCATCATACTCGGTCAATTTAATAGGATTGTAGGCAGGATTGAGCGAAATCAGCTCATTTCTGCCCATTTTTTTTATGTATGATTCATTGTTAAGAATAAAAACACCAATTTCACCTTCGCATATGCTTTCAGATTGTTTAACAAGCACACGATCACCGTCAAAAAAATTAGGTTGCATACTGTCTCCTCTTATCTCAAGCATAAAATCAGCTGAAACTGTTTTGTTGTTCCGAGGAACAGTTACCCATATAGCAGGGGTTTCATCGCCAAGCCATGAACCTAATCCAGCAGATATAGGAGTTTCATAGAATGGTATAACAATTTTACTTTCATTTGATTCTTTTTTCTGCGGATTAGTATTATTAACAATCTTCTTAATGATATCAATTTCGCTATTAATAAATAATTTGTTATATTCATAAAAATCAAAATTATTAGTTTCTGTAGAAGCTGATTGATAATTGTCAACATAAAGCTCTATATTTCTGATAAAATCAGCCACGCTCTCAAAAATATACTCTTTATTATCTGTATGGATATTAGAGTTTTTTTGTATGCTCCTTAATGAGTGCAAAATAATGTAAATTCTACTTAATGTTTTTTCATCAAGCAAAGAACACATTCTTTCAAAATTTACCATTACGGGCGAAGTATCAGCTTTGGAGCTTTGTTGAGAGTCATTCTTTATAACATCTTCATTATAAGTTCTTTCAACTCCCAATAGCTCATCAACACTGATATTAAAGTATTTAGCCATATTAATCATGGTAGCAATATCAGGCTCACGTTTTCCAGTTTCGTATAAAGAAATCGTACTTTCTGAAAGTCCAAATATTGCACCGAAATCTTTCATTGATAATTTATTTTGTTTGCGCAATTCTCTTAATTTTTCCATAAGAATCACTCCTATTGATATTATAAACTTTACAAATAGTAAAGTAAATCATTCTTTACAAAATGTCAAGAAAAAACTTGACATTTTGTAAAATAGGGTGTATTATAATAGTAAACTTGACAAATTGCAAAGTTGAGGTGATGTTAATGAGAGATTATTTAGTTGAGTTACGAGATAAGAAAGGGCTAACTCAAAGAGATGTATCTTCAAAACTTGGTATTTCAGAGAGTTATTACAACATGATAGAACATGGTGCAAGGCAAAAAGATATGAGTATTGTACTTTTATACGAATTATCACTAATATTCAAAATATCTCTGAAAAGTTTAGTAGATAAAGAACTCAATTTTATCAAAAGGAGGATAAATGTATGATAGGCAAAGTATTATACAGATACAAAGTAGTAGGAAATATCAACAACCGTGTTGTACTTGCTCACAATCCAAAAGCTGTTGAGCCATGGGTGGTATGGTGGCTTGACAGTGACGGTGATCCATACAGTGGAAGTTATTTCTCAAACCGTGATGCAGCTGTAAACGAATTTATTTCAAGGTCATTTTAATCAGGAGGAATATAGAATGAAAAAATTAATGTATGTAACAACAAATGCATATGACGTGATTGTGTCATATGATGAAAACGAGAAAATTCTTAGATTTTTAATAGAATCTAATGAGAATCCATTCCCGAAGCGCAACGCTGAGGGACAGCCTGATTTAGAGACTATTAAAGATTTTCTCCGTAATATTGAAGGTGACTCAAGCTGGGACTATAAAGAAGATGTTGAGAATGTTGAGAAGTTCTTCGGAATTGATTACAGCAATCCTGAAACAGCGAGAATAATCGCTGAAATTGAAACAGATTTACTTTAAGTCGAAACCGCCTTTAAGGCGGTCAACAGGAAATGAGCTACCTGTTCTGATGATGACAGCTTGGAAAGGAAGAGTGTTTCAATTAGATTTACAATGAACAAACGTAAAAGTATTTTGCGCAAGAGCATTTTAGGGGGGAGAATATGCCGGAAAATAATAACTACTTCACAGCAGAGGAAATAAGTAGTATTACAAGGGATTTATATGCATCAGCAGATTACGCTTTGAAAAGTCATTCGCTGAATTTAACTTATCAAGTTTATGGTCAAGTGCAAATGGCACTTAGGCTGCATGTCATTACTGCAGAAGAGTTTTTTGAACTTAATACAATGTTAGTAAGAAATGGTATAAATAACCCTGCCGCTAATCTCAATTGAGGTTTAATCATGTACAACAAAATAAATCCACGCTGTGCCGGGTGCGGTCACCGCAGACCAGTTTCGGACAGCTACAAAGAAAGTTATCAAATATGCCACTACATTTTAGATACAGGCAAGCCGAGAGGTTGCCCGGTTGAAAAATGCACGCACTACACTACAGAAGAATGTCACATTAAGGAGGACTTATGGAAAGATTAACAAAAAGGTTTGATAATAGATGTGTAACATATAACACTTCATCAGGAGAAATCGTTCCGGCAGAATTAACACCAACTGATGTAAGAAAGGTACTTCACCGACTTTGCGAATATGAAGACACAGGATATGAACCAGAAGAAATTATTAAAATTAAAAAAATCTTTGGAGAAAAAAACTGTCAGCAGAAACCTATACGGATAATCGGCAAACCAAAAACCGGTGCAAGGATATTTACCACACGAGTAACACCAAACGGCATTATCATTGATAACATCTTATATGGGATACGGGACTTAATTGACGGACATTGTAACGAAAAAGTCAAAATCAGGATTGTTGATGATATAGCAACTGTTTTTGACATTGAAACAGGTGAACAAATAATATGGTTTGAGTTATTCCTCCATGAGGGAATTAAGTGCAAGCATACTATTTATCCATATTTAAACAAAGAAAATATAAGAAAGTACGGATGTACTCGTGAAGCGGTTGCGAAAGCAATAAAACAGGTTAAGGAATAATTTCGCCAATATCAATATTAGCTTCTTTAAGTAATTTTACTCTTAATTGGTCGTGATACGAAAGTATTGCACCAATTACAAGATTAGTTGCATAATCGTTTGCATATTTTGTATCAAAAGTGTTTTTCTTAATTTGTTCTATGGTATTAATAGAAAAATTATTATCCTTCTTTAAATTTTCAGTTAAGAGTATATTAGCAAATTTTGTAGCACTTGTAGCTATATCCATTAAACTTATATCCATAAATTCACACCCCCTTTCGATAAGATTTTACCACAAAGTCGAAACCGCCGCAAGGCGGTCAGCAGGAAATGAGCTACCTGCTCTGATGATGACAGCTCAAAAGGAGTGATTTTTTGATTTATCTTACAGTTAAAGAAGTTGCTGAATTAAAAGGCTGTTCTTCTCAATATATTAAGAAGATTGTTTTGGAAGGTTTGCTTAAAAGTGAAGTTTCTGTTAATCAGAATAATCGCAAGAAATACTTAATCCCAATAAGCGAATTATCCACACACGAGCAACTCAAATATTATAAATCTCACAACATAGAAATTCCCGAGGAGCTGCTTGCAGGACGAAAACCGAAAGCACAGCACCCTCACAAGGAATTTGACGAATTCACCGCCGAACAGCGTGAAGAAATTGCCGAGTGGATACGGATTATAAAAGCGTGGGATGAATATTGTGCAAAATCAAAGCTGCAGAAAGTCCCGGCTACAGAGAAATTCGTACAGCTGCAGAAAGTCGCCAACCCAGAACTCAATATTTCAAAAGGTATTTTATACCGCAAAAAAGCGGCTTTAAAGGCTGATGATTTAGCAGGTCTGATTGATAACAGAGGAAGCTGGAAAAAGGGCACTTCTTCAATTCCTGATGTTGCGTGGGAATGTTTCCTCTACTTTTACCTTGATGAAGCTCAGCACCCTATCAATGCTTGTATTGATTATACACGAATGTGGCTTGAGGACAAAGCTCCGCAGTATCTTCCTCTGCCTGACTATTCAAGCTTTTACCGAAAAGTTCAGACGGCAATACCTAAACCGCTTGAAATTATGGGGCGTGAGGGTATGAAGGCTTTTCAGGACAGATGCGGTACATATATACGCAGAACATACGAGGGTATGGTCAGTAATGAATGGTGGATTGCAGATAACCACACCTTTGATGTTCAGACAAAAGGCGAAAACGGTGAAATCCACAGGCTTTATTTGACGGCATTTTTTGACGCTCGAAGCGGAATATTCACAGGCTGTTATGTGACAAACGCTCCTTCATCGCAGGCAACGCTCATAGCACTTCGCAAAGGAATCCTGAAATACGGCATACCGCAAAACATTTATGTTGACAACGGTCGAGAGTTCCTTACACGTGATGTCGGAGGACTTGGACACAGGCAGAAAAAGAGTACGAAAAATGACTTTACTCCGCCGCCTGTTTTCGAGCGGCTCGGTATAAAAATGACAAACGCTATCGTGCGAAACGCAAAGGCGAAAATCATTGAGCGGCGTTTCCGTGATGTTAAGGACAGGCTTTCAAGACTGTTTCCGACATATACGGGCGGAAATGTTGTTGAACGTCCCGAACGTCTAAAAAAGGTTATGAAAGACTCGGATAATATTCCTACTGATGATGAGTTTACAAAAGCTGTTGAGAATATTCTGGAATACTACTTCAATGAGCAGTCCTATTCCGGTGCAGTGTCAGCTGACAGCGGAAAAACCCGGATGCAGGTATACAAAGAAAATCTGCATGAGCAGAGAATTGCTTCCGAGTTTGACCTAAACCTTATGCTGATGAGAAGCACCAGAACTCAAAAGGTCGGCAGACGTGGAGTTCACATTATGGTTGCCGGTGAGCAGATTGATTATTTCAACGATGAGCTGAAAGCAAATTATTTCGGGCAATCTGTATATTGCAGATACGACCCCGAAAATATGTCAACCGTAAGAGTATACGACCTCAAGGACAATTACCTTATGACCGTTCCGGCTGACAATGATGCTGTCCGTGAATACGGTGCTTCAAGGGATGAGCTTGCAGTTGCAATCAGAAAGACAAAGAGCTTTGAAAAGCTCACGGCGCAACAGCTTAAGGCAACAGCAATTACAAGTCTTGGCAAGAAAACAGCTCTTGAGCTTGTACTTGCCGCTGCAGAAGCAAACAAGGCAAAGTCTGAGGAGCTTAAGCCTAAGATTATTTCAATACACCGTGCCGATGAAGAGCCTGCAGAAATGGCAGTCGGTCAGAATAATGTAGTCAAAATTGACAAAGCAAAAATGATAAGAAACATTGAACAAAGGGAGGAATAAAAATGTCAGTAAATCCTGAATTACAGCAAATGCTACGGGATTATATCAAAAGGGACTGCGATAACTCGCAGAACAAAGCGGCAAAAGCTCTTGGCTGGTCGCCTGCCTACATCTCCACATATTTAAAAGGGGATTTCAAGGGCGATTTAGAAAAGTTTGAAGCGTCCTTAACGGAAGCCTTTTCAAACAAGAATGCTGCCGAGAACCTTAAAAGTGCCGTCGTAAGCGGCACATACAAGCCTACAAGCGTAAGCGAAAGCGTTTATGAAACAATCCGTTTATGTCACCTCAAGGGCGGTCTTGCAATTGAGTGCGGTGATGCAGGAATCGGCAAGACAATGGCTTGTAAGAAGTACGCAGAGGATTATCCTTCATCGGCAATATATGTAACCGTTAATCCTTGCCTTGTAACTCTAAACGCATTTTTAAAACTGCTTTGCAGGGTGCAGAAAATAACTGCAACAGGTCGCAAGGATGAAATGTGGATGAGGTTATCAGACACTTTCGCAGGAGAACGCAAAGTGCTGATTATTGACGAAGCACAGCACCTGCCGATTAAGACAATTGAAGCAATCAGAGCCTTTTTTGACAGCAACCCGTTACTCGGTATTTGTCTTGTCGGTAACATAGAAACCGTTACCAACACCGGAAAGAGCAAAGAAGCGTTTGCACAAATCCGCAACAGGACAAAGCTCACCGAGATTCGTCATACTACGGCAATTAAAGGCAATGACATTGCTCTACTGTTCCCGGCAGTTTCAGAGGACGAAAAAGCAAAAGGCTTTTTACTCGGAATCGCAAGGTCTGAACAGGGAATCAGAGGTGCAAGCAACGTCTTTTCGAATGCTGTTGACAACGGCAACATTACATACGAGGGCTTGCTTGCAATGGCTAAGGCTATGAAATTAAAGGTATTTTAAAAGCGTTTTAGGAGGGCTTAAATTGAAGAAGAAAACTATTTTACTGTTACTGCTCACAGGCTTCTTCACGGGTGTAATGGCGCAGGAATCAATATCGCAGTTACGCTGGAGGAGCATTGCTATAGGCGGCGAGATTTGCTTAATCCCTATGATTGTATTGCTTGTTTGGCTTGGCTGGATGTTGAGAGATGAATTAATGAAGGCAAATGTCAGGAGGTGGAAAAATGGTAATTCACGCCGAAAATGAGCAACAGAAAAAAGTTGTTTCAATGCACATTTGCACCGGAATGCTTTGCAAAAACTGTGTTGATTACAGCAAAAGCAAATTGTTTCCCGACAGAGGTTACTGTCAGAGATTAAATCAACCGGGATTAAGCTACAATGATTTTTGCAGTTTATTCAGAAGGAGAGTCGAAATATGACGGCAGAGCAATGGAAACAGATTGATGGAAAGTTGCAGCGTGTATGGAGTCCTGTTGTAAAGCTCAAGGTTGACGGCTACGAGGTTTCGTTAGCACTCAGGCAGGTTTCGCAGTTCCGCAATGCTATTGTGGTTTATATAAACGGTGAGTTCCGTGGAAAGTGGCTGACCGAGGATTGCGAAGAACGCAGAAGATTTTTCCCTTGTAAGAAAAAGTGTCTTACCAATACCAACGAGCTTAAGAAAATGGGTATCCGCAGTAAGAAGGAAATTCAGAAATTTAAGGAAATGGCTACGTGCAATGCGTATTCATCAGCTTGGACAAACTTTAAAGCTATGAAAAAGCATTTTGAAACGAACAACAACAGCATAGAAATTCTGGAGGGATAAGATGAGATACGAAATGGATTTAAAAAATTTTGATACTCAAAAAACTGTTGAAATAATTTCAGATAAAGTAAAAAAATCCTTGATAGATAATTTAAAGGGAAATTCTACAGTAATAGTCGCCATTGACAATGCCGACGGTATATCAGTTATACCTGCAGGAAAAGTTGGGGATGTTTTAACTTTAATAGCCGTAGAATTAGTAGAAGTAATCCAAATTTACAAAATTACAGATGTGGATGGTATTTTGGAATGCTTTGCCGAGCAAATAAAATCGTATTTTCAAAAGAACGGGGATTGATTCCCCGTCCCTAATGCAGCTCCATCCGGAACGGTCACAAGCCCGTGAAAATGCAGAGTGAGGACACACAATTTCAAATAATTTTTCAGGAGGTAAAAAAGCTATGAAAACTTCAAAACGGATATGTAAAAACGGTTCGCTTACTCTGCCGAAGCAGGTCAGAGCAGAAGCAGGATTGTTCCCCGGCAACGCTGTGGACATTGAAACGCAGTCGGACGGCAGCATTACAATCAAGCCTGCAGCCCCCTGCTGTCGCTTCTGCGGAGCACCTGAACATCTGATTGATGTTGAAAACATTGTGATTTGTAAAGACTGTGCAACAAAAATCTTGGCAAAGGTGGATGTTACAAATGACTGATTTGAGAAAGCAGATTGATGAGCTTGCTGCTATTAAAGCCGATATGGGCAAACTCAAGGAACGCAAGGATAAGTTGGAGGCTGAAATAATCAAGCAGTGTTCCGCTGACCTTGAAAACACGAAGTATAAAAGCATTCGCTATGAAGGTGATGTTTTTGATCTGACAGCCGTAACAGCTGAAAGCCTTAAGGTTATTTACAACTCCTTCCTGCCGACAATTTTCGGCAAAGCATACAAGGACGCTGTCACTGAAAAGACAGAGTACAATTTGTCTGCTCCTGCAAAGAGAATGTTAATAGGCTTGTATAAAGGAAACTTTGTCAAAGCAACCGTCAAAGAGGTCATTGACCAGATGGCAGGTGTTACCGATGAGGAACGCAAGCAGCTCTTTAAGAAGTGTAAGGGTGTCAACTACGATAAGGACGTTGAGAATATCCGTAAGTTTACGGAGTTATCCGAAGATGATGCAAAGGAATATGCGTATCTGATTACCGAAGCCGCAGTCTGGCAGGACTTTTGTAACCTCCTTACCCTCAATGGCATTTCTGATGAGGCGCAGATTAAAGATATTCTTACGAAAATTCAGTCGGCTTTTGTTGTTGAAGACAGCACAAAAATCTCTTTAAGCTGAGGTGATTAAGTTGTTGAAACCACAGCAAACGCAAAGAATTTACGCTATGGGTGCAAGGCTCGGACTTGTAGAAACCGGAAATAAAAACGACCTGCTTCACGAGCTTGTCTACGGAATCGCCGAGAAAAGCAGTATCAGAGAACTGTCAGATAATGAATACAAAGCAATTGTAAAAGAGCTTACGGAGCGTTTGAAACTGCAGAACCTTGACGTGCCGCCCCGAAAACCATACAAGAAGCAAAAATTCGAGGACAGCGGCAGAGGAAAAATGTCAGACGGTCAGCGGCGTAAGGTCTGGAGGCTGATGTATCAGCTTGAGGAGCTTGACAAAGAGCCTTCATCGGCAAAGCTCGGCGACAGGCTTTGCGGCATAATTAAAAAGGAACTGCACATTGACTGCACCTCAAAACAGCCGTTCCGCTGGCTTATCTATCAGCAAGGTTCAAAGCTAATTGAAAAGCTGAAAAAATATGTGGCGAACGCCCAAAGGAGGAAGGATGGTGCCGGAAGAACATAAAATCAGATTACAAGACCTCTACGGAGTGCAGAAAGATATTGCAGAGATTATCGGTATTGATAATTACATAAAATTATCTCTTAATTTTGGCGGCGGCAATATCTATATACAGAAGTACAGCGAAGTTATTAAAATACAGCGCAATGCTGAAATCAGAGGGAAATTTAACGGCTATAACAGCGACCAGCTTGCAAAAGAATATGATTTATCTGAACGATATGTAAGGATTCTTTGTGCTGATTTAATTGATGATATGCGGTCTCGTCCGCCTGAGGGTCAGATTTCGCTGTTTGATTCAAACTGAAATAAAAAAAGGAAATATTTCCTCTACGACAGTTCCGAATTATAAGGTATTATTGAGTTAGAAACTTGATAATACCTTATTTTTTTGGAGTTAATTATGAATTTTACGGCTGATACTTGGTGGCTGTTCGGATTGATTGTCACAGGAGCAATTGCAATAATCGGATTTTTTCTCAAGAGAACAATTAATCAGGCTGACAGACACGACAAAGAAATTAAAGAAATACAGTTGTCCTATGTAACTAAGGATGAGCTTAAGGATATTAAATCAGATTTAAATAAAAATGTTGAAAGGCTTCAGGCTGATGTTGACCTTATTAAGGAAAATTTTATTCCTAAATCTGATTTTTACAGATTACAAACTCAATCGGATAAGAAGATTGATAAAATATACGATTTATTAATTAAACGGGATGGAGGATAAAATAATGACACCAAACAAGGATGAGGCTATGAAGAAAATCAGAGCCGCTCGTTTTGTAAAAAACAATGGTGCTGTTATAAGAGCAATTAATCTTTTGCGATATAAGTATGAGCAACTCGCAGATGTGAAATATGCGCTTGATGATATAGAGGATGCAGATTATCTTGACAGCATAAACTATTTATCTGAAAGCGGTTACATACGCTTAAGACACATAAAGACAAAACAGCCTGCAGAAATCGCTGATGTGGATTACAATGACATTGAAGCAAAATTAACTGCAAAAGGAATAGGACTTCTTGCCGGCAAAATATTTGATGAAATGGTTGAGGTGTAGTATGAGCCGTAATCGCAGGGCGGTCGGAAAGATTGACAAGCTTCCGCTTGACCTTAAAGACACCGTTGACCAAATGCTTGTCAGCGGTCAGACCTACCGTGAGATTGTTTCTTACCTTGCAGACAACGGTGAAAAGCTGTCGCAGGCGGCGGTCAGCAGATATGCACAGCGTTTTCTCGCTAACGCTCAACAGCTCCGAATCTCACAGGAAAATTTCAGAATGATCTTGACGGAAACGGAACGTTATCCCGAGTTAGATCCGGCAGAAGCTATTTTGCGTATAGCATCGCAGAAAGTATTCGACGCAGTATCCCAACTCGGAGAAACTGACCTTGAATGCATATCCCCCGAAAAGCTGTTGCGACAGGCTACGGCACTTTGCAGAGCGGTTGCCTACAAGAAGAAATCAGATACTGCTGTCAAGTCAGACAAGCAGATTGCTCTTGAAGAAAATCAGAGCTTGCTGTACGACACTATTAAGAAAAACAATCCTCGCTTGTACAACGAGCTTATGGATGAAATTAATAAGCTGAAACAGCAGGCAAAGGAGGAATCGCAATGATAAATAATCATAAATGGTATGTACTCCACGTCAGAACAGGCAGTGAGCTTGATATTGCCGAACAGCTCCGAAAAAGAGGATTTTCGGCAGTTGTTCCCACAGAAAACAGAGTTATCCGCAAAGGCGGTAAATGGAAACAACAGATGTACATAGTTTTCGCAGGCTATGTTTTCATCTATATGGATTACAACTGGTCGAAGTATTACGCAATGAGCGGTATTTACGGCATTATAAAAATTCTCGGCGGCGGTCAGAACCCTACACCGTTAAGCAAAAACGAAACAGAGTTTATCCTTAAACTTTCGGAGTTGCTTGCACAGCCGTCAGTGCTGAAATTCAAGGACGATAACAGCTATGAGGTTATAAGCGGATTTTTATCCGACTATATCGACAATATTACAAAAGTTGAACGCAGATACAAGAAAGCAACGGTAAAGGTTACCGTTGCGGGAGAAGAAAAAGAAATTAAGGTGTCTTTTGTGGAAGACACAGAACAAACGCCGGAACAGACAGAGGATTGATTCGTCTCCGCTTGATGAAAGGCTGTCAAAGCTTAATCACCGATAACACAAGTTAGCGGATGGCGAAGCTTTACATAAATCAGTTTAAAACAGCGGCTTTAGCCCTCCGGAATTTATCTTCTTTCAAATATTTACCATCTAAGACAATAAAGCCGCTGTTTTAATATATTAATTCGGATTTTTGAGAGGTGCAAAATGAAAAAAATAATCGCTTTTATGTTAGCTTTTATGCTTATTGTTGCTCTTTTGTGCGGTTGCAACAGCTTTGTGGAAACAGGCAGAGAAGCTGTTGAAGTCAGATACACACCTGCAGTTGACAGCGTTGAAACAGATTATGTGTATAAGTACAACTGGTATTTGGACGAATTTGTTCTGCTTCCGGATACCAAAACGGTACATCACGAGGAAGAATACGAAGTCAGATATAACATTACTTATGAAGATAGTTCTGTAAGATCTGAATGGCAGACAGTAGACAAAGAAACATATGAAAAAGCAAGAGATAAGCTCCCACCTTAAACGGCAGGGAGCTTTTATTAAAGGTTTGGAGGTGCAGAATGGACAAACTGTCAAGGCTTGAGCAGTTACTCAAGGACACAAATACAAAGCAGGAATTTAATATTGTTGAGGATTTGAAGTCTTTGGCACTCTCTTACGGAGTTCTCAAGTCAAAGGATTTCCGTAAAAAGCTGAATGCTCTTATTGAAAAATACGAAATGCACGAGCTGACTTCTGTTCGTGAAGCACTTCTGAAAAAATGCCGTGCAGGCAACACGCAGGCAATCAGGCTGTACGCAGAATACTTCAAGCCTGAAACAGTTGTAGAAGCTGATGACGGACTTATTGAAGCTCTTGCAGGCGCAGGTAAGGAGGCTTTTGCTGATGAAGTTTAAGCCTTTTTCCAAAAAACAGCTTAAAGTCCTGAGTTGGTGGCAGGTTGACGGAATCAAGGATAAATATGACGCTATTATTGCAGACGGTTCTGTCCGTTCGGGTAAAACCGTCAGTATGTCTATATCATTTCTGATATGGGCTATGGAAAATTTTTCAGACTGCAATTTCGCCATATGCGGCAAAACAGTAGGATCTTGCCGCCGAAACGTTATAAAGCCGCTTATCAATATGATGAGCGGTCGCTACAATATCAAGGATAAACGCAGTGAGAATCTTCTGACCGTCAGTAAAAAAGGTAAAACAAACACATTTTATATTTTCGGCGGTAAAGACGAAAGCTCGCAGGACTTGATTCAGGGTGTTACGCTTGCCGGAATTTTATTCGATGAGGTTGCTCTGATGCCTCGGTCATTCGTTGAGCAGGGTCTTGCCCGTTGCTCTGTTGAGGGTGCAAGGTTTTGGTTCAACTGCAACCCAGATAATCCTAATCACTGGTTTTACCGGGAATGGGTATTAAAAGCTGAAGAAAAGCACGCTCTGCGGCTAAAGTTCCTTATGGATGATAACCTCAGCTTGTCCGAAAAGGTCAAGCAGCGTTACTACAGTCTGTATGTCGGAACATTCTTCCGCCGTTTTATCCTCGGTGAATGGGTTATTGCCGAGGGTCTTGTTTATCAGGATTTTAATGATAATATCAAAGAAAATCTGTGGCACGGTGCGGAAAGCAATCTTAAGGGCGAATGGTATATATCCGTGGACTACGGTACTATAAACCCTTGCAGCATGGGCTTGTGGTGCGTGACTGACAAAGAGGCTATCCGCGCTAAGGAATACTACTACAACAGTCGTAAGGAAGGCAGACAGCTCACCGATGAAGAGTATTACACTGAACTTGAAAGGCTCGCAGGCGACCATTATATAGAATATGTTGTTGTAGACCCTTCCGCTGCATCCTTTAAAGAAACTATCCGCAGACACGGAAAGTTTTACACAAAGAATGCGAAAAATGACGTTATAAACGGTATCAGAATCACAGGTCAGATGCTTAAAAACGGGCTTGTGAAAATCGGAGCTGACTGCAAAGCCTCGCAGGAAGAATTCGGTATGTACCGTTGGGACGATAAATCGGAAGAAGACAAGGTTATTAAGGAAAATGACCACGCAATGGACGATATACGCTATTTCTGCGCAACAATATTGAAAAGGAAATTTAAGTATAAGGGGTGGAACACCGATTGAGAACAATAAAAAGATCATTTATAATTTCAGACTGGCTGCGAAACCTCGCAAAGAAGCTGTTTCCACAGGAGGTCAACGACAGTTACCTCTATGAAAATATGGACGACGCTATGGAGGACTGGCTCGGAATTTATCACGATGAACCGTTCTGGGAAAAGGATTGTCACGGCAAGACTCTGAACCTCGGTGCTTCCGTAGCCTCGGAATTCGCTCGGTTGATTATGATTGAGTTTGAGTCGGAAATAACAGGCTCTAAACGTGCGGAGTTCTTGCAAAAACAGTACGAACGCTTGAAAAATGTTTTAAGAATAAAGCTTGAATCAGGCTGTGCCTGCGGTGGCATTGTGTTCAAGCCGTATGTTAAAAACGGCGTTATCCTGCCTGACTGTATTACGCAGGATAACTTCATTCCGATACATTACGACAGCGAACATATTACGGGTGCAATTTTTATTGACCAGCAGTGCAAGGGCGAATGGTATTACACCCGACTTGAAAAACAGGTTTATGATTACGAAACACGAAGTCACACGATTGAAAGCCACTTTTTTGTGTCACACTCCTACGATTCGCTCGGTCAGGAAACAGACCCGGAAAAGTTTGATATATGGAGCGGATTTGAACCGATTATCATAATAGAGGGCGTTGACCGTCCTCTGTTTGCTTTCTGGCGAGTGCCGTTTGCAAATCAGATTGATAAAGACAGTCCGCTCGGCGTATCGGTTTACAGCAGAGCCGTAAAACAGCTCAAGGAAGCCGATATGCAGTGGGACAGGTACTTGTGGGAGTATAAAGGCGGCGAACTTGCAGTCCACGCCGGTGAGGAAGTTTTGAGGAAAAAGCCATCGGCTGACGGTGAAGCAAACAGTTTTGAAATGCCTGAAACAAGCGAACGTCTGTTCAGGAAATTCGAGGTTTCTACAGATGATGAAGGCAAAGCCTTTTACAATGTCTACAATCCTACTTTGCGTGACGAAGCTTACGCAAGAGGCTTAAACGAAATCAAAAGACAGATTGAATTTAACTGCTCTCTTGCCTACGGCACTTTATCCAATCCGCAGAATGTTGATAAAACAGCAGAGGAAATTAAAGCCTCGAAACAGCGAAGTTACACGGCGGTAAACGATATGCAGACCTCTTTGGAGTCTGTTCTCAAGGACTACATATACGCTTGTGACGTTATGACCACGGTTTGTCATCTTGCCCCGGCAGGAGATTACGAAGTCAGCGTCAACTGGGGTGACGGGGTTCTGGAGGATCAGGACAAGGAGCAGGCTATACAGCTCAACGAAGTCAACAGCGGAATCCGTAAGAAAACCGACTATCTCAAGTGGCGTTACGGTGTGGATGACGAACAAGCGCAGGAAATGTTACCTGAAAGCGGCGGTTTATTTGGCGGAGGTGGCACTTAATGCTGACCCCCGACCAGCTCGCCCACTGTGCCGATGACATTCTGAAACTTTACTCCCAACTTGAAGAAGAAATCGTCCGGGATGTTGCGAGGAGAATCAGCAAAACAGGTATTATTACCGAAACAGGCAAATTACAGCTAAACGCAATGCAGCAGATCGGTACACTTAATTCAGATGTTCTAAAGTCTTTATCGAAGTACACGAACAAAACCGAAGAACAGCTACAAAAGCTGTTTGAAGATGCAGCTGTAACTGCAACGGAGTATGACAATGAAATTTATCGTGCTAACGGACTGAATCCGAAGTCAATTAAAGTGTCTGCCTCGCAAATGCAAACGCTTGAGGCAGGCTATAAAAAGACTTCGGGAAACATAAGCAACCTGACACGAACAACAGCTGTTACCTCGCAGACAGGGTTTATAAATGCCTGTGCGCTTGCAGAAATGAAAGCCGAAAGCGGAGCGTTTTCTCCGCAACAGGCGATTGTTGATGCAATAAAACAGATTGCTTCCGAGGGTGCTTTTGTTCTGTATTCGTCCGGACACCGTGACAGGCTTGACGTTGCCGTTCGCCGTAATGTTATGACAGGCATAGGTCAGACCACAGGCGAAATTTGCCTTGCAAACGCCCGTGAGCTTGATTGTGACCTTATGGAGATTACCGCACACGCAGGCGCACGCCCCTCCCACGCAAGCTGGCAGGGTCAAATAGTAAGCCTGAGCGGTCGCAAAGGTTACCTTTCTCTGTCTGACATCGGCTACGGCACAGGTGACGGCTTCAAGGGCTGGAACTGTCGGCACGACTGGTTTCCGTACTTTGAGGGTTCAACCCGTATGTATTCCGAAAAAGACCTTGAGGAACTTGATGCGGAAAATATAGAATTCCCGGACGGTTCAATGCATACACTCTACGAAGCAGAACAGTATCAGAGAGCGTTAGAACGCAGAATCAGGCAGACAAAGCGAACGCTTGCCGCCTGTGATGAAGCTATCAACAACCTTTCCGATGAGGAGCTTTTAAAGAATCTTCAAAAAGAATTTAATTGGCATTCGAAAAAGCTTAAAAGACAAGAATCGGAGCTGAATGCATTTTGCAGGAGAACCGATTTGCTCCCGGATAACTCACGGACACAGGTTTCGGGATTTGGCAGAAGTACATCACAAAAAGCTGTGCATTCTGCAAATAAGTATTATAGAACTTGGAGCAGTGAGCATAACATAAATAATATCAAAACACTTGCAGAATATTATAATGTGAAGTATAATGATACTGAAAGATATACTCTTTTGAAAAATTATGTAAATTCTGTTGATAAAGGTATGTTATCTCCATTAACGGGTTTTGATAAATACGAAGAATATTATAATAGGGTTCAAAATGAACTTGTTGGACTAACTACCTCTGCAAATATTGAAATAAAATCTCAAAGCAAACATTTTCTTGAACGTGTATTCGGTACAAAGAACGATCCGAAACACGAAAACAGAACAAGAAACGGAGTGCCGTTAAATGATATTAAAGATGCTTTGATTAACGGAAAAACAAAATCCACGCATAATGGCAACAGCATTTTACACTATACTGATAAGTGTGGTGTAACAGTTAATCCTCACGATGGTAATTTAATACAAGTCAATTTGAAGTAGGTGATCATATGACTTTCTTTCTACAGAAAAAAGATTTTGATTTTCTTAAAACCCAAATTCCCTATGCGTACAAAATGGTAACTAATATCAAAGAAACAGACGATAAAGTCTATTTTGATGTAGACAATGTTAGCGACTTTCAGGATGAGATAACTATGGAAACTGTTGATTCAGGAATGGACAATGATGATACTGTAAATAAAAAGGGTCGTGAAATGTATTTTATATATGATACTCTTCTTGAACAAAAAAGAATGAGTTAAATTTCCTCTGTATCGCATTTTCTATTCAAAATGTAAAGTTACACCACAAATTCAATTAAATGCAAATTAAACGAAATTAAAAGGGTTTTAAAGGGGTATTTCAAATACTCCTTTTACTTTTGCCCACAATTTCATATTTTCAGGTTATAAGCTCCCGATTTTCGGGGGCTTTTAATATTGCTCTTGTCGGAGAGCTTTAAACACCGATACCGCTCGGCGGAGCTTTAAGCGCACGGTCAGACAGACCTTTAAATGTCAACACACAATTTCAAAAATTATTAAACAGGAGGTAAACCCTATGGAATTAATGGAAATGCTCAAAGCCTTATTTGGTGGCGAAGCACTTACATTTGACCAGTTCGCAGAAAAAGTCAACCAGTCATCTGACGTAAAACTCGGCAACCTTGCTGATGGTAAATACGTTGACAAAAACAAGTATGACGATATTTCAAGACAGCTTGAAACGGCAAATGCCAGTCTTGCCGACTATGACCCCGAGTGGAAGTCAAAGCTTGAGCAGGCGCAGGCTGACGGAGAAAAGAAACTTAGTGACTACAAATTTGACCAGTCAATCGAAAAGGCAATCGCCGATTCGGGTGCAGCTGATGTTGTATCCGTCAAAGCAAACCTTGATATGTCAACCGTTGCCCCGGGCGAAGATGGCGCAATTTCAGGACTTTCGGAACAGCTTGAAAATCTCAAGACAGCAAAACCGTTCTTATTCAAATCCGAAGAACCCGAACCCAAGCTTAATCTTGGCGGCTCAACACCCGGCTCAAAATCTGGACAGATTAAAAAAGATATTTCCGAAATGAACTACGAGGAATATAAGGAATATCGCAGAACTAATTAAGAAAGAAGGAACTCTAAATGGCTAATGAAATTTTAACACCTCGGGTTATTGCTAACGAAGCGCTTATGGTGCTCGAAAGCAATTTGACAATGGCTAACCTTGTGCATCGTGACTATTCAGATGAATTTGTTCAGGTTGGCGACACAATCACAATCAGAAAGCCTGCAAAATTTGTCGCAAAGAATTTTGTAGGAAAGGTTACACAGCAGGACATAACAGAGGGTTCGGTAACCGTAAAACTGGACCGACTTAGAGATGTCACTGTTAAAATTACATCTAAACAGCTTACGCTTGATATTAAAGACTTCTCAAAGCAGGTAGTAGAACCCGCTCTTACAGCTATTGCTCAGGCTATCGACAGCGATTTGCTGGCGGTAGGTATTGCTAAAGCCGCAAAAACTGCCACAGTATCAAGTACACCTGTAATTGACGATATTGCAGGTGTAGGCAAGGCGCTTGATATTTCAAAAGCTCCGAGAAATAACCGTCGCCTTGTATTACCTCCGACAACGCTGTATAAGTACAACACTCTTGATAACTTTGCAAAGCAGTGTTATAAAGGTGATTCTCAGGCACTCAAAGACTCAGAAATCGGCAAGGTATACACATGTGAAACATTTATGTCGCAGAACTGTCCTGAAAATCAGTCAACAACACCGGGAACAGTTACGAAATACAAGGTAACAGGTACTGCAGACACTACTGAATTTACAGTATCAGGAGGTTCTCCTGCAACAGGTACTATCAAAAAGGGCGACCAGCTTATTGTTGATGGTTATCTCTATACTGTTCAGGCTGATGTAACGCTTGCAAGCGGCGCAGGGACAATCACGGTTGATCAAAATATCCCTGCAACAATTGATACAGCCGTAGATGTTAAGGTTATCAATAAGGCGCACGCTCTCGGTTTCCATCGTAACGGTCTTGCACTTGTTACAAGAAATCTTGAAACACCTATGGGTGCGGCAAAATCATATATTGCATCCGCTAATGGCTTAGGCGTGCGTGTCGTTATGGATTATGACTCCGACACAAAAACGGATACAATCAGCTTTGATATTATTTATGGTATCAAAGAACTTGATGAAAATCTTCTTGTTGACTTTTCATAAGGTGTCCTAAAATGTATGCAGAATATGACTATTATGTAAATTATTGGGCAGGTACTTTGATACCTGCCTCGGAGTTCAATCAGTATTCGGCAAAAGCCGAAAGGCTTGTAAAGTTCGTTACACAGCACCGTGTTACGAAAATTACGGATGAAGTCAAAAACGCAGTTTGCGCCGCCGCAGAAGCTTCCTATGAAATTTGCTCAAGCGTTGCAAATATTCCACAGGGCGTGAAATCCGAGAATACGGACGGATACAGCGTTACATACAAGGACTATGATGCCGATGAGCTGAAGTATAAGGAGCAGAGCGCTATGCTTGCGGCTATAAAGCAGGAGCTGAGCGGAACGGGTTTGCTCTATCAGGGGGTATGCTGATATGTTTACGAATCATACCGATATTACTCTTTTTTGCAGTAAGCAGATGGGGCGTGAAAAGGTCTGGAGCAGGCACGAGCTGAGAAACGTAAATTTTCACGGAACGGATCAGCTCCTTGTCGTCGACAAGGAAGTCAAGCGTGCCGAGGATTGTATTATCCGTGTTCCTGCCGCTGCTCTTGTACATTACGTTGACAAATCGACCTACAAGGCTTTGCCTGTTGAGGAAACTTTCAACTGCTTCACGCTCAAGAAAGGCGATTATATTGTTAAGGGCATTGTTGACGTTGATGTTTCAAGCTCTGCAGATATAATCAAAAATTTTGATGCGCTTGAAATTGTATCCGTAACGGAGAATTTGAGCGCATCACCCTTTTCTCAGCATATAAAGCTGGTGGTTAAATGATTATTAAATGCCTGTTTAATACTACCGAAACAATGCTTAAAGACCGTGGACTTGATCCGTGCGGCAAGGTGCAGAAAGCTATTGACAGCGAAGTCCTTCGCCGCTCTGACCCTTATGTGCCATTCCGCACGGGCTTTTTGAAGAAAAGCGGTGTTTTAGGTACGAAAATCGGCAATGGCGAGGTGGTTTACAATGCTCCTTACGCACATGAACAGTATTATCACAATCAAGGTAAGGGAAAGCAAGGAACGACAAAACACAACAGTCATAACTATAAATGCCTTCGTGGCAAGTACTGGTTTGAGCGTATGAAAGCCGACCATCTGCAGGATATTTTGAAAACGGCGAAAGAAAAAGCCGGAGGAAAATAATGAAAAAAGAAACCATCATAAAATCATTGTTCAAATGGTTTGCCGATTGTGAGGTTCTGAACTCCGATAATGAGCTTAATGTCGATTATCTTGACGAAGAACCTGAAAACTACTGCCTTGAAGTAGTCCCCTGCAATCCGATTATTAAGTCTTATGTTGACGGTTCGGCAAAATGTCAGTATCTTTTCATTTTTGCCGGACGTGAGCATTACAGCTCGGACGAAGTTCTCAATATGGCTAACCTTGAGTTTTTCGAGAGGCTCGAAGAATGGATTGCGGAGCAGAACATTAACGGCAGACTGCCAAAGCTCCCTGAAAACTGCACAGCGCAGTCAGTCAAGGTGCTGTCAAGCGGCTACGTTATGGACAATGATACACAAACGGCACGGTATCAGATACAGTGCCAACTTGTTTATATTAAAAAGACACAGGAGGTAAATTAAATGTCCGAAGTTATAAGACAAAGAAGAATGCAGGCTAATTACCTGAACTGCGGAGAAGGCGAATCAGCTGCCTTTTATCTGCTCGGAATAGGCGCAAAAACGCTTGATGAAAACCCGGCAGCTCAGACAAAGAGCCGTAAATATGTTTGCGATAAATCCGCTACAAAATCTATAAGCGGATACGACTGGACAACTGCATTCGATATTGACCAGATCCGCGAACAGGGAGCAATCAATTTTATCGTGAATATCGGCGAGAAACAGCTTGTTGGCGAGGATGCCGAAACCGATTACGTTATTGTTGATCTTGACCAGAA
The DNA here is from genome assembly GCA_947369085.1 of uncultured Clostridia bacterium. Lineage (GTDB taxonomy): Bacteria > Bacillota > Clostridia > Oscillospirales > Acutalibacteraceae > Ruminococcoides. The sequence goes on along the minus strand of CANBJR010000019.1, from coordinate 4,826 downwards.
AGAGGGTTCATCAGGAACTACATATCACGCCCGTAAATTCAAGATTGCAATTGAAGTAGCTTCATTTACCAATGACGATGGTGAAATGGGCTGCACAGGCAACTTCCTTGGTAAAGGCGATCCTATAGAAGGCACTTTTGACACATCAACAAAAACCTTTACTGCTAAAACGGAGGTATAATTATGATTGTTAATAACGTAGAACTTCCTGATCTTGACGTTTCGGACGCACTTGTTATGGAGAATTACGAGGCGGCTCACGATAGGGTTGCCAAAAAAATGAATAATCTTGACATCAACGGAAAACGCCGCTCTGAACTCATAAGAATACAGTGCGAAGCTGTGTTTGAATTTTTTGAAGATGTTTTCGGCGAGGGTACGGCTAAAAAGGTTTTCGGTGAGTCGGTCAATCTTACAACCTGCCTTAATGCTTATGAAGCTGTTGTTATTGAGGTGAATAACCTTGAAAAAAAGGTTGCCGGACAGTATAAGGCAAAATTTGGAAACCGTCAGCAGCGCAGGATTCAGAATAAGGGCAAAAAGAAAAAGCATTACAACAATCGTCCGCAGGTAGTCAATATCAATAATAAAAGCTGATGAATATGCTTACAGATTCAGTCCCAGAAAGTCTGATTATTGCCGGGACTGAATACAAAATTAACACGGATTACAGCGTCTGGCTCAAATTCGAAATGCTTTTATCAGATGAAGTCGAGGACAGTAAAGCAACTCTTCTTGACATAAAAAAGCTAATTTTTATGTCAAAAATACCGCCTGACCGTGCCGATGAAGAGACTACAGAGCAAATTCTGTGGTTTTATCGGTGCGGAAAACCCGAGCAGAAAGGCAGCGGTTCTTCAAAGAAAATCTTTGATTATGATTATGACGACGGTTATATCTGTGCGGCTTTTATGGAGCAGTACCATATTGACCTCAATAAAGCTAATCTGCATTGGTGGAAGTTCCACGCTCTTATGCTGTCGCTCTCTGAAAACACCGAGTTTGTAAAAATTCTGGGTTACCGTGCAATTGAAATCAATTCAAAAATGTCTGCGGCACAGAAAGCTTTTTATCAGAAAATGAAAAAGCACTACAAGCTCCCTGTCAAGAAAGAAGAGCAGCAGAGGATTACGGCGATTGAGGACGCATTAATTAACGGCGAACCGATTGACAATCTTTTGTGATTTTTGTATAATTTTGTTGAAGTTATATTAATTCACGAGGTGGTATTATGAAAAAGGTTTTAGCATTAATTATGGTTTTATCAATGGCAGTTGTTTGTTCAGCGTGCGGAGCAAATGAAAGCAAAGAACAAAGTTCAGAAAATTCATCTACTACTGCAATATATATTGAAGAAACAATCTCTGAGCCTGAAACTCAAGTTGATACTATTGACCTAAATAGTATGACGAACAATGAATTTGCTGATAAGATTGCTAATGATTTTTCTATAAAAAATGTAAGTTTCAAGGTTGAATCTATTGGCGAAACAATAGCTTTTCTTGAAGCAACCGAGTCAGATAATATTAGTGTTCGTATCGGTTTCAGTGACTATGGAAATAACATTACTCTTTCGTTTGTTACTAACGGCGGCGAGGATGAATGCTACTATGTTCTTCAACAAGCTTTACAATCGGATGTGTTCAACATTCCTTTCGATGATCAAATAGATATTCTTGCGCATTATATGGTAGATGAAATTGATTATACAGGAAGTTCTGTCAGAATCACAGAAACAATAAAAGATAACATACGAGTTATTGGAATGCGTTTACAATGAAAAACAAAATAAAAGTCAAATGCCCACACTGCGGTTATGAAATGCCCATATACTTTGACGAAAAGTCGAAGTGTAAGGGCGTTTTTGTTTACTGCAAAGGGCGCAACTGCAAAAAGCGGTTTGAAATTATTATCAATAATAAATAAGGTCAAGTAGAGCCATTATGTGCCGATGACCTCACAACACAAGGGTGGTGAGAGAATTGGCATATGATGGCTCTATTAAAATTGATACCAAAGTTGACACAGGCGGTTTTAGCAGCGGCGTTGAAAAGATGAAGTCCATAGCAAGCAAGGGCGTTTCTGCAATGACAACAGCCTTTGCTGCTGTTACGGCAGGCATTGCCGCAGGCGGAACAGCGGCGGCAACGGTCGGTTCGTCATTTGAAGCCGCTATGTCAAAGGTATCTGCAATAAGCGGCTCAACAGGTAAGGACTTGCAGTCATTAACCGACAAAGCAAAAGAAATGGGAGCGAAAACAAAGTTTTCTGCTTCCGAGTCGGCAGAAGCCTTACAGTATATGGCTATGGCAGGCTGGGACACAAAATCAATGCTTGATGGTATTGACGGTATTATGTCACTTGCCGCCGCTGACGGTCTTGACCTTGCAACGACTTCCGATATTGTAACGGATGCGCTTACAGCTTTCGGGCTGAAAGCTTCCGACAGCACGCATTTCGCTGATGTGCTTGCAAAGGCTTCAAGTTCTGCGAACACAAATGTATCAATGCTCGGTGAAAGCTTTAAGTACGTTGCACCGCTTGCAGGCACTATGGGATATTCCGTTGAAGATGTTTCCCTTGCCCTTGGACTGATGGCTAATGCATCTGTAAAAGGAAGTATGGCAGGTACAAGCCTTAAAACAGCTCTGTCAAACCTTGCTTCACCTACACAACAGATGGCTGAGGTTATGGAGAAATACGGAATCTCCATATCTGACACAGAGGGCAATGCTTTGCCGCTTATTGATGTGCTGAAGCAGCTCCGTGAGAAATTCGGCGGTCTTTCCGAAACAGAGCAGACTGCAGCGGCAAGCACCTTGTTCGGAAAAGAAGCAATGTCCGGTATGCTTGCAATTGTAAACGCAAGCGACAGCGATTTTAAGAAACTTACCGAGAATATCAATAATGCTGACGGTGCGGCACAGTCAATGGCTGACACTATGCAGGACAACCTTCAGGGACAAATAACAATTCTGAAATCTGCTCTTGAGGGATTAGGCATTGAGATTTACGAAGGTATGCAAGCTCCGCTGAAAGATGCGGCTATTGAAGCGCAGGGATATGTAAACCGTCTGACCGAGGCGTTTACAGACGGCGGATTGACAGGCTTAATTGAAGAGGCTGGCGATATATTCGGCGAGCTTGCAGTAAAGGCGGCTGAAGCTGCTCCGAAAATGGTTGATGCCGCAATTAAATTTATTCAGTCCTTTGTTGATGGTGTTGCAAAAAATTCCGACAAGCTCGCTTCTGCGGCTGTAAAGATAATTGAAACAATTATCAGCGGTGTTACAAATGCTGCTCCGAAGCTTATTACTGCCGCAAAAACTATCATATCAGCTATAGTAGATAATCTTGTAAAGCTGTTACCCTCCGAAATTCAAAAGCCTGTTAAAGAGGCTGTAAATACCATTAAAAAGTCCTTTGAGGACGGCGGCATCAGAAGGGCAATCAACACCGTAAAAACAGTTTTATCTAACCTTGCAAAGGTAGCTACAAATCTTGCGAAAGCGGTATTGCCTCCGCTTGCAAAGGTTGTAGATTTGGTTGCCAATAATCTTGATAAATTACTTCCGCTTGCAGTTTCAGTTTATACGGCTTACAAAAGCTGGAAAATTATTTCAACAATTACTTCGTTGATTTCTGCTCATACAGCTGCAGTCACAGCGGAGAGCCTTGCCGAAGCCGCATCTCTTGGAACAATCACTCTAAAGCAAATTGCCGTAGGTGCGTTGACGGGAGAAATCACGCTTGCAACAGCGGCGCAATACGCTTGGAATGCCGCTATGAATGCGAACCCTATAGGAATTGTCATTACTGCTGTTGCCGCTTTAGCCGCAGGAATAGGCGCAATGTCCATGACTATGGGCGAGGGTACTTCTGCTACTGATGAATTGAAGCAGGCACAGGAAGAGTTGGCAACTGCAAATGAAAACCTCGGTAGTTCTTACGAAGAAATAGGCAATAAATTTTCAGACTTCTATACTGAAATTGAAAATTCAGGAAGTATTTTTGATAATTTCAATGAGAAGATATTAATATCTGATGATGAAAAGCAAGCCCTCGCAGATAATATGGATTCTGTTCAGGGTGAAATTACAGAAATAGCTCGCAAAGCCGCTGATGAGAGAAGAGAACTTACTGGCAGTGAAATTCAAAGGTTAGATGAACTGTTTCAGAAAATGCACGAGCTTTCAGAGCAGGAGCTTGCGCTTGAAGAAGCAAAACAGGGTGTTGTTACCACTCAGGCAAAGGCACTTAATGACGCTTCTGGAATTTCACTTGAAGAATATACACAGCGTTCACAAAAACTTGTTAATTCAGCAGAAGAAACACGTACTGCTGTTATTGATAAGGCTTATGAGCAGTATACCGAAGAAGTTGCACTGTTAGATTTGAGGTTGCAGACTGATTCTGAATATTCAGAAAAAGAGCATAAGGCTGACGTAGAAGCGGCTGAAAAAAGGTATCAGGATGCTATTGATGCCGCCAACAAAGAAGCCGGTGATACTCTTGCTATATTGCAACAGGGTTATTATGACCGTGCCGATGTGCTTAAAGAGTCAACTGATGAATTAAAAAAGTTAAATCAGGAAGAATATAACGAGGAATGGGAACATACAGCAAGGTTAGGTGATATTCAAGACGATTACGAAGAAAAGCTGAAAGAAGTCAATAATTCAACAATGAATGAATCTCTTAAAATGAATGAGAGAACAAGGCTTTTAAACGAGAAAGAACAGGCTGAAGAGGAAGAAAACACAAGATACGCTAAAAAGATTAAGGAGATTAGGAACAGCCAGCAAAAAATACTTGATGATGAAAAC
>CANBJR010000018.1 GCA_947369085.1 uncultured Clostridia bacterium | reverse complement strand
CTGATACAACAGCTCCTGTAGAGCCTGACACAACGGTTCCCGTAGAGCCTGATACGACATCTCCAGTAGAGCCTGATACAACAGCTCCTGTAGAGCCTGACACAACGGTTCCCGTAGAGCCTGATACAACAGCTCCTGTAGAGCCTGACACAACGGTTCCTGTAGAGCCAGAAACAACGGAGCCTGTAGAACCTGCCGCAACTGATTCGACATCAGCAACAGGATCTACAACAACTTCAAATTCTACAGTTGATACTCCACCATCATCTAACGGCGGCAACAGCGCTGTTCAGACCGGAGATACATCACTTGCAGTAATTATTCTTTCAATCCTTGTTGGTGCTACATGTGTAATGTTTGTACTCCGCAAGAGAGAAATGTTTTGATTCTAATGTAATCGTACTTTTTAAGGGCTGACCTGAATTGGTCAGCCCTTTTATAGCTATATCCCAGATTGCAGCACTTCAAATTCGAATAGAGAAGTTGACTTGCAAAGAAATTTGATACGTTATATTGTTTTGTTGGAGTCTGATTAAAATAAAGAAAATATAAAACAGGAATCATTGTTTACGGAAGCAACCCTTTTGCATATATTTAAAAATAGTAAATCATCCATAAACTTGTATTGTAAATCGAAAAAGGTTAAATGTAATATATGAAAGAAATTAGTATTTTTTATAAAATTTTTAAAATTGCAGTTGTAATTGCAGACGTGTTTTTAGCAGGTATTTTGTCGGTACTATTAGTATGCACCTATTTGGCTGAAGAGGGTTTTATCACGCTATTTATTCTGAGCCTGATTATTATGATGTCTTTTGCAGTACTTGAAATTCTTTTACTTAAATACTATCAAAACATCGTAATATCGGTTGGGTTTACAGCAGATTGCGTTGTTATCAATACAAATAAAGAAAGCTATACCTTGCCAAAAAAGTATTTTACCCGTGTTAAAGAGGAAACATCCAACGGGCGCACATACATTTTTTATAAAGATGGTGTGCAGGAGAGAAAATTTGTTTATATTATGAGATACGCATTTAAAACCCGCCATTTGGATATTGGCGAAATGATAAGACAAATGCCATATACAAGTTTTGAATAATTACTGAAATTGAAAAATAACAAGATATAGGCAAGTCATATGTATGACATTTAAAAACTTTGAATCTGAAATATAAAAAAGGTGGGCAATCAAAAATGTTGCTCACCTTCTCTATATGTAATATTATTCTATTTCGGAAAATTCGCTGATAGATGCTGTTGGAGATTGAATGTTTTTAAGCTTGCGCTGAATTTGCCTTGTTCTTACACCGACAAGTTTGTCAAGCTCCTTGTTTGCCTGGTCAAGACGTTGCTGAGTAAGAACAAGAACATCATTAAATTTGTCAAATTCCTGTTTTACTCCGCCTAAAACTTCCCAAACCTCTGCACTGCGTTTTTGAACAGCCAAGGTTTTAAATCCCATTTGCAGTGAATTCAGCAGAGCCGCCATAGTACTCGGACCTGCGATGTTTACCTTGTATTCACGCTGTAAAATTTCAACAAGACCGCGGTTAACAACCTCGCTGTACAAACCCTCAAACGGCAAAAACATAATTGCAAATTCAGTGGTATTCGGAGGGTCAATGTATTTGTCGTGAATATCTTTTGCTTCGCTCTTTATTCTTGAAATAAGAATCTTTACGGCTGAGTCAATTTCATCTTTGCTGCCTTTTTCGATAGCGTCACGCAGGTTTGCATATGTATCACCCGGAAATTTTGAGTCAATAGGGAGATAAACAACGCCGTCATCATCAGCAGGAAGTTTGATTGCAAACTCTACAACATTTTTTGAACCCTTTTTTGTGGCAATATTTTCTTCATACTGCTCAGGAGAGAGTATTTCGGACAAAATGCTTTTTAGCTGGATTTCGCCAAGAATTCCTCTTGTTTTCACGTTTGAAAGAACTTTTTTCAGGTCGCCTACGCCGACAGCAAGATTCTGCATTTCGCCGAGTCCCTTGTAAACCTGTTCAAGACGTTCGTTGACAAGCGAGAATGACTTATTCATCTTTTCCTCAAGTGTTTTTTGAAGCTTCTCGTCAACTGTTTCTCTCATTTTTTCAAGCTGACGGTTGTTGTCGCTTTGCAGATATTCAAGCCTTTTTTCAACGGAATGCCTGATGTTCTCAAGCTTTTGCTCATTTTCAAGTGAGAAAGTTTTAATTCTTTCCTCAAGCTGTGACATTTTTTCCGTTTGGTTTGCAGAAATCATATCGCCCATATTTTTAACAGTGCTCTGCATTTGAGAAGAAAGCTCCTGCCTTTGTGTACTCATTTGCCTGCCGATTTCATTTCTTACTATGCTTGAAAATTCATCAGGGCTTATTTGCTTACTGCTATTGTCTTTTTTAAGAATCAGAACAGCACATATTATTCCTACTATCAGCGCTGCGCTGCTCAAAACAATTAAAAGTATTTCAGTTAATCCCATAGCTTACTCCTTAATAAATAATATAATATTATCATATCATTGGAGTAATTTTGTGTCAACCTAAAAAATTGTTTCTATTCGTCTTGAGCAGTTGTGAGGTGAATAGGTAAATGTTTTAATGTGGTTGTCGGAATAATAATACTGCGGTTTTTGAGGATTATATTTGTAATCAAAGGTATCTATTATTATAAGTTTGATTTTCATTTTTTCAGGTAAGATACTTTTTATGTACACACTTGCCTGCTGCCCTGCTTTTACTCCTTCTTTACATTCTGCAAGGCCTGCAAGGTTTGGCGAAAGCTCCACAAAAGCACCGTAGTTTTCCACACTTCTCACAATTCCCGAAACTGTTTCACCCGGCGTGAAATTGGCGGCATTCTCTTCCCACGTGCCGAGAAGCTCCTTGTGGCTCAGGCTTATTCTTCCGTTTTCAATTGTCTTGATAATGGCCTTTATATCCATACCTACAGTAAAACGTTCTCTCGGGTGTTCAATGCGTGAAACTGAGATTGTATCAATCGGCATAAGCGCAACAATTCCACAGCCGATGTCCGCGAATGCACCGAAATTTTCAAGATGGGTTATTCTTGCGTCTACAACATCGCCGCAAACAAGGTTTGATATGTAGTTGTCAAGGCACTGCTTTTGTGCAGCTTCTCTTGAAAGTACAGCGTATTTTTTACCGTATTCGTCTGTATCAAATCCTTTCACTATAAAGCAAACCGGACGGTTTACACGTGAAATAACCGCAATGTCACGCACAGTACCCTCACGAATACCAATTGCTCCATCCTCACGGGGGATTACCCCCTTCATTGAGCCGAGATTGACAATAAGGTTGTGGTTTGAATCACACATAAAGGCTTTTGCTTCAAGTATTTTTTTGTCGCACATAGCCTCGTACAAAAGCTGCTGTGAATGAATAATATTTATGTTCTCCTGTTCAGAAATGAGTTTTCCCTCGGGTAAATATTCTGACATTTTAAAACCTCCGTAATATTTGGTTACAAATAAACATATGAACAAACGAAGCGTTTTATTACATTTTCAATATGCACAATACCTGCAAAATTTGCGCAAACTTGCAATTTTAAAGCATTTATGTTAAAATAAACTTGTGTGTTTTAGAATATAATCCGGAAAGGAAACAGAATATGAATACGAATAAGTTCAGAAAGCTTTCTGGCGTTGTTTTATGCGCTTTGATTTGTATTTCTTCAGCTATTTCGTTTACAGGATGCGAAAACGGAAAAACACAGCCTGCAACAAGCGATGAAGTTGCAACAACATTGCCACTCACTGCAAGTACTGCTGATGAAGCAACGGCAGTCGGTGCGCTTGAAAGTCTTGGAATTGACGCTTCCGCACTCGGAATTGAACCGAATATTTTATATGATACCGAAAACAAAGTCGGATTTCAGCTTGATATGCCAAATGAGGGTGATACTATTGCAGTGGTTCATACCTCGCTCGGCGATTTTACAATGAAATTTTTCCCTGAACAAGCGCCAAAGACGGTTACTAATTTTATTAACCTTGCAAAAGAGGGGAAATATAACAACACAACTTTTCATAGAGTTATAAGGGATTTTATCGTACAGGGCGGTCATTGCGGAAATGATGAAAACGCTCCGAATGGTATAAGCTCTTACGGTACGGAATTTGAAGATGAATTCTGCGACAAGCTGTTTAACATAAGAGGCGCTGTTTCAATGGCTAATTCTGCTCAGGATGAAAACGGTAGTCAGTTTTTTGTTAATCAGACGAGCGCAGAGGCTTTTGAAAATAACGGCGGTTGGTCAAGCTTTGAAAACCTGTGGGATTCCGTTAAAACTCAGCTTTTAAACTATAAGGATTCAGATCTTCTTTCTGCTTTTATTCAGAAAAACGGAAACAATTGCTATGATACCGACATAGTATCTAATGAAGTTCGTTCTCTTTATGAAGTAAACGGAGGTAATCCGTATCTTGATGGCGCATATAATGCAGTAGACAGAGGTCACACTGTTTTTGCACAGGTGATAGACGGAATGGACGTTATTGATAAGATTGCTGTAGTCAAGGTAGATGATGACAACAAACCTGTTGAGAATGTTGTTATTGAGTCTATTGACGTTACAACCTATTCTTCGCAGAAAACGCAGAATGTTTCGTCGGGTGTCAGTGAAACATCAGCTGAATAAATAATACGATTTATATGCAGTTTCAGGAGTGTTTGTCAATGTGCGATTTACCTATTGTTGCAATTATGTATGACTTTGACCGAACGCTGTGTACCAAGGATATGCAGGATTACAGCTTTATTCCGAGCTTGGGAATGACTGAAAAGGAATTTTGGCAGTATGCAAATTCACTTGGTCAGCGTGAGCATATGGATTCGATTCTTGCGTATATGTATGCAATGGTCAAAATTTCTAAGGACAAGAACATTCCTCTTCTGCGTCGAAATCTCGTTGAAATGGGGAAGAATGTAGAACTTTTCAAAGGGGTAGAGGATTGGTTTGACCGAATTAATGAATTTGGCAGAGCCAACGGTATGCAGATTGAGCATTACGTAATATCTTCTGGAATGAAAGAGATTATTGAGGGCACAACGATAAGCGAATGCTTCAAAAGTATTTTTGCCTGCGAGTTTCTGTATGACGAAAACGGCAACGGAGTGTGGCCGAAAACTGACGTAAATTACACCAACAAAACCCAGTTTGTTTACAGAATCAATAAAGGCGTGCTTGATGTTGCTAACGATAACGACCTCAACCGCTCTATGCCCGATGACAGCAAGCGAGTGCCGTTTTGCAATATGATTTACATAGGAGACGGACTTTCGGACGTTCCGTGTATGAAGATGATGAAGGCATACGGCGGTTACTCAATAGCTGTTTATCAGAACAAAGACAGTAAGGTTGAGGATTTGCTGAAAAGGGGCAGAGTGGACTATATTTATCCTGCCGATTACAGCGAAAACACCGGTCTTGACATTACCGTTAAGAATATTATCAGAAAAATGTCAATTTCAGAAACTTTGTATGATGAATATACAAAGCAGAAAGGCTTACTGTAATTAATAAATGTGTATAAAAACAAAAACTGACTTTGAAAAATCAAAGCCAGTTTTTTAATGCATTATTGTTAGATAGAGAAAAGCAGAAAATTATATTTTATTAGCAAGTGCTCTTTCAAGCCAGATGTCCGCAATATCCATTGCAAGAAACATACCTTTTTTCTCGCTTGACTTGATAAGCTGTTTTCTTGGTGAAAGATAAGGGTCGGTAGCCATAAGCTGAACTGTTACCTTATCAGGAAGCTCGTTGCCGTTGACTTCCTTTTTGGATTTAATCTGCATTCTTATAACATACGGTTCTTCCATATTGCCGTAGTAAATCTCATCTCCGCAGCGCACAAGCGGTTTGCCCTTGTAGGTAGGAAATTCCTGTGCCTGTTTTTTGGTATCTGCCACAAGGCATCATCCTTTCTTAAACATTGAGGTATGATTTTACCAGTGCTTCAAGTAAGTCGTCACGGTCAATTTTACTTATTATGTTACGAGCATTGTTGTACGTTGTAATATAAGTAGGATCCTCGCTCAGAATATAGCCTACAATCTGGTTAATCGGATTGTAACCCTTTTTTCTGAGTGCATCATAAACAATAGTAAGACTTGTCTTAATCTGGTCATCCTTTTCCTCGCCGAGTGAGAAAATCATTGTCTTGTCCAACATACTGAAACACCTCCTATTTGTCTATTATAATATATTCCAAAGCAAATTTCAAGCATTTTAAATAAAATGGTTATAAAATACAGTTTTATTTTTGGAAAAAGAACAAGGGGCGAGCTGACGTCCCTTGTTTGTTGATATATTATGCGTTTCTTAACTTTACACCGAGCTTTTCAAGATTTGCAATAACCTTGTCCATAATCTCTTGGACTTCGTTTGATGAGAGCGTTCTGCTGTTTGACGAAAATTCAAATCTTACGGTTAAGCTGTGGACGGTTTCAGTGTCATAGGTGTCAATAATCTTTGTGTTTTTAAGAATTGCACTACCTTCGTTTTTCCAGCATTCAGCAAGATCGCTGTAGAATACTCCGCTGGGAATTTCAAGGCTTATGTCGTAATCCATCGGCGGAAACTTTGAGGGTTCTTCGTAAACGATTGCACAATTTTCAGCCTGTGTAAATTCGCTCATATCGATTTCGGCAAATACAATGCTTGCCTTTTTGTCAATCTTCTTGCCGACAACAGGGTGAACAATTCCCATTGTGCCAATTTCTTTTTCTCCAATCATAATTGCGTTGAGGTTTATTGGGTGCTCATAGCTGTGTGCAGGTTCTGCTTTTTTGAATGAAAGTGTTTCGTGTTTTAAGTCGTTTGTGATTACTGCAAGCATATCTCTTAATTCAAAATAAAGCGTCTTAATGTCCTTGGTCTTGCTGAAAAGCGTAACTGCAAGCTTTTTGTTTTCAATACAGAGGTTGTTTTTGTCAATGCCGTTTACAACACGTCCGATTTCAAAAATGCCAAAGTCGGGGGAGTAGGAGGCATTTGTCTTAACCTGACAAAGCTGAGTGGGAATGATTGAATTTCTGATTGTTTCAATATTTGGGTTAGTTGCGTTGGCGAGCTTAATATTATTCTCAACGGGAATATTAAGTGCTTTCAATTCATCGTTGTATGCCCATACATAGGAATGAAGTTCGTGAAGATTATATTTCTTTACAAGAATATCTTTAATTTTGTCCTCGTTGCTCTTAACAGCGTCAACTCTGACGGGGTAAAGAGGAGAACGGGTTGTGTTAATATCAAAGTTGTCGTAACCGTAAATTCTTGTAATTTCCTCGATGATGTCAGCCTTGAGTGTAACGTCCTTCGTTGCTCTCCATGACGGAACAACAACCGAGAAATTGTTGTTGTCAAGCGTTACCTTAAAGCCAAGGCTTGTGAGGGTTTTTACAATTGTATCGTTGTCAATTTCAATTCCCGTGTAACGGTCAACAAACTTCTTGTCAAAGCCAAGTGTAACGGTGTCATAGTGAAAAGCGTATTCGTCGGTCAGTGAAGATACAACCTTTACGTCGCTGTCGTACTTTTTGAGAAGATACAAGAATCTTGCAATTGCAACGTCAGTCATTTCGGGGTCAAGGCACTTTTCGTAACGCATTGAAGCGTCGGTGCGGTGAGCAAGGCGAACAGTAGATTTACGGATTGATACAGCGTTGAATGTGGCTGATTCAAGCGTAAGAGTAGTGGTGTCGTCAACAATTTCCGAATCAAGACCACCCATAATTCCTGCAATTGCAACGGGGGTGTTATCGTTGCAAATCATCAGCGTGTTTTCGTCAATGTTGCGGTCAATTCCGTCAAGTGTGCGGAAAACAAACGGCTTGTCAAAACGCTTGATTCTGATTTTTTCAACCTTACGTGAGTCAAATGCGTGCATAGGCTGTCCCATTTCGAGCATAAGGTAGTTTGTTAAATCGGCAAGGAAGTTGATTCCTCTCATACCGCAGTAATATAGCCTTATTCTCATATTAACAGGACTTATGTTTCTCTTGATGTTTTCAACCTGTAAGCAGCTGTAACGCTGACAGAGGTCGTCTTCAATTTTCATATCTATTTTTTTGAGTTCATCGTAAGCCTTTAAATCTTCAACGTCAAGAGGCTTTAATTCTCTGCCTGCAAGGGAAGCAAATTCTCTTGCAATGCCATAGTGTCCCCAAAGGTCGGGACGGTTTGTAAGAGATTTATTGTCAACCTCGAACACAATATCGTCAACTTCATAAATATCCTTGATGTCTGTTCCGTTTGCAACGTCGTCGGTAATATCCATAATACCCGAATTGTCGTCGGAAATTCCGATTTCAGCTTCACTACAGCACATTCCGTTTGAAGTAAAGCCTGCAAGCGGACGGGGAGCAATTGTAATATCACCGATTTTTGCGCCAAGCTGTGCAAAGGCGGTTTTCATACCTACTCTTACGTTCGGAGCACCGCACACAACGTCTGTAAGCTCGCCGTTTCCTGCGTCAACCTTTAAAAGATGAAGTTTTTTAGAATCGGGGTGCTCTTCAACCGACTTGATTTCAGCAACAACAATTCCGCTTATGTCCGAGCCTTTATGGAAAATCTCGTTTTCAACTTCGGCAGTTGAAAGAGAAAACTTGTGAATAAGCTCAAGTTTGTCAAGACCGCTTAGGTCAACAAAATCTTGAATCCAGTTCATTGATAAAAACATATTATATACCCTCCTTATTCATCATCGGTAAACTGTGAAAGCGCTCTTAGGCTTCCGCTGTTTAAATCTCTGATGTCTTTAATTCCGTACTTCATCATTGCAAGTCTTGTAAGGCCAAGACCAAACGCAAAGCCTGTGTACTCTTCGGGGTCAATTCCGCCCTCTTTTAAAACATTCGGATGAATCATTCCGCAGGGGCAAAGCTCAAGCCAGCCGCTGTGTTTACAGGACGGACAGCCGTCACCGCCGCAGATAAGACAGCTTATGTCAAGCTCAAAACCCGGTTCCACAAACGGGAAGAAACCGGGGCGAAGACGAACCTTGATGTCTTTTCTGAATACCTCGGAAAGCATTGTTTTCATAAAGAAAATGAGGTTTGAAATTGAAATGTCCTTATCAACCATAACGCCCTCCATCTGGAAGAAGGTGTTTTCGTGACAGGCGTCGGTCGCTTCATTTCGAAAGCATCTTCCGGGGAAGATAGCCTTAATCGGTACTCCGTTTTCAATAAGGTTTTTGCCGTATTTTTTGAGAATAGCGTTCTGTGCGGCAGAAGTCTGCGATTTTAAAAGCTGACCGTTTTCAAGGTAGTAAGTGTCCTGCATATCACGTGCAGGGTGGTGTTTGGGAATATTGAGCGACTCAAAGCATTCGTAGTCGGTTACAACCTCTTGGTAGTCCTCAACGGTAAATCCCATTGATTTAAAGATTGCCTCACACTGACGCTGAACAAGAGTAATCGGGTGATAAGAACCTCTTGAAAGGTCAACAGGAGTGGTGATGTCAAACTGCGGCATTGACGCAATTTCACGCTCAACTTCCTTTTCTTTAAGCTCAGTAATTTTTTCTTCAATTTTTTCAGCGGCAAAGGTTTTTAGCTTATTTACCTCTGCGCCAAAGGACTTTCTTTCTTCGGGTGAAAGATCCTTCATTCCCTTTAGCAAGGCAGTAATACTGCCCTTTTTGCCGAGATAAGCAACCCTGATTTTATCAAGGTCGAAAAGGTCGGCAGTTTCAGAAAGCTTTTTTGTAATTTCTTCTTTTAAAACAGCAATTTTGTCCATAAATACCTCCGTTAAAAGTTAATAAAAAAGCCCCTGCGTAAAAACTACGCAGGGACGAAATAATCCGCGGTACCACCCTGATTTTTGCATCAATTAGAAGCAAACACTTCCTTGACATATAACGGTGTCAACCGTTGAAGCCTAATACAATTTTCAGCTTCACCGCTCGGGAGTGAACTTCACATTACAGGCACCGCAATGCGCTTACAGCCAAGGCGCATATTCTCTTTGGCGGTACGCATTGAATGCTACTTTTTCCGTCAATGCGTTATTTTCTCTATGATAACACCATTTGACGTTTTTTTCAAGTGGTTTTATAAAATTTTTGCCGTAATAAACCTATCGAAAATTAAGACAAAAAATAATATTATTTTATCAAAAACACGCAAAACAGTTGACACTGCGGTAGTTTTGTATTATTATAAAAGTGTACTAAAACCATTAATACAATATATCAAAGGGGGTTAATTATGTTTCAAATCGATTTTGCTTCAAGAGTTCCTATTTATGAACAGCTCTGTACGAACATAATTAAGTTAGCCTCGGCAGGAGTATTCAAATCCGGAGATAAACTTCCGCCTGTAAGGATTCTTGCCACACAGCTCGGAATAAACCCAAACACTGTTGCAAAGGCGTACAGAGAGCTTGAAAGTCAGGGGTACATTTTTTCCACGGTAGGCCGCGGCAGTTTCCTTACCGACAAGCTTACAGAGAGCAACGCCAAAAAAATGATTGCGCTTGATAATTTTAAAGAGGCAGCTAAAAATGCCTGCTTGTTTGGAGTGGGCAAGAATGAAATGGTTGAAATTATTGAAAATACCTTTAAATCCTCGCAGCGCAATTAGTCCTTATATGACTTAA
The DNA here is from genome assembly GCA_947369085.1 of uncultured Clostridia bacterium. Taxonomy (GTDB): domain Bacteria; phylum Bacillota; class Clostridia; order Oscillospirales; family Acutalibacteraceae; genus Ruminococcoides. The sequence goes on along the minus strand of CANBJR010000018.1, from coordinate 29,929 downwards.
TGCACAGTTTAATTGCATATTATAATTGTGCGTGCAGTTTATCACCGCACAGTAAATGCAGTGCAAAGGTGTGCAGCTTACTTGTATTCCTTAAAAGGAGGTAAAATTTTGATCGAGTTAAAAAATCTAACAAAGAGGTTTGGCAAAGTTATTGCTGTTGATAATATGAGCCTTGCAATAAACGACGGCTCTGTCGTTGGTCTTGTAGGCAGTAACGGCAGCGGTAAGTCAACCCTGTTAAGACTTTTATCGGGGGTGTATCAGCCCGACGACGGAGAAGTTCTTGTAGGAGGAAAAAAGCTTTTTGACAATCCTGCGGCAAAGGGTGAGTGCTACTTTATTCCCGACTTTCCGTATTTTTATAACAACAGCACAATTAACAGCACCGCTTATCTTTACAGAAATCTATACCCAAACTGGAACGAGGAGCAATTCAACCGGTTTTGCTCGGTTTTCCCGATTAAGCGTGATGCAAAAATAATCAATATGTCAAAGGGTATGCAGCGTCAAGCGGCGCTTATTCTTGCTTTGTCAACCTGTCCGAAATATCTTTTCCTTGACGAAATTTTTGACGGACTTGATCCGGTCGTTCGTCATCTGTTAAAGAAAATACTTATCGAACAGGTGTCTGAGCATAGTATGACTGTTATCATAGCCTCGCACAACCTGCGTGAGCTTGAGGATTTGTGCGACAGAATCTGCCTTATGCACAGAGGAAAGATGCTTATGGAGCGTGAAATAGACTCATTAAGGCTTTGCTTCAGAAAGGTTCAGGTTGCGTTCTCACAGATTCCCGAAGTACCAAACATTTTTGAGGGAATTGACGTTGTGAATGTGTGGCAGAACGGAAATGTATTCAATGTAACAATCAGAGGAACGGAAGAAGATTTTATGCCGCAGCTCAATGCGCTTAATCCTGCGTATGTTTCGGCTATGCCGCTCACTCTTGAAGAAATATTTATTAGTGAAATGGGGGAAGCAGGCTATGACGTCAACAGTATCCTTTAAAGAAAAGCTAAAGCAGGCATACTCCGTTTTTAAATGGGACTTAAAGTCCTGTACCGGAACAATGGCGGTTTATGCTATATTGGCAACCGTTTTCACAACTATTATTCTGACGCTTTGCCTTGTAGTCGGATTTTATTCACAGAATAATACTGCTTATGATTTATATTATTCTTCGTTTAGCGTGGTTCCAAATACAACTGACGTAGTTGCAGCATCAGTAAGATTTTTCCAGGTTGCTGCCTCTCAGGTAGTTTACTTGCTGACTATAATATTTGCAATCATCTATACAGTAAAAGTTTATTCATATTTGCACAATAAGCGCAAGGCAGACCTGTACGGTGCGCTTCCGATAAGCAGAATAATGCTGTTTACTTCAAAATCAGCGTCAGCATTTCTATTTACGCTTGTACCTGCAATGTTCTTTTTGGGAATTATATTTATAATTTCGGCTTGCTTAGGTCAGCCGATAGTCAATGAGGCAATTGACATATACGTAAAACTGCTTTTAGGAACTCTTGCGAGCATTTCTGCATACGGACTTATCTCCGTTTGCTGCGGTACAACAGTCAATTCGGTGGTTATGTTTATCACCGTTTGCATTGCTTATCCGATTTCCGCAATGTTCATAAAAGGAGTAGCCAACGGATTTTTCTATGGTTCATATTCGGGAATTTTCAAAGACCATTTTATTATGAATGCTTTAAATCCCCTTGCCGCCTATGACGGAATCAACATTATTTACTGGCTGATTTTCACGGTTGTGTGTATTGTGGCGTCTGCGTTTCTTGTAAAGAACAGAAAGGCAGAACGTGCTCAGGCATCGTTTGCATATTATCTGCCCTGTCACATTGTTAAGGTACTGGTGGCATTCCTTGCGGGAATGTTCCTCGGTGTACTTTTCGGTTCACTGAATGTTTTCGGGGACGGATATTTGGGCTTTGTATTTGGATTTATCCTCGGCAGTGTGCCTGCGTTTGTAATTGCACATCTGATTTTCTATAAGGGATTTTCAAATCTTGTCAAAACATCAATTCCACTTGGCGGATTGGTAGTTTTGGTAATCGCCGTTATGGCTGTATGCAACTATGATGTTTTCGGCTACAACGAGTTTATACCGAATTTTGACAATGTTAAGAGTGCAGGTCTTATTGACGCAAATTATTTCTACAAAGAAAACAACAGTAATTTAAATAGGATTGTCAAAGATTCGGCAGAAGATTTTGATGACAAAGACATCATTAACTCAATTATTACTGTGCATAACAGCATTCTTGATAAAAAAGATTTTTCTTCGGATAAAAAGTTCCAGAACGTATGGTACGATATGTTTGTTGATAATATGAATATCGGCTTAAATGAAATGCGGTGTAGCTTTGCTTATAAGATGAATGACGGCAGAGTGATAACAAGAATGTATTCACCTTCTGCTGACAATTTATTCTCTTCTGTAGGTATAGACACAAGTGAAATTGTTATGACAAAAACATATACCGAAAAATATTCGGTTGCACTAAACGCAGATCAAAATGATATTTCGTATATAACAGTAAGTGCAGAGGATTATGATGAGTGTACGTTAGGAAATACTGAAAACAGCAAAAAGGACTTGACAAAGGTTATGGAAGCCTTCCGTAAGGATTTCAAGGCAGACAATAGCGATATTTCCAAAGTCCTTGAACCTGCCGAATATGAGTATTCCGATTTTTATAACTATTCATCGTCACTTTATTACAACAAAGATTTCAGATATTATAAGGAGCAATATCCCGATGCAGTTTGTCTGCTTGAAGTAGAATCAGTGGGTAATGATTACTCAAATTTCGGAAGTATGTTATCTATGATTGCCAGCGGAAATTATTCCATATATAATACGCCGCAAAATGAAGTATATCTTATTCCCGAAAGCTATAAAAATACAATCAACGCTCTAAAAGAAATAGGCGTTCTTAACAGCGATAACACTATCAATGAGGATAGTGAGTATAGCGAGATTCTTTATAGATAACTTTAGGCGAGGAAATGTTATATGGAGTTGTACAAGGGACGACCCGAAAATACAGACGGCAGGGAAGAAAGAGAAGTAAAGGTTTACGATTTGCTCGACAGCCTTGAAATAGAGTATTTTCGTACTGACCACGAGCATGCCGACACAATGGAAGCCTGCAATAAAATTGATGATGTGCTTGATGTTGTTATCTGCAAAAACCTTTTTCTTTGCAACAGGCAGAAAACGGTTTTTTATCTGCTTATGATGCCGGGTAATAAGCCATTTAAGACAAAGGAGCTTTCAAGCCAAATTAACAGCGCAAGACTTTCGTTTGCTTCTCCCGATAAAATGCTTGAGTACCTTGACATAAAGCCGGGTGCTGTCAGTGTTATGGGTCTTATGAACGACAAAGACAATCATGTGAAACTGCTTGTTGATGAAGATGTGCTAAAGGACGAATATGTCGGATGTCATCCTTGCGTGAACACTTCAAGTCTGAAGCTTAAAACAGAGGACGTTTTCGGAAAATTTTTGAAAGCCGTAAATCATAGCGCAGTAACGGTTGTGCTTAAAGGCGAATAAAACTGAAATAATGACTGCAATCAGAGAAGTTTTCCTTGATTGCAGTCATTTTTCTTTGTCCAAAACATTTTCAGATTTTAATTTTTTCGGAAAAACCTGTAAACGTACTTCCTAATTTCTGAATAAGAGATGCTGATAAAAAAGCAATATCAATAAACAAAATTAACCATAAAATCGACAGGTGTAACGGCTGTTCATAAACGTACAAAAACGGATACGGCCCGCTAATGACGTTTAGTAAATTCAAGGTTACAGTAGTGGCGGCATAAATAAGTGTCGGTATTGTAGCAGCAAATGACAAGCCGACGTCGTATTTTGTTCCGCCCTCAAAAAGCACAAACGATATTAATGACAACAACGGGCAGGAAAAGTGATAGTAAAGGAAGTCGCTGTTAAACAGCATATATTCAAATCCGCCTTCGCCGAATACGGGCGCAAAAATTGTAACCACCACAACAAAAGTCACGTTAAGACAGCAAACAGAAATGTATTTAAGCGTTCTGATTGGTTTTGGTATGTCGGGCTTTTTTGGAGAGAAAAGCGAACGAGCCGTAAAAAAAGCAAAAACTATGCAAACAGTAAGAGCAAAAATATTGCTGTCGGTGGTATAGAAATTGAACATTTTAAGTCCTGTACTGCTTGCACAGATTGTAGTTCCTATTATTTCAAGAACAATAATGATTATGTTTATAATAAGTGACATCATAAGTCTGAAATTTCTTTTTATCACAACAACAACCTGCCCTTTAAAATCTTTAAATTTATTATGAGCAGAAATTTTTTTTTAATTAGTTTAAAAATTTGGAACAAAAAATACAAGTAAAACAAAACAGACACCTTTGGGGTGTCTGTCAAAAAAGGGAATAGTATAAGTTGCGGTCAGTTGTCTGATGAATTGTCGTATTTTCTGACCCTGAGCGATATGTTTAAATCTTCAGCAATTTTTTTGCATTTTTCAATTTCTTCCTCACCAATTACATCAACTACTGAAAGAACTGTATTTTCGGTCAATGCTCTGCATTTTTTTGCAAAACTGAGCATTGCATCAAATGATTCAATGCCAAACTTAGGACGAACTGTTTTGAGGTAGTCCTCTTTGTTTGAGCAGTTAAGGCTGATTGAAACGGCGTCAACATTTTTACAAAGTTCCTCTGTAATATCTTTGCCGTTTATAAGATTGCCGAGTCCGTTTGTATTTACCCTGATTTTTAAATCAAGCTTACTGCAAATGTACTGTGCCGTCTTAACCAAAACGTCAAACGAATTTGTCGGCTCGCCGTAGCCGCAGAAGATTATTTCATTGTAGCCGTTAAAGTCAAAAGCGTCAATTGCTTCTTTAACCTCCTCAAAACTCGGGTTGTGGTTAAGCCAGAGGTTAGACGCTTCGCCGATTGCATCTTTTTTACTGCGTATGCAAAATGTACAGGCGCAGGGACATTTGTTGGTTATGTTAAGATAAACCTTGTTTTTATAAGTGTAGAGTATTTCTTCATTTGTGTTTTTCATATAATCACCTCAAAACTAACGGAAGCATTTTTTGCTTAAATTTAATTGCGTCAAGACCTGCTCCTAATGCAACGTAGATTAGTGCGCCGACACCCGGCTGAAGCCACCATGTTGCAAGCTCTCCTATTGCGGCTGCCCAACCGTACATAATGCCGTTTGCAACAAAGTAACCGCCTACAGTAACCATAGTAGTTGGAATCAGCATAAGAAGATTTGGAATGTTGATTATTTTATTATCCTTGCCGCATTTTTTAAGCATAACCGCGCAGACAACAAACGGAACTGCATTTAAAGCCTTGATAATCGCCGTAGGAATTGCCCACTGCGGATAGCCCGAGATTAAGTCGGCAAGTGCTCCGCCGATTGATGCGGCTATAATTCCGAACGGCCCCGGAAGAATGCTTGCACCGAGGTAAATCATTGAATCACCTGCGTGTGAATAACCGAGGGGAGAAGGAATTTTTATAAATGCTGTTGTAACCGTTACAAGTGCCGCGAACATAGCGGTCATTGTAATTAATTTTACGTTTACATTTGAACTTGTTTTAACGTTTTGGTTGTTCATATTTTTTCTCCTGAAACTATATTTTTACTCCGCAGAACAGCAAAATTCTTTTCGGAATTTTATGGAGCATTAGTTTTAATGAAGCTGATATAAAAATTTTTCAAAATTAATACCGTCGTTCCTGTCATACGGCTTTTTAACCGTATCGGCAGTTGATTTTTCTATGAATGAAGAAGCTATTTCTACAGCTGAAACAAGATTTTCACCGTTTATAATTGAGGCAAATACAATTGATGCAAAAATATCGCCTGTTCCCGAAAAACTGTCGCCGTGACATTCAGCTTTGACAAAATTGCAATCCTGTTTTGAAAACACTCCGTTGTAAAGACAGCCGTCCTTTTTTATGCCCGTAACAACAATTCTTTGTTCGCTGTGGGAAATTGCGCTTTTTGCAATGTTACTGATTCTTTCAAGAAAATCAGTGCTTTTGCAGTGTGAATTCAGCGATTCAAAATCGGTATTCGTAAGAATACAAAGCTCTGTAAGGTTCGGCGTGATTATGTCAGCAGATTTTGCAAGGCTGCAAACTTTTTTGCAGGTTTCATTATCAAATGTCGAATAAAGTTTGCCGTTATCGCCCATAACAGGATCAACCAAAACAACAGTGTTGCTTTTTCTGAACGTATTTATAAAATCAAAGATTATATCAACCTGCTTTTTGTCGGCAATGTATCCCGAGTAAATTCCGTCAAAGCTTTCGTTATTAAGACTCCACATTTCTTTGTAGTGACAAAGCTCGTTTGTAAGATCGAAACAGTAATGATTTTTATACCCCGTCTGATTTGTAAGCACGGCTGTGGGAATGGGGCAGGGCTGTACGCCCATTACAGAAAGCACGGCAATTGTTGCGGTGAGCGAGCATTTGCCGAATCCCGAAAGGTCATTGATGACTGCGGCTTTCTTAATCATAACTGTCCTCCTTTAAAACTGATTTACAGAAATATTTATCAGTACAGTCGAATTTTATCACAAAACTGTGTATTTAAAAATAGACAGATTTAACAAAAATTATAAGTACAGTTTTGCTTTATTATCTTTAAAAAATAAAACAAAGCGGTGACATAACTGCCACCGCTTAAATAGAATAAAAATCTGATTTATTCTGCTAAAATCTTCTGAATTTCTGTTGCGTCAAGCACATTAATTATGCCGTCACCGTTTACGTCACCACGGCTTACCTGTGAGGGTAAAAAGTACACCGTGCCTGCTGCGTACTTTTGAATTTCGGTTGCATCGGTGATTGAAAGACTGCCGTCCTTGTTCACATCGCCAAGGCAATCTTCCTGTGGAGTGTAATCGCCTGCCATTTCGCTTGACAGCCATGCCGCACGGCTTGTCATCCAGTCAACGCAGTAATTGTACATTCCAGTAAAGTCCTGCTTATAGGTTGTTGCCTTTGTATCAACAGTATATTTATTTGCCGACATATCGTAATGAGCCTTATAAAGTCTTGAATGGTCACATATCCACGAGCTTGTATTAAGCAGCCATCCGCTCTGATAGTTCATCTCGGCACTGTCTTTTAAAAGGCTGTAATAATCATATGCTCTGTACATTTCTGTTGTACTGCCTGTTTCGGGAACACTGCTGTCAGCTGCAAAATCATTGATAACGGGAACAAAATCTTCAAACCATATCGACACTGATTTTTCATAAACCTTATTATTGCGTGAGATTAAGTTCATTATGTTATTAACGGATTTTGTTCTTTTAGTCTTGCCCTTATACTGGCACCACCAGCCGGAATATTCTTCATAATCGGATACGCCCATATCGTTAAGCTCATTGCCAACGCCTGTTGCATTTCCGAGGGAGTTGTCATAGTCCCAAACAGGTGAACCGAAAAACTTGTATTTTCCGTTTTCATCCTGTTTATAAACAAAGAACAAGCTTGATACACCTGAATCCCAGTTTTTGCCGAGTTCGTTGATAAGATAAATCTTCGCAAGCGACTCAACATCGGCATAATCGGTCGGGTCGGAGCTTCTGCCCTTAACGGAATTATAGAATGCGTCAAACTTTTCCTTTACATAAGCCTTAACTTCTTCATAGCCTGCATCACCTTCAGCAAGTTCAGGTACTTTAATTGTTACATTATTTCCGCTTGAGGTGTTTACGAAATAGTCCTCACCCTCTTTAGCACTTGCGTCAACTTCGCAGACAAACGGGAAATCGCTGTTGACTGTTCCGTCGTCATTAAGATAAGCAGTATCGTCAACGTCACTTATTAAGCTTGACTTGCCTGCTTCAATCTTTTCTGCCATCTGGTAAGAACCCCAGTAATATCCGTTTGAGTAGAAATCAACATATCTTGAATCGGATGCATAAGGCATTCCGACTGCGTCTGAAAGGTCATAAAGGAATCTGTTTCTTGAAAGAGAATCGTCCTGATAATTAGCAAGAATTGAGTACTTTTTGCCTTTGCTCATTCCTGCAATTGAAACAGAATCGTTGTATGTAATGTTATACGCTTTCTTTGGTTTGCCCCATGTTGTATTGCCTCTGCCCTTGATTTTCTTAATGGCGGTATTATTAATGTTGCCTTTTGAGTCAACAATCGCTCCTGTTGCCTTTGCACTTCTGCTTTTGTCAACATTAAGGTACGTCATAAGCTCGGTTCCGTTGCCGTCGGCATCTGAATTATTTATGTATATTGCAGCTTCGGCGTTTGACTTCATAAATTTAAGCGTAAAAGTTTCGCCCGAAACAGTAACGGGATATGATTTGTTAATCTCATAGCTTACGGTTTTTACCTCTTTCGGCGCAATAGTAACTTCGTTTACGGTGACAGCCGATTTGTAGGCATTGTAAATATCAACCGTTTTGCTGTCTGCCGAGGTAGGCAAAAAGAAATATTTGATTTTTGAATTTACAACATTAAAATCTTCGTCGTGTTCGCACTGCCAAGCCTGCCAAGCTTCGCCGTCATTTGAACCTGATACTGCATGAACGTAAAGCGCCTCATACGTATCAAATGAAATTGGTTCATTCTGTGCAGCACTTATCGAACAAACCGACAATGCACTGAAAGCTAAAATCAGCGCAAGAATAGCGGATGTTACTTTTTTCAATTTCATCACTCCTAAAACAACTAATATTTTTAGCAAATTATGCAATTTTATTGTAACATTAACAAGCTTTTTATTCAAGTGCATATTTTATTATAAAATTTCACTATTTTAATGTTTGGTGAAATTATTGTGAAACTTCTGTGAAACCGCTTTATTTTTAATAATGTCTTTGATATAATCAATGTGTAATCCAATCGGACTTATTATTACAAAGGAGTGGCGAAATGCACTTTACAAAATCCCAAAAATCAAAACACATACTGACAGTTGTTTTGGCATCTTTAGTTGTACTTACAGCAGCTTCAGCGGCAGTTATGACCGGTTGTGGCGAAAATTCCGAATCAACTAACGAAACAAAAGTCGTAACTGAAACCGAGCTTGTAACGGTAGCTGTGGACGCAACAAACGCTACCGATGCTAACGGAAACACTGTTTCGGCAGAAAATGTTAGTTCTAAAACATCGTCAGACAAAAACGGCAATAACCAAAATTCTGATTCTCAAAATTCGAATAATTCAGGAGCTTCTTCTGTCGGCTCTTCGTCAAACAATAATAATTCAAATAACCCTGCTTCTTCAAACAGCGGCAACAACAGTAACGGTTCTGCAAGCAACAATAACGGCAGCAATTCCTCAAATAAGAACAATAACAGCAACTCATCAGGCAATAACAACAGCAGTAATTCTGAAAGTTCAAACGTTCACAAGCCTGTAACAGATTCAAATTACTGCAATCTTGACGGACATAAATATGCAGTAGGCGACACAGTAACCTGTGTTTACAAGCTTACAGCTCCCGAAGTTCTTGAAAACTATCAGGCATATATCTCTTATGATACTAAGTATTTGTCAGTAAAATCAGCAAGGCTTGACGGCCCTGCAAAATCAGGCGGATTTCTCAACTTTAAGCTCAATGGCGTAATCAAGTTTAACGGTTCTAACATATCAAGCGGATATGACTACACGAACAAAGACAACTTTGTTATTGTAAATTATGTAATAAAGTCTACAGGCTCAACCACTCCATCACTTAAGTGGGAGGTTGCAACAGGCAGTGACTCTAAAAAAGCATATGTAACCGACAACAAGCCCAACGGACTTAAAATTTCAAAAGAATATTCTTAACTGTTTTTTACTGTTATAGTCTATTAGTTATACAATGGTAACGAGGAATAAAGGAATTGCTTTCAGTGTGTTATAAAAAGTCATATACTTTGCTGTCTGCTTCTTTGTTATTTCTAATTTAGTATATTTGCGTTTGCACACTTTTGCAGGCGTGTAAAAATTTTCTCCTTCTACTATAATCTTTTGAAACATAGCGAATCTTTGGTGTTTTGCGGTGTGATTACTTCAATAACACCTTGTTCGCTATGTTTTTTCTATGTTCCTTTTTATTTTACAATCTTTCATTTTAATTGTGACTGCAAAACAGCACAAAAAACTATTGATTTTCTTATCAACGTGTGCTATAATAATCAAGAATTGCAAGAAGTCATAGCGTGCAATTAAGTGAGCGGCAGGCCCTGTGCGATTGGGGTCTGTGAACCATGTCAGGCGGGGAACCGAGCAGCATTAAGCAGTTTTCTGATGCGATGCAGTAAGTCTGCCGCTTACTTATTTGTACGATTGCCGTTATTTCGGCTGACGGCTTGCATTTTTTGTTGATGCGGAGGTGATTTTTTGTATAGGGTTTTGTATCGCAAATGGCGACCGCAGACTTTTGATGATGTTTCCGGACAGGAGCATATCACCACTACTTTGAAAAACGAGATTGTCGCAGGGCGGCTTAACCACGCTTACCTTTTTACGGGTTCACGAGGTACAGGCAAAACTTCTTGTGCAAAAATTCTCGCCAAAGCAGTAAACTGCCTTGATGTACATGGCGGCAATCCTTGCGGCAAATGCGAAGTTTGCCGTGGAATTGACGATGGTAGTATATTAGACGTTGTTGAAATGGACGCTGCGTCTAATAGAAACATTGATGATATCCGCCAGATTATTGACGAGGTTCAGTTCAAGCCTGCAAAGTGCAAATACAGAGTTTATATTATCGATGAGGTGCATATGCTTACTACACAGGCATTTAATGCACTGCTCAAAACTCTTGAAGAACCGCCTGAACACGTTGTTTTTATACTTGCAACAACCGAGGTTCATAAGCTTCCGCAGACGATTCTCTCACGTTGTCAAAAGTTTGAGTTTCACCGCATACCGCCCCGTGCAATTGCAGATAGACTTCTTTTTGTTGCACAGCAGGAAGAAGTCAAACTTTCCGATTCTGCTGCAATGCTTATTGCCTCGGTTGCCGACGGCGCATTGCGTGATGGTTTGTCGCTGCTTGACAGGTGCATTGCAATAAGCACTGATATTGATGAAGATGTGGTCAGAAATGCCGCAGGTCTTGCAAGAAAGACATATCTTTATGAACTTGTAAACTGCGTAATAAATAAAAACACGGCAAAATCGCTTGAAATAATTGACAGGCTTTACGGCGAATCAAAAGATATGGCTCGGCTTTGTGATGAGCTTGTAGCGCATTTCAGAGCACTTATGCTGATTAAATCTGTCAGAAATCCAAGGGATATTCTTGTGATGTCCGAAGATGAATTTGAGGAAGCGCAAACGCAGTCCGATTACCTTTCACTTGCTGACATAGTTTATTATATGGACGTTTTATCACGTGCTTATCAGCGAATGGGAAAGGGAACAGGCGACAGAACCGAGCTTGAAATGGCTATGGTAAAGCTTGCATGTTCAGAGCTTGACGGCACCTATGAGGCACTTACGCAGAGAGTTTCTGCACTTGAAAAGGCGGTAAAAAAGGGAATAACCGTAAATTATGAGCCTGTTTCGGATAATAATGAAGAAAAACCAAATATTCCCGAACCTGATTTACCGTCTGTAAATAAAGAAGAAACAATAGATATTGATAAAACTGTTGTTGAAGAGCCTAAGTCAGCACCAAAGCAGGATGTTTCAGTCCCCAAAGCTGTTTTGGAACGGGAGTCACCTAAAGCACCTGTATCAAAGCCTGCATCTGCACCGGTATCAAAGGCAGCGAGAACTCCTGCAAATCTTGATGATATTTACAAGAATGCTAAGCCGTTTCCGGAGTGGGTGGACGTTGTCAGTAATATGAAGCCTATTTCAAGGGCGATTGCTGCGGCGTTTTCAGGCTCAACAGCGTATGTAAGCGGAAGTTATCTGCTGATTGATACAAGCAATGAAATGGCGTTTGAACTTCTTAAAAACGGCACAAGACGAGAGGAAATCAGGAAAATAATTCTTGAGACCACGGGAAGAGTATATAAACTCGGACCGTATAAACGTGTTGAAGAAAAAAAGAAAGAAATCGACCCCCTCGATGTTTTGAAAAACGGTCTTGAGGGTACGGATATAAAAATAACAGAAGAATAAAACTGAAAGGAAATTAATATTATGAAAGCAAGATTACCAAAAGGATATAATAACGGCGGAGCAAATAACATTCAGCAGCTTGCACGTCAGGCTCAGAAATTGCAGGACGATATGGAAACAGTAGCAGCAGAGCTTGAAGTAAAAGAATATAATGCTACAGCAGGCGGCGGAGCTGTTAAAGTAACTGTTACAGGTAAAATGGAGCTTACAAAAGTTGAGATTTCTCCTGAGGTTGTTGACCCGGAGGACGTAGAAATGCTGTCCGATCTTGTGATTGCTGCAGCTAATGAGGCATTAAGAGCAGCGCAAAAGGAAAAAGAGGACAAAATGGAGTCAATTTCCGGCGGACTTAACATTCCCGGAATGTTTTAATTATGGCTCAGTATAATGTAGCTCCGCTTGAAAATCTTGTGGAGCAATTTGAAAAAATGCCCGGAATCGGACATAAAACTGCACAGCGCCTTGCATATTATGTGCTAAATCTGTCAAAAACACAAGCAGAAGAGCTTGCAGGCGCAGTGCTTGACGCCCATACAAAAATACACTATTGCAGTAAATGCTGTAACCTCACTGACAAGGAGTTTTGTCCCGTGTGTGCGAGTCCGCTGAGGGACAACTCGATAATCTGCGTTGTTGAAACACCGAGAGATGCAACTGCTGTTGAAAATACCCACGAGTTCAAGGGAGTTTATCACGTTCTTCACGGTGCAATTTCTCCGCTTAACGACATAGGTCCCGATAATCTTACGATAAAACAGCTTGTTGCAAGACTGACTGATGACACCGTAAAAGAGGTTATAATGGCAACAAATCCGACTGTTGAAGGTGATGCAACTGCGCTGTATATTTCAAAGCTATTAAAGCCAATGGGAGTTAAGGTAACCCGACTTGCCTACGGAATCCCCGTCGGCGGTGACCTTGAATATGCAGACGAATACACACTTGCAAAGGCGTTGGAAGGCAGGAATGAGATATAATGAGCTCACTCAAAACGATTGCGCAGAACAAAAAGGCTCATCATGATTATTTTATCGAGGAGTCTTACGAAGCAGGAATTGAACTGTTCGGAACAGAGGTAAAGTCTATCAGAAACGGAAGGGTTAACCTCAAGGACAGCTGGTGTTCTATTGTTGACGGTGAAATTTTCGTTAATGGAATGCACATTTCTCCATATGAGCACGGCAATATTTTTAACCGTGACCCAATGCGAGTGCGCAAACTTTTGATGCATAAGAAAGAAATCAACAGGCTTTACGGCACTGTAAAGCAAACTGGATATTCGCTGATACCCATAAGCCTTTATTTTAAGGACAGCAGAGTAAAGTTACAGGTTGGTTTGTGCAAAGGTAAAAAGCTATATGATAAGCGTGAGGATATGGCAAAACGCAGTGCAAAGCGTGACATAGAGCGTGCAATAAAAGAGCAGTCCAGAGGTTAATTTCAGAGGTGTGTATGATAAACTTGCATTACAGAAAGGCTGAAAAATCTGATGCAGAACTGCTGATTGATATTTATAATTCTGCGTTCTATGATGATTATGTTAGGTATGGTGAATGTCCGGCATACGGAAGAACTGTTGAGCAAATGGAAAGTTCAATTGAAAGCTTTCCCAAGGAGATTATTTTTTGCGATAATACTCCTATCGGAGTGATTTCTGTTGAAGAAAAAGGTGACGGAATATACTATATAGGTTGTCTTTGCGTTGTTCCTGAATATCAGGGAAAGAGTATCGGTACACAGACGTTCAGACATCTTTTAACCGTTTATCCAGATTGGAAGAGATTTGTTTTGGTAACGCCTGCCGACAAAGAAGAAAATATAAGATTTTATACAGAGAAATGCGGCTTCATAGTTGGCGGAATATCAATGGACGGTAATGTGAAAGTTGTTAAATTCATAAAGGATAGATGATATTTATATATGGGGGTGTAAAGGTTTCGACGGGGATTGTGAACCTTGATAAGCGAGCAGCGGTGCGGAACCGCTATAAAATCCGCAACTTAAAAATAACTGACAAAACTACAGTTAAATTAGCAGCTTAATGCTGCTCGTTCCTGCACAGAGCACCACGGCTGTGCAAGGGGCGTCGATTAGTGGTAAATGTGAACAGAGTATTGCTCCGCACTTTGTCACACCTTAGGAGCTGCCGAGCTGTATAGCCTGTCGTTGGGCGATACAGTAAGGGAGATATAAAACATCGACTGCGCTCGGAGAAATTCTTGGCAAACATTTTTCGGACGGGGGTTCGACTCCCCCCACCTCCACCAAATAAGAACCGCAATTTTGATACAATGTGTCAAGACTGCGGTTCTTTTCTTTTTGCACCTATTAAATTTTAAAGTGCTTGTTTTCAAGCCTTTTCTGACTTCTTCCACACGAATACAAATTACAGCACCTCGGCGGATTGACTTTTTGCCGAGGTATTTTTGCGTTCATAATGACTTTTGAATATAATTACTTAAAAGTAATCGTGTGAAAGATGGGTATTCGTGTGAAAGATAGGTAATCGTGCGGAAGATAGGTGATGTTTCAATTACTATTTAAAACTAGAAAAATTTTAAAAGTGTATTGAAATGATTTTTTTTTATGTTATACTTATTAATAAAAGGATGTCTTGGGATGTGAATTTATGAGATTTATCGGGTGCAAAAAAAATTTATTATCTAATATTGATGCAGTTATATCAGAAAATATCCCATATAAAAAAGAAGCAGTGTTTTGTGATATCTTTTCGGGTACCGGTTCAGTTGCCCGATATTTCAAAGATAAGTATAGGATTTTTTCAAATGACTCACTCTATTTTTCATATGTACTTCAAAAAGCAACTGTAGAAAATAATATTACCCCTACTTTTTCAAAACTAAAAGAAATCGGTATTCTTGATCCAATCTCTTTCCTTGAAGAAACACGAATTATTACTTATAATTACAATGATAAGAAATATTTTATTGCTGACAATTATTCTCCACATGATAACTGTAAAAGAATGTATTTTACTAACAAAAACGCTGTACGAATAGATTTTATCAGAAACACAATTGAATCATGGAGAAAACAGAATCTATTAGAAGATTATGAATACTACTATTTATTAGCTGCATTAATTGATAGTGTTCCATCTATATCAAATATAACAGGTACATACGGAGCGTATCTGAAAACATGGGATAAGCGCAGCTTTAAGGATTTAGAGTTATCAAGATTAGAGGTGTATGATAACAAAAGATCAAATAAAGCATTTAATCGTGACGCACTGGAACTTATTGATGAGCTTGACGGGGATATTTTATACATTGATCCTCCGTACAACGAACGGCAATATGCACCTAATTATCATTTACTTGAAACTATAGCTCAATATGATTATCCTGAAATTAAAGGCATTACCGGCATAAGACCATATCAAGAACAGAAGTCGCCGTTTTGCATAAAAGGAAAGGCAGCAGAAGCCTTTGAGCAACTTATATCAAAAGCCAATTTTAACAATATCGTGATGAGTTATAGTACGGACGGAATTGTGCCAATAGAACAGATTGAGCAAATATTAAGAAAGTATTGTATAAGCGATACTTTCAAACGTTACGACATTCCATACAGAAGCTATAAAAGTAAGAAAGACAATCGACAACATACTTTGTATGAAAATATTTTTTTTATTAAGAAATTTGAAAACAAGCAATATACTTTTTTTAATAAAACAACATCAAATAAATCCAATAAGAACGAAAGTACAAATAAACATAAGTATATTAAAAGCCCTACCAACTATATCGGTGGAAAATACAAATTACTAAGTCAGTTGTTGCCACAGTTTCCGAAAAATATAAACACCTTCGTCGACCTGTTTGCAGGTGGCTGCAATGTTGGAATTAATGTGAACGCTGATAAGGTAATATTTAATGATATTAATTCGATTATTATTGACTTGTTTAAACTTTTTCAAGATACTCCTATTGATGAGTTGCTTACTCAAATTGATGGCATAATTAACGAATACTCTCTCTCAAAAACAAATGAGAAAGGTTATAAAAAATTGAGAGAACATTATAATCATACACATAAATTGATTGATTTATATACTCTTTCCTGTTACTCGTTTAACTACCAATTCAGATTTAATAATAAACACGAATATAATAATCCTTTCGGAAAAAACAGAAGCCAATTCTCGAATAATATGAGAAGCAATTTAATCAGATTTGTAGAAAAATTACAAAACTCAAATGTAGAATTTTCAAAATATGACTTTGAAAACTTCGATATTTCCTCTTTAGGTTATGGAGATTTCATATACTGTGACCCTCCTTATTTGATTACGACCGGCTCTTATAACGATGGAAATCGTGGATTTAAAAACTGGAGTGATACAGAAGAACAAGCTTTGTATGATTTCCTTGATAAAATAAATGAGCAAGGAATAAAATTTGCTTTATCAAATGTTTTGGAACATAAAGGAAAAGTCAATGAATTTTTGAAAAAGTGGTCAAAAAAATATCGAATAATTGATATTAAAAGCGATTATTCAAACTCAAGTTATAATACTACTGGCGGAACAAGCAAAGAAGTTTTAATTGTTAATTATTAAAGAATTAAGGGGGTATGAAAATATGGCAAAAAGAACCTTTGGTTGGGTGCAAAATCCGGGTAAGTTGTCAAATCTAAAGAAAGTAGTAAGTGTTTTTAAGTCAAACAGCAAATATAACATTTGGCTTAGGGAAGAGAGGTTACCATTTCTGAAAAAATACAATCTCATTAATGAAGATGATTATTCAAAATTTCAGAAAATACTTGCAGAGGACAACATCGTTGTCGACTATATGTTGTTAAAAGGTAAAGGTGTAAGCAACGGTAGCCGAGCAAATGCTATGTGTTCCGGAATTATTCAAGCTGTTATTGATGGTCAAAAGGATAAAACTTATATCGATACTATTGGTAATTCAATAACTGTAAAAAAGCCATATACAGATGATTGGTCTGCTGAAGGGTTTCTTCGTTGGGCTATTTCTTGTGGATTGTTAAATTACGATGGAGAAAAGGATAATTGCTATTTATCTGAAATTGGCAGTCAATTAGCAGATACGCAAGATGATAGCATTTCAGAAAAAGAGATTTTTACAAAAGCTCTTCTATCATATCCTCCTGTTTGCAGAGTTTTAAGTATTCTTTCTGATGGTAAGGGATATACAAAATTCGAGTTAGGAAGACAGCTCGGATTTTATGGTGAATTAGGATTTACTTCAATTCCTCAAAATATTTATGTATACGACTATAGTGTAGCAAGCGTTAGCGAGCGTAGCAAAATCAAAAGTAACGAGGAAGGAGATTCCGACAAATATGCCAGAGGAATTGCGAGTTGGTGCGCACAAATGGGTTGGGTAAGTTCAAAAAGCACAAACATAACCGAAAGATACAAAGATGTTGATTATACTGTTAAACTTCAAAAATACTTTATAACTAGAGAGGGTGAAAAGGCTCTTAAAAAATCTGTTGGCAATTCAAGCAATGCAAAAATTCCTAAAATTGTGTTATATGAAATGCTAGCATCTAATAAAGCTCCTGACGCAGATTTTCTGAGATATGAAAGGGCCAATATTATTAAATCTATTTCAAACACAGAAAAATCCCTTAAACAGATACAAGATTCATTACGGGGCTCAAATATTGAAGTAACAGAATCTTCTATCGCTGATGATATTATCGGACTGGAGCAAATCGGCATTAACATTCGTGAACGTAACGGAAAATATAAAATAACCGATAAAATAACAGGATTGAAAATTCCTGTTATGACCTCTGTAAGCAAAACTGATATTACTCAACTTAAGGAAAAAATACGAGAGGAACTTAAAACTATTGACCATAAGTATCTTGTCCTCGTAGATTTAGCTTATAGCGATTCCTCAACAAAAGGAAAGAAAAATGCAGATGCCAGGGAATTTGAGATTCAAACTGCAGAATTATTTACAAAAGAACTTAACTTCAGCGGCATGAGGCTAGGAGATGCTAACAGACCGGATGTCATAATATCGCATGAAAACCATGGCACTATTATTGATAATAAGTCATATAAAGATGGTTTTAATATCGATAAAAAATGTGCTGATGAAATGAGCAGATATATCAACGAAAATACACGAAGAGTTCCAGGTGTTCCTAAAAATGAGTGGTGGAAGAATTTTGATGTAAAAGTTCATACTTTCTATTTTCTGTTCATTACTTCTTTTCTTAAAGGTAACTTTAAATCTCAGCTTGAATACATTTCCAAATCACAGTCTGATATCCAAGGTGGTGCTGTATCCGTCGATAATCTTCTTTATATTGCAGAAAAACTTAAGAGCGGAGTTATGCAGTATGAAGAGTTCTTTAGACTGTTTAGTAATAATGAAATAGTTGTTTAAGGTAACGCCATATAATATAAAGAATTTCCATAAATGATTTGTAAATTATGTGGTGCTGTTCTGAATACTTATGAAATTAGAAAAGCATGTTAACAATTTGTAATATTTGTTTTATAAATCAAATTAGGATTTATTGAAATAATAACGCTATATGAGGTATATTATGACATTTGTAAAATTAATTGAGGAAACTTTGAAAAAAGCCAATATCCCACTTTCTGTTGAAGAGATATGGGAAAAAGCAAAAGAATATGGTTTTGCTGATGAGGTGAAATCAAGAGGTAAAACACCTGAACGAACTATTGGAGCAAGATTATATGTTGATATAAAAAATGGAAATAGTATCTTTTATCAGGTAAGCAAAAGACCAGCAAAATTCTTTTTGACTACTTTGAAATTTAATAATGATGAAAATAAGAATTTAATTATTTCGGAAAGCAAAAAGAAATTTAAAGAGAGATCTGCATCCTCTTTTAAGTAGTTTCGTTTACTCGGATTCACATTTCAAATGTTATACAAAAACAATTTTCCATGAAAAGTCATCAAGGGGGTCAAGAGGTAAGAATGAATGGTTACATCCTGATATAGTTGGTGTATATTTTCCTTATAAAGATTATGATCCGACTACTATTAGTTTTCAAGATGCTTTCCGTGAAAGTAACTTAAAAGTATTCTCATTTGAAATAAAAATAAAAGTTGATTTTTCAAATTTCCGTGAGTATTATTTTCAAGCTGTGTCTAATTCAAGTTGGGCAAATGAGGGATATTTGGTTGCAACTGATTTTGAGGATAGAGCAGAACTTATAGAAGAATTGCTGAGATTAAATAATGCATTTGGCATAGGAATAATAAAACTAAATACTGATAATATTGAACAGAGCGAAATTCTTATACCTTCCAAAAAGAACGAAACTATTGATTGGGAAACAGTTGACCGATTAATAGAAGCAAATGATGATTTCAGGCATTTTATAATCAGCATTAATGATGTTGTTAAATCAGATTCTAAAATTGTTCATGGTGAAGTCTTTGATAAAATAAAATCAGAGCAAGATATTATAAAGTATATTAAAGAAAAGCAAATAGAGTAATGAGCTTGAGAATTAATTAGAATATCCCATAAGATAATTTTAATTTGAATAGTATCTAAAAGTATAAAAAATAATGGATTATTTGGAGAAATAGAAAATATGGATTCTATTGCCAGCACAATCAGGAACATTAAACAACATTTGTTTTACCTGACATTTTATTATTTGAGATATTAGAAGATAAATAATGACCATACAAGAGTGATTTCACTCAAGTATGGTCATCAATTCTTTTGTCACGGCATAAAAAAGTTAATGAAATTTACGAGTATTAAAATATCAACAAAATATAAGTTGTTTTATTTTACAGATTATCATACATCTCATCTTTATTTAGCAGAAATGCATATAAAATTTTTCTTTCAGTTTCGCTTGCTTCGTTATTTTCAATTCTACGTTCGATAATGGGAATAATGATATCTTTATGCAGAATAAACTTTTCCATATACTTTGGATGCCTTGCAAAATTGACCCACATATAATTAGAAAAATCAACCTGATTATAGTCAAAATCGTCTGGATTAAGTAAAAATTGTAAGTGTATCCTGCCGTCAGCTAAATCTTTTAGCGGACTAATATCAGAAATAAATCCTTGAATGTATAGAATATATACGCATTCCAACTTTCTTTCAAGGGGATCGGGAAATAAAATTACTCCCTTTTTTTGATTATTTTTTATCCTATGTATTTCGTCAAATAATGAATTAATATTATCTTGAGAAAGTTCAAACCATCCATTAAAAATAAATTCACAAATTGAGCTAGTATCTAATTCATGAAAATTAGATGATAATTCAGCTACATAATTGCTCTTGATTTTTTTATCTGTAATGCATTTGCGAAAAAGTTTTAAAAGCATACATTTTTTGTTAAATTCTTTTTGGCTATCAATTAATTTTTTTATCTTATATTGTTCACTTTCATACGCAGTTTTATCCGTAAATGAAATTAAAATATTCCTTAATGAATAAAACTCTACATTCGTAGCAAAGTCAAAAAAATAAGGGCTATTTATTATGTTTTCGATTATTTCAAAATTAGGTTTTAAATTAACTTTGTTGAAAAAATTTGTAAAAGCTTTTATACTTTGCTTAAAATCAGGATAACCAGTTGAGAAAAATAGATTAATAAAGTTTACATCACTAAATAAGTGCTGTAATGAATGCTCAACTATTTTTTTACTATCCTCATTTAGTTCAACTAAACATAACATAAATGCAATATTAGAAAGAGTAGAGAATGACGAATTATGAAATCCATATGTTTGAGACATGATTATGGAATTAACAAGATTTTTAAATGCATTTGCCAAAAACAGAATATTTTCTTCGCTTGTACGCAGAAGTTTTACATTGTATCTTACTAGTAGTTCGAAAAGCTCCTTAGTTGATATAAATTTTGTAATAATATCAAAATCTATAATATCAATAGAATACTTTTCATTCGAGAATTTCTTTCCAAAAAAATTTGACGTTTCTTCAGCTTGTTCGCTGTTAGCGCATAAAATTCCTTCAATATATGGGTTGAAGAATTCACTTGCATCTCTATATCCTTTAAAGAAAATATGATTAACATAATAAAAGAAATAATGTTCAATCGCAAGATTTTTAATTTTATACAACTCAGAAATGGAAGTTCCGCATAAGTATACTGTTGTTCTTTCATTAACTGCCTTTTTCAATTTTTCTAATGCAGACTTCATATATAGAAACTTTTCCTTATTTCCGTTATACATATCAAGATAAGAAGAATAGAACTCTTTCTCTTTAGTTAAGGAAATGTTTTCGATAAAATGTCGAGTTTTGCTAGAATCAAATGAAAAAGAATTTAGTGCTTTTAATGAAGCAAAATTATGCAAGTAAGCAACTTTGTTTTCAAGGCTTAATGAAGAAAATTCAATAGTTTCGTATTTTGAAAGACAGTTTCCATACCCGTAAAGAATACTTTGATAATAACATTCTTCCATGATTTCGCATTCATTAGTTTTTAAAATTGAACTCAACTCATCGTATCTATTTTCAAGATAAAGACTAAATATATTAGAATTTAGCAAAGAAATATCTGAATATTCCCCGACTACATATTGTTTTTTATTGTTCATATCTCCAAAATATATTTCTAGTACTCCAGAATTAACAAATAGTCGTTTGAGTTTTTCGGCTTTTTGACCTCCTTTGCTCATAAAATTTTCTAATTTGTTATAATCTTTTTCGGAAAATAAGCGTAACACATTATCAACTTTCTCGTAATTCTTAATAAATAACAGCTTTAAAATCAATTTGTATTCAACATAAGTATGTTGAGACATAAAATCAACAGCCCGCTCCATTGCGACACTTGAAAATAATTCTTCTTCTAAAGAAGAGTCAGCTAATACTTTTAAAAAACTATATAGTCGTTTTCCTTTTTCTTTAGCCAAAGATGTTGGAATATTATTTATCGTAGGCATTTCATATATATTAATAACGCCTATGTTATTTCCTGCAAAGTAAGAGATTTGAGTATCACTTATTTCATATTCATCTAAAACAATATATCCAACTTTTTGCCCGCTACTTAGCGCATTATTCTGTGAACGCATATAATTAAGCCAACTAATAATTAGTTTAATATTATAATCATTTAGAGAATAACCCAAAAATAGGATTGTATGATCTACAAGTAATGATTTAACAAAAAGTTCTAATAAAACGTGCTCCTGAGAATAATTTAGATAATCTTCTTCTTTTAAAATTATAGTATCAAGATCATTAATATCACCGTGCATCTTAATAATGTACTTGCTTTTTTCTGCTTTAAGTAAATCTTTATCATGGACAATAACTTGGTATTGCTCACAAAATTCATTTTTAGAAGATTCAAGCAATGTATCATAATTTGTAGTAATTATATGAACAGGATTTATATCAAAAATAGCTTCAGACAATGGCGCATCAACAGATACATCCTTTATATTCTCTTCTAATATTTTATTATACAAATCTTTACTTTTATTATATACATACTGTGGTATTTTCAAGAATTCATCAGTAGAATAGTCTTCTTTTAGTAAACAAAAATCAGGACATCCATCTGTACTGCTTTTGCAAGTTGAACACTTTGAATAATTAATAGTTTGTGCCATCTTTTGAATTAACGAATACCAACTTGGCATTCCATCCACATTTAATGAAACACCTGAACCTACAAATATAATTAATTTATTGTTTTCTGCTTTTTCTCGAAACAAATTTATATATTCAAGTAAATCTTCTTTATTCATTGTATTCTCCTGATTTTATATTTATTTCATTATACCAATTTTTGTATTTTAATATTTTGCCCATGGATAGTGGTAAAATTTTTCGTTGAATTCAACTACATTTATCATGATTACAATAAATCACAAAACTATTCGCCTAAAAGCTCAATATAATTATACATATTATAACATATTTAGATAATGCAAACAACAATAATTGTTGATAAAATATACTTGTTTATTGTTCACTGTACAGCTTTTGGGACAATAGCAATTCTTATGGATATTATTTTCAAAAAACCATTGACAACATCAAAAAACCGTTTTATAATACAGTTAATAAATCGAACAAATGTTCTTAACATTTGACCGATTTTTCCCTAAGCAGTGCTCTTTCTACTTGAAAGACTGTGGAAGTACTGCTTGCCCTGTTAATTGAACGAATATATGAAAGAAGGAATTGGAAATGAGTAGTCAAAATGTAAGATGTCCAGTTTGCGGGTGCTTGAATAAAGGACTTGCTCTTGATGAAACTCACGGTTGGATGGAGTGTATAAAATGCAAAACGGTTGTGCAGATTCAGCCGGAAAAATATGTGAAGAAAATTCCTGTATTTGATATGAGTGATACCGAGTCAATAGTTAATGCTTTGGCTCGAAAATAAGGAGGTTCAATTACGAATAACGAGTGGAAACCGTACCGGTGTTATTGCCCGAATTGCGGCAACCTTTTAACCGGTTATAAGAATAAAGAGAATACGGTTAAGTATTCATGTGATAAATGTAAGGTTCATGTAGTCAGACGAGAAAAAAGTCGCAGAAATGTTGTTTTTGAAACCTATAAACCTAAAGAATTATAATTAAATATTCATTCAGCGTAACGACGGTATGGTGTAGTTTTCCGCTACATAATTCCATTACCAGGTCCACGCAGTGATGCCGGTTTGGCGTACCAGTATTGTTGAAGCCACTGACAGTTTAGATCTATTTTTAGGTCTGTTCTGTCAGTGGCTTTTTTATTTATAAAAATTTAATTCTCAAAGTCTTGAGATGCGCATTAGAGACGGCGGGATACATATTTAGTTAACCCCAAAAAGGGTAAAACAATATGTTCCCACTGTACTTTGTTATGCCCATTTTAGATTTTGTGCAGTCGGAAAATCAATTGTTTGTTATCTGAATTTGTGTCCTGTTCGTCTCTGAGAAGACTCAAGCGGAAAGGACAAACAAATGACAAATTCAGAAAAAACTAAGACAAACAATGAAAAGCAGTATTTCATTCCGATGGAGGTCACAGATGAAACTATAGTGGATTTTAACATAAATCCTGAAGAAGTAGTTTGGACGAAAATCGGTAATAACCGTGTTCGTGTGCTTATGGTACCGGCTACGGAGGAACAGTACCGTGAATATATGCGTCCTCTATGGAGAGAAAATAAGCGTATGCAGCGGCACAGAAATGAAACCTCTCTAGATGAGTTGTACGAGGGCACCGAGTATGAAAAAGCGGATGAATACAGCCTTGAAGACGATGTTTTCAAGAAGGAGCTAATCAGTGAGTTACATAAGGCACTCGATGGTTTGGAAGAAATTGACCGCATCATTATGGAAATGTATTCACAAAAATGTTCCGAAACCGAAATCGGACAGGCTGTCGGTATGAGTCAAAAAGGGATCAATAAACGCAAGCATAAAATATTTGAAAATTTAAAAACAAAACTCAAGAATTTCAGATAGTGTTGTTTCTGCTCCGCCTTGTCAAATTCAGGTGGGGCAGAAATTTTTATAATTTTAGTTCTTAAAATTACACATACTGTCCTTTTACTCTCAGAGGGGCAAAGATAAGCCACTCGGAGAGGACGGTGTTAAATATTAAAACAAAATGCAGAACCGGAACTTGTTGCAATGAAAGCAGAAAACTTGACAGAGAACTTTCTGATGTACTTATTGCAATAAGTGTAATCTCAAGAAGAATTGCCGACAGAATCGCACAGGTCGGCAGTGAAGAAAATTGTAATGCGAAAGGAGGAAACCTCAATGGGAAAAACAAGCGAGTTGTCAATTCTCGTTGATGAACTTAAAAACTGCGGTGAAACGCTGATAGGTATTTCACAAGGCTTGTCTGAACTGTTCAGCGGTGCATCCGAAAATCAAAAATCAGATGAGCCGACAACTGTGACGGAAGAACAGTCAAAAACAGCCGAGGAAAAAGTCTTAACGCTTGAAGAAGTGAGAGCAGTTCTTGCTGAAAAATCCCGTGCAGGATTTACAGTTCAAATCAGAGAAATCCTTGTAAAGCACGGTGCTGAAAAGCTGTCTGCAGTGAACCCGTTAGAATATGAGGCTTTGCTCAAAGAAGTGGAGGTGCTTTAATATGCCTGATATACACGCAGTTTTGTCACCCTCTTCCAGTGCAAGGTGGTTAGCTTGTACTCCTTCAGCTTGTTTATGTGCAGAAAAAGAAGATAAGACAAGCGAGTATGCAATACAAGGTACTTCCGCACACGCTCTTGCGGAATACAAACTGAAAAAATCATTGGGACAGCCGACTGAGGACCCGACAGAAAACCTTACATATTTTGATAAGGAAATGGACGATTGTACAGACAGCTATCAGCAGTATATCGTTGAAAAACTTACCGAGATAAAGCAGTTGTGCAAAGACCCTGTTGTTCTTGTAGAGCAGAAACTTGATTTTTCAAAATATGTGCCTGATTCATTCGGAACAGCAGATTGCGTAATTGTAGCAGATGATACTCTAACTGTAATTGATTTGAAGTATGGGGTTGGAATACTTGTCGATGCAGAGCAAAATACACAGATGATGCTTTATGCCCTTGGTGCCTTGCTTATGTTTGACGGTATCTATGATATTGAAACAGTCACAATGACCATTTTTCAGCCAAGACGGGATAATGTAAGCACTTTTTCAATGAGAAAATCCGAGCTTATTGACTGGGCAGAAAATGTGCTGAAACCAAAGGCTGAACTTGCCTATAAGGGCGAGGGCGAATTTAATGCGGGCAGTCACTGTCAGTTCTGCAAGGTGAAAGCAACCTGTCGTAAAAGGGCGGAATACAACCTCGAACTTGCAAAGTATGATTTTGAAATGCCTGACAGTCTTGAGGACGATGAAATTGAAATCATACTGTCAAAAGCAGACGAGTTCATATCGTGGCTTGGTGATGTGAAGGAATATGCTCTGAATCAGGCACTGCAAGGCAAGCTGTGGAAGGAATATAAACTTGTTGAAGGTCGTTCCAACAGAAAGTACAAAAACGAAAGTGCTGCGGCAAAGATTGTTGAAGCTGCAGGTTTCGACCCGTATGAACATAAGGTTCTGGGAATAACCGCTATGCAGAAAATGCTCGGCAGAACAAAATTCAATGAACTGCTCGGTGACTTCATTGAAAAGCCGCAGGGCAAACCAACTTTAGTGCCTATCTCGGACAAGCGTCCGACTATGAAAAATACAGCAAAAGAAGATTTTAAGGAGGAAATTTAAAATGGCAAAGTTCAATAACCCGACAAAAGTTATCACAGGAGTGGATACCAGATGGAGTTACGCAAATGTCTGGGATCCGAAGTCAATCAATGGTGGTATACCGAAGTACAGCGTTTCGCTTATCATTCCTAAGTCTGACAAGGTAACCATTCAGAAAATCAAAGCTGCTATTCAGGCGGCTTACGAGGAAGGTGAAAGCAAGCTGAAGGGCAGCGGCAAATCAGTACCTTCCCTCTCTGTTCTCAAGACACCTCTTCGTGACGGTGACCTCGAAAGACCTGATGATGAGGCTTACAAGAATGCTTACTTTGTAAATGCTAATTCTGCAACAGCACCCGGAATCGTAGATGCCGACAGACAGCAGATTATCGACAGAAGTGAAGTGTACAGCGGTGTGTACGGCAGAGCGTCTATCAACTTCTATGCCTTTAACTCCAACGGAAACAAGGGTATCGCTTGCGGTCTGAACAATCTGCAGAAAATCAGGGACGGTGAACCTCTCGGTGGCAAAGCGAGTGCTGAATCCGACTTTGCAACAGATGATGACGATGATTTTCTTAATTAACGGAGGTACAATCAAATGAAAGATTTTATGATTTATATGTCATTCGGTACTTCCGTAGGTGTATTTATTAGTTGCATTATGATTTTGATTGAGTCTGCAATTGAAAAGCATAAATGCAAAAAGAAAAACAAGGAAAAAAAAGAGAAGGAATAGTTGAATAGCGGCGGAGGTTAATAAATCTCCGCCTTTTTACTCAATAGTGAGGTGCAAAGTGAAAAACATCAGTATTGATATTGAAACATTTTCAGATGTTGACCTTAATAAATGCGGTGTATATAGGTACACGGAATCGGATGAATTTCAAATTTTACTTTTCGGCTATTCTGTTGACGGCGGAGAAGTTTGTGTTATAGACCTTGCCAATGGAGAAACAATACCTGATGAAATATTAAAAGCACTGACTGATGAAAAAGTCACAAAGTGGGCATTTAACGCATCTTTTGAACGCATATGTCTGTCAAAGTATCTGAGAACAAATTATCCTCAATACTTTAAAAGCTACAATTCCGATGACATAGCTTTGAAAAGGTATTTAAATCCCGAATCATGGAAATGCACTATGGTGTGGTCGGCATATATGGGACTGCCGTTATCCTTAAAAGCCGTGGGAGAGGTTTTGAAACTTTCACAGCAGAAAATGGATGAGGGTAAGGCACTTATAAGGTATTTCTCTGTCCCCTGCAAGCCTACCAAAGCCAACGGAAACAGAATGAGGAACCTTCCCGAAGATGATATTGATAAGTGGGAAACCTTCAAAGCATATAACAAGCGAGATGTTGAGGTGGAAACGGGCATACAGAAAAAGCTGTGCAATTTTCCGGTTCCGGATTTTGTTTGGGAGGAATACTGGCTTGACCAAGAGATAAATGACCGTGGTATTGCTCTTGATATGGAGGTGGTTGCCAATGCCATAGCTCTTGATGAAGTTACCAAGGAAAAGCTGAAATCGGTAATGCAGAATATTACCGACCTTGAGAATCCGAACTCTGTGGCACAGATAAAGGAGTGGCTCTGCAATAACGGTCTGGAGGTAGAATCTCTTGGTAAAAAGGAAGTAAAAGAACTCTTAAAAACTGCTCCGCCTGAACCGGCAGCGGTCCTGGAACTCCGTCAACAGCTTGCCAAATCATCGGTAAAGAAATATCAGGCTATGCAGAATGCGGTGTGTGAGGATAACCGTGCAAGAGGAATGTTTCAATTTTACGGTGCAAACAGAACAGGGCGGTTCAGCGGCAGACTGATTCAACTGCAAAATTTACCGCAGAACCATATGCCCGATTTGGAACAGGCTCGTGAATTGGTAAAGGCGGGAAATTTTAAAGCACTTGAAATGCTCTATGATGATATTCCTGATACGCTTTCCCAGCTTATACGCACAGCATTTGTTCCGAGAAAAGGAATGAAATTTATAGTATCCGACTTCTCTGCCATTGAGGCAAGGGTGATTGCCCATATTGCCGGTGAAGCATGGAGAACCGAGGTGTTTCAGAACGGCGGTGATATTTACTGTGCGTCTGCAAGTCAGATGTTTCACTGCAAGGTGGAAAAGCACGGAGAGAATGCTCATCTCCGTCAAAAGGGCAAAATCGCAGAATTGGCTCTGGGTTACGGCGGTGCGGTCGGAGCTTTAAAAGCTATGGGCGCACTTGAAATGGGTCTTTCGGAAGATGAATTACAACCGCTTGTTGACAGCTGGAGAGGTGCCAATCCCAATATCGTAAAACTGTGGTGGAATGTTGACCGATGCGTCAAGGAAACTGTGAAAAAGAGAACTGTAACTCAAACACACGGTATTAAATTCATTTATCAGAGCGGTATGCTTTTTATACAGATGCCAAGCGGCAGACGACTGTCATATGTAAAACCACGGATTGGTGAAAATAAATTCGGCGGTGAGTCCGTTACCTATGAAGGTACAGGCAGTACAAAGAAATGGGAACGCATCGAAAGCTACGGTCCGAAATTCGTTGAGAACATTGTTCAGGCTATCAGCAGAGATATTCTCTGTTATGCTATGAAAACGCTGTCGAAATGTTTTATCGTGGGTCATGTACATGATGAAATAATAATTGAGTGCAGTGAAAATACAACCGTTGAAGAAATCTGTAATCAAATGGAAAAAACACCGCCGTGGATACCCGGACTTTTACTGCGAGCTGACGGCTATGAAACGATGTTTTACAAAAAAGATTGATATTGCGGTTCTTAAAATCAGGGTATCTGTCCTTTAACTTTCAGAAGGCAGATGCCCTGTTTTTCTGTGAAATTTTTTGTAGGTACTTCGGATTAGTCCGTTTTCTTTTGCCTATAGCCACAGAAGGCAGAATATATGCCTTACTTTTTAGAAATCGGAGGTAATTCGTATGTATGAATTACAAACATTCAGTAATGCAGAGCTTGGCTCTGTAAGAACAGTAACAATTGACAGCAAACCTTATTTTGTAGGTAAGGATGTAGCGGAGATACTGGGTTACAACAACACAAGAGATGCACTTGCAAAAAGAGTTGATGATGAGGATAAGTTAGATGGGGTAGCAATTTGCGACTCCATAGGCAGAGATCAGAAACCGGTCTTAATCAATGAAAGCGGTCTGTACAGCCTTATCCTTTCAAGCAAACTCCCGGGTGCAAAGAAGTTCAAGCGTTGGGTAACAGGCGAAGTTTTACCGTCTGTCAGTAAGTACGGTATCTATGCAATAGATGAAGTTCTGAACAATCCGGATATGCTGATTGCGGCACTTACAGATTTAAAGACAGAGCGTGATAAAACAAAATTATTATCGGAAACTGTATATAAACAGGAGAGTTTATATGGCGAGTAAATACAACAGCGAGGGTTATTACGACCCCACAACATATGAGGCTCTTTCCTCAATAGAGAAAGAGGAACACTCTCTTCGTGCATTCAGACCTATCGTGTATATCTGTTCACCCTATGCCGCAATGTCGTCAACTTAAGAAAAATTCCAAAATACTGCACAAAAATTCAAAAGAA
>CANBJR010000017.1 GCA_947369085.1 uncultured Clostridia bacterium | reverse complement strand
TACGCAATCGCCGATGTTGTAGACAGTTCCGCTTTTGATTGCAGGCTTTTTGTACCCGGCAAAGCTTCCCACTGAATAAGAAGTTTTATTTGCAGAGCCGATTGAAACCTTGTCGGCTGACGAAGAAGCAAATGATGAGCCTGTTTTTGCAAATGTTTTGTTTTCTCCCGTAAAATCAAGAAGATTATCGGGAATTTCATTTACAAAGCGTGAAACCTTATTATAAGTTGTTGAACCAAAAAGCATTCTTGAACGCGTTTTTGTAAGATAGAGTTTTTTCTTGGCCCTTGTAATTCCCACATATGCAAGTCTGCGTTCTTCGTTAAGCTCATCGGGATTCATAATTGATGAAATTGACGGGAAAATTCCGTCCTCCATTCCTGCGATAAATACAACTGGAAATTCAAGTCCCTTTGCGCTGTGCAAGGTCATCATAACACTTGTGTCAGCGTCTGCATCGTAGTTATCAATATCTGTCTGGAGTGAAATTTCTTCGAGAAATGCCGAAAGCGACGCTTCGTCGTCGTAATCCTCCTCAAACTTGATTATGTTTGAGGACAATTCCTCAATATTTTCAATCCTGACCTCGGGATTGTCTTTTTCGGTTTTGAGATAATTCTCGTAATTAGTATGCTCAATTACGAGATTGTATAATTCTGCAAGAGAATAATCTCCGCTTTGTTCGGCTTCAATAAAACCGTCAATAAGATTTACAAAGGCTTTGAGCTTTGAAGCGGCGCGTGAAAGCTGAGGATAACTGTCTGCGTCCTTTATTACTGTGTAAATACTCTCGCCTAAGCCCGACGCAATTTCGGCGGCATGAGAAACAGTTGTTGCTCCTATTGAGCGCTTCGGCACGTTGATTATACGGCTTAGCCTTACATCATCGTGCGGATTGTTGATAACCTGAAGATAAGCTACCATATCACGTATTTCTTCTCTGTCATAGAATCGGTGACCGCCGATTACTCTGTGAGGTATTCCGCTTCGTGACAGAGCCTGCTCTACGGCGTTTGACTGTGCGTTCATTCTGTAAAGCACTGCATAGTCGGAGAATTTTCTGCCGTTTGCAACACCGTCAAGAATAGTTTTTGCAATAAATGCTGCTTCATCACGCTCGGTTTCGGAGGTGTGAACTTCAATCCTTTCTCCCTCGCCGTTTTCTGTCCAAAGGGTTTTGCCCTTTCTCATCGTGTTATTTGAGATAACTTCATTTGCAGCATTTAGAATATTCTGCGTACTGCGGTAGTTCTGCTCAAGGCGGATAATCTGAGCGCCCTTGAAAGTATTTTCAAAAGAAAGAATATTTTCAATTGTTGCTCCCCTGAATTTATAAATACTCTGGTCATCATCACCGACAACACAGATATTTCCGTATTTTTCAGCGAGCATACTTACAAATTTGTACTGAACCTTGTTGGTATCCTGATACTCATCAACCATTATGTATTTAAATTGATTCTGATAATACTCAAGAATCTCAGGACACTTCTCAAAAAGCAAAACGGTATTGCAGAGCATATCGTCAAAATCCATTGCATCAGACGTTTTTAGTTTTGACTGGTAAATTTCATACGCCTTTGCAATTGAAGCTTTGCGGCTGTCAAAATTTGCTTCTTTAAGCATTTCCTGAGGAGTCTGCATTTTATCCTTAGCTTTTGATATTTCGGAAAGAATAGTCTTTGCCGGCAGGATTTTTTCATCAATATGAAGCTGCTTCAAAATGTCTTTGATAAGCTTTTTTTGATCATCCGTTCCGTAAACTGTGAAATGGCTTGTATAACCGATTCTGTCGCCGTAACGGCGCAGGATTCTTGCGCAGGTTGAGTGAAACGTAGCCGCCCATATGTCAGCTCCGCCCTCAGGTACCGCGTTACAGATTCTCTCTTTAAGCTCGCCAGCCGCTTTATTGGTAAAGGTGATTGCAAGTATCTGCCACGGCTTACAAAGTTGTGACTGGAGAATATAAGCAATTCGATTTACAAGCACAGTTGTTTTGCCCGAGCCTGCACCTGCAAGAATGAGCAGAGGACCTTCGGTTGCAAAGACAGCCTTGCGCTGCATACTGTTCATATGTTGAAAATTTTTCTGAATTTCACTTTGAGTCATAATTTTCCTGCCTTAAAAGTAATATACAAACAAAACGGGCGAACAGTCAGTGTCCGCCCATAAGTATTCGGGAAACCGAATTATTTAACATAGCTGTAGAAAACGTTGAGCATTTCAGAGCCCTTGTCGGCAACAATCATACTTACATAATTGCCGTCCCTTGTAACCTTGCAAGCCTTAACCATATCAAGCTGTTCAGGTGTGTAGGAAGAATACTGGCTGTAAATTGCGTTATAGCGAGTTGTAAGTGCAGATTCAACACGGGAAGCTGCGTCAGCATCAACTGCTTCAACCAGTACTATTTCTACGGGAGCGTTATTGTTGGGGTCAATTTCAGCGGCAAACTGTTTTACGTCAGCAGTATCAATGCTGTAGTAAGTGTTAAGTTCGTCTGCACTTTCAAGCTTTTGAAGCGAAAGGCTGAAATCAGAATTGATTTTATCCATAACTTCACTTAATTTTACTTCTTTTGCTCCGCAGCCAGTAATAATTGCAAGACAAAGAAAAAGTGCCGATGCGATTGAAATTACCTTTTTCATAATAACCCTCCATATAATAGAATTTAACGCCGAACCAACCAAGTTCGGCGTTAAATTATTGGTCGAGGTGACAAGATTCGAACTTGCGACCCCATCGTCCCGAACGATGTGCGCTACCAAACTGCGCTACACCTCGAAGTTAAAAACAGCCCCGAATAATTCGGGGCTATGTGGCTGTGGAATAGGGATTCGAACCCCAACAAACAGAGTCAGAGTCTGTCGTGCTACCGTTACACTATTCCACAAGATGTAATTGCTACCGAACGTGCAACGATAGTTATTATAGGATATAAAAGTTAAAATGTCAAGAGTTTTTTCAAAATTTTTTCTATTTTTTTCTTACCCTTATATCACTGCCGAGAAAATCAAGCTTTTGAGCATTTCCGATAATTCGTGACACGAACCTTTCGGTGTAGAATTTTTCAAGCTCCCGAAGATTAAGATTTGTGTTTATAATAACAGGCTTGTTTGCAAGCATACGGGAATTGAAAATGTTGTACATCAGCGATACCGAAAGCTGACTTTTAAACTCCGTTCCCAAATCATCAACGATAAGCAAATCACACTCTACAAGCATATCTAATGCAGAGTTTTCGTCATTGTTTGAAAAATACTGCTTTTCAAGCTTTTGCATAAGCGAGGGCGCAGAAACATAGATTACACCGAACCCTTTAGTAATAACCTTGTTGGCTATTGCAAGAGAAAGGTGTGTTTTACCAAGTCCCGTTGCACCTTTCATAAGAATACTCTCGGAATTTTTCGTGAAATTCTCCGCATAATTTTGGCAATAACGCAGAATTTTGCTCATATGATTAAAGGGTGAAATCCCTGTTTTTAAATCTGTTTCCTTTTCATAATAATCAAGACTAAAGCTTTCAAAGGTTGAAAGCGACAACGGCGCTGTACGGTTAAGCTCCTCACAGGCGCAGGACACAAGCGTCTGTTTCAGGCAATTACAAACAAGCGTTCTGCCATTTTCTTCATAATAGCCTGTGTCGTTACACTTTTTGCAGTGATAGGAAGGCTCAAAAACATCTTTATCATATCCGTTTGAAGTGAGAATTTCAGTAAGCTCTGACTGCATTGCAAGGTTACTGTCACGAAGATTTTCCATTTCTTCTTTGATGTTGCCGCCGCTTAAAACTGCACGCGCCGCCTGAATTCCGCAGCGTGAAATCTCTTTTTCCAGCTCTTTTGTTCTCGGTAATTTTTTATAAATTTCTGCTTTTCGCCTGTCGGCTTCTTTTTCAGCCTTTAGTCGTCTTTCAAAAAGTCTGTCTGCCGCCGTTTTATAGACGCTGCTGCTGTATCCCATTTTCATTCACCTTCTTTTAAAAATCGTCAAGAGTATCAATCTTATCAAGTTCGTCAATATTATACGAGGTTTTTCTTGTTGAATTATTTTTATTCAGGGAACTTTCAAAAGCTTTAAGCTCTTTTTTATTTTTGATTCCGTTGCTGTTCCAGCGCTTGAGGATTCCGTCAATATAGCTGAATTTCATTGCGCCTTTGCTGTCAACACATCTTTCGTACGCTTCTCTGATCATTTCAGGAGAAAACTTCCATTCTCCCACCCATTTTTCACTGTATTCAAGCTGTTTTTTTGTTGGAGAGCCTGCATTTTTAAGCCCGAATGCAGAGGAAACAACTGAAAAGTTCTTATTCATCTGCTTAACTTTTCTGATTTTGTCATCGGCCGCTTCAAGCGTGTCAATCCCCTCATCTGCCCAGCCAATTCCGATTTTTTCAATAGCACGCATATTGCCCTTGTCAATACTGATGCAATACTGAATAAGCATAATAATAACATCAAGCGGCAATCCGCAGGTATCTTTAAGCATTAACAGCGTTGCTATATCGGAATTTGACAGCACCTTTCCGAGCGCTGTCTGAGACTCACTTACAAGAATTTTCAGTTCTTCATCAACTGCAAGGCGCTGCGAGGTGAAAACATAGTCGGGTTTTTGAGGACGTGTAACCGTAAAACGCTGTTTTGACGACTCAACATCATTTGATATTTCTTCAACGGAATTAATATTTTGCTCTATTTCTTTATTAGTATTAATAATAGAAGCAGTTATCGAATCGGAATTATAATTTTCCTTTTCCTCAATTTTTGACTGCACAGGCTCATATTCATCCTCATTTTTCTGTAAAATCCCCATACTTACCCAGTAATCAAGCGCTTCGGGAATATCGGTTACATTAACGCCTGTTGCCGAAGAAATATCGCTGTCTGTAAGCTCACACCCGCTGTTGCGCAAAACAAAAAGCAAAACCTTTAGCTTTACTCCGTCGGAAAATTTAAGTCCCTCATCGACAATTTTTGAGGGAACTGCAAAAACAGAGCTCCACGCTCCGAGATTTATTTTTATTGACATCTTATCAACATCCTTTATCTTTCTATAGTATAACATAAGTTTTGCTGTTTCAAAATAAAAAAATAGAATTATATAGATTTTTTTAATAAGCTGTGTTAATATATATTAAAAGATTTAGGAAGAGGTTGATAATATGACACATACATACACCCCTCACGGCGTTTGTTCAAGACAAATGAATGTTGAGCTTGACAAAAACGGAATTATTACTAACTGCGAAATCATCGGCGGCTGTGCCGGTAACACAACAGGCATATGTGAGCTTATAAGAGGTATGGACGCAGAAGAAGCAATCAAGAGAATAAAAGGAATTGACTGCCGCGGCAGAGGAACATCGTGTCCGGATCAGCTTGCAAATGCGCTTGAAGAAGCGCTGGAGAAGATATAATCCGTTTTATTCGTGCCTTTTTCGGTGATAGATAATAATTTTAGGCTTTGCACTTTTACGTTTTGATAAAACAAGATTTATAACGCGTTTTACCAAAAATGAAAATACAACTATAAAAACCGAAATTGTAGTTATTATCCCGATAATTATCAAAAATTCATACATAAAAAAACATCCTTACATTTATAAGATACTAAAATTATAAATGTAAGGATTTGTTTATTTTGAAGAAATGTGTTGTCGGTTTAATTTTCAAGCATAGTCTTAAATTCTTCTTCTGAAATTATTGTTATTCCAAGCGTTTGCGCCTTTGTAAGCTTACTTCCGGCATCCTCGCCTGCAAGAACATACGACGTCTTTTTTGAAACGGACGAGCTTGTTTTACCGCCGTTTTCCTCAATAAGCTTTGATGCCTCACTGCGTTTCATTGTTGGCAGTGTTCCCGTAAGGACAAAGGTTTTGCCGCTGAAAATTCCGTTGCCTTGCTTAGGCGCAGAAGATTTCATCTTAAGTCCAAGTGATTTTAAATCGCTTATCAGTTCCTTTGTGCTGTCAAGTGAAAAGTAATTTTCTATGCTCAAAGCCATTATCTCGCCAAAACCGTCTATCTTTTCAAAATCTTCGGCTTTGGCATTCATAATATCGTCAATTATAGGGAAATTTTCACACAAAAGCTTTGCGGCTTTAAGCCCGATATTGCGGATTCCAAGTGCGAAAACAAAGCGATAAAGCTCATTTTCCTTTGAATTTTCAACAGCAGAAATCAAATTATTTGCTGACTTTTCAGCCATTCGCTCAAGATTTGAAATATCCTCTGCCTTAAGCCTGTACAAATCGGCAGGAGATTTAACAAGTCTTTCGTTTACAAGCTGTTCAAGCACCGCAGGACCAAGTCCGTCAATATCCATTGCATCTCTGCCGACAAAATGAATAAGATGCCGCATAAGCTGTGCAGGACAGTCGGTATTGGTGCAGCGGATTGCTGCTTCTCCCTCATCCTGCGAAACAGGACTTCCGCAAGACGGACATAGTGAAGGGAATTTATAAGGCACTGCATTTTCACAATGCTCCTTGACCGAAAGCACCTCGGGAATAATCTCGCCTGCTTTACGAATTATAACTGTATCGCCTACGCATATACCTTTTTCTTCTATAAAATCTTTGTTATGGAGCGTTGCACGGCTTACCGTTGTTCCTGCAAGCAAAACAGGCTCAAAATTACCTACTGGGGTTAACACTCCTGTTCTTCCGACATTGATTTCAATATTCAAAAGCTTTGTAGGCTTTTCTTCGGGCGGATACTTATATGCCTCCGCCCATTTCGGGTATTTTGCTGTACTGCCGAGAAGCGAACGTGTTTCAAAGCTATTTACCTTTACAACAGCTCCATCAATTGCATAATCAAAGCTTCCTCGCATATCGCCGATTCGCTCAATCTCTGAAATTACATCCTCAATTTCATCGTACACATTATAAAAAGCGGTGGGAAAGCCGAGTTCAGTTAGATAATTAAGACTTTGAGTGTGCGTTGTAAGCTCCACACCGCGAACTTGCTGAATATTAAAAACAAAAATATCAAGCTTACGCTGTGCCGTAATCTTAGCGTTTTTTTGACGCAGAGAGCCTGCGGCGGCATTGCGGGGATTTTTAAAGGTTTTTTCCTCATTCTCCTCCTGACGTTTTGTAAGCTCGTTAAAGCTTTCAAACGACATATAAACCTCTCCGCGCACTTCCAAAAATTCAGGCGCATTTGCAATGCGCTTAGGCAGGCTTTTGATTGTCATAAGGTTATCCGTTACGTCCTCGCCCGTTGTTCCGTCACCTCGTGTTGACCCACGCACAAATACACCGTTTTCATATTCACAGGAAACCGACAAGCCGTCAAATTTAGGCTCGACAACATACTGAACGTCAGGCGAAATCTCACGCACTCTGCGGTCAAAATCACGCAGTTCATCGTGAGAAAAGCTGTCATGTAAGCTTTCCATTGCAACAGTGTGAGTAACAGGAGAAAACTTTGCGCCTGCGCTTCCGCCCACTCTGTTTGTAGGTGACAAGGGTGATTTGAGTGACGGAAACTGTTCTTCAAGCGTTTCAAGCTCTCTTAACATTTTGTCATATTCAAAGTCCGATATTTCGGGCTCATCCATATTGTAATACAAGTTATTGTGATATTCGAGCTGTTTTGTAAGCTCACTTATACGGCTTTCAGCCGAAATTATATCCATATTTTCACTCCGAAAGATTTTAACTTTTAATTATAATTCCCATTCAGAATTATTTATTCACCGCAGAAGTACCTTTTTCACGCAAAAAGGTTGATTCTAAATCGGCAAGATGGAGTTTTACCGCAAGCGGATAACGGTCATATGCCTGACTTATGGTATTGCTATTTTTGTCGCCGAACTCTCCCATATGCCAGCGGATAGCCATTGCCTCGTCAATTTTAAGGTGCATTTTACGTTCAATAAGAAACACCGATTTTTCTCCGTGACCATACGGAAACTGATCTTCTATTGCATAATACGGCACCTTTTCCCACTGACCCGTGAGGTCGTTTTTTACATTTCGACTTGACACCTTATAAAACTGTGCCTTGCATAAATCGTGAAGTAATCCGCAGATTGCAAAGCTTTCAGCATTGTCGGTTTCCTCATCAAAGTGCTTTTCCATCATTGTGTTAAACACACTTACAGAATGCATTACAAGTCCGTTTTCGCAAGCGCAATGATACTTTGTGCTTGCAGGTGCTGTAAAAAAGTCGGTGCGCTTGAGCCACTCTAAAAGCTCGTCTGCCCCCTGACGGGTAATGTGTTCCTGATATATCGCAATAAATTCTTCCTGCGGCGTCATAATAATCCTCCGTTCACCTATAATACAAAAGGCAGAATGCCTTGAAACACAATTCGAGCAGATAGAATAAACTTTAAAAATCTATTTTGCCCGACCGTTTCAAAGCAGCTTACTGTAAAGAAAAATAGGGCACCCGTTAAGGTGCCCGTTTTATGTTCAGTTATTCAGCGTCCTCAGCAGTTTCAGCTTCTACAACAGCTTCTTCCTTTACTGGAGCCTGCTCGTCTTCCGGAAGAAGTGCACGCATTGAAAGGCTTACACGCTTCTTATCAAAGTCGATTGCTGTAATCTTTGCGTCAACAACTTCGCCAACCTTAAGAACGTCAGCGGGCTTGTCAATTCTCTTGTTGGCAATCTGGGAAATGTGGATAAGACCGTCGATGCCGGGGATAATGTTTGCAAATGCACCGAAAGTAGTAAGACCAACGATTGTAGCCTTAACAACTGTACCCTCGGGATAGTTGTTTTTGAGGATTTCCCAGGGATTGTCCTCAGCGTTCTTAAAGCCGAGAGAAATCTTCTTTGTTTCCTCGTTGATATCCTTTACATAAACATCAACAGTATCGCCTACGTTTACAACCTCGCTGGGGTGCTTGATGTGAGTCCATGAAAGCTCGGAAATGTGAATCATACCAAATACACCGCCGAGGTCAACAAATGCGCCGTAGCTTGTGAGCGACTTAACAACACCCTTATAACGCTTGCCGATTTCGCAGGTCTTCCAGAATTCTTCACGCTGAGCAGCTCTCTGCTCCTTGAGCACGCTGCGGATTGAACCGATAGCTCTTCTGCGTCTGCCGTGCTGTGAAACCTCGATAAGTCTGAAAT
This sequence comes from uncultured Clostridia bacterium, assembly GCA_947369085.1. GTDB lineage: Bacteria > Bacillota > Clostridia > Oscillospirales > Acutalibacteraceae > Ruminococcoides. Next base: position 33,635 of record CANBJR010000017.1, on the reverse strand, counting down.
CAACATCCTGACCTACAAGATTTTCAAGGCTTTCGTCACGTGTAGCTGTAGCCTGTGAAGCAGGGATAAATATTCTTACGCCGTTATAAAGAACGATTACGCCGCCCTTAACAGCCTCTGTTACCTTGCTTGTAAGAATTTCCTGAGAATCAACCTTATCCTGAAGCTCTTCCCAGCCCTTCTGAGCGTCTACTCTGCGCTTAGAAAGCATAATTGTACCTTCCTGATCGTTTGTCTTCATGATAAGAAGTTCAATCTCATCACCGACACTGACAACATCCTCAGGTCTTGCGTTGGGGTCGTTTGAAAGCTCAGAAGCAGGAATGATTCCTGTCTGCTTTCTGCCGACGTCAACCTGAACCTCGTTGGGAGCAATGCTGAGCACTGTACCCATTACCCTCTCATTTGTATTTAAGTTTTTGAGGGATTCTTCAAGTAACTCCTCAAAAGATTCTTCAAAATTTGTTTCACCGGATTTAATTTCACTCATTGTATCCAGTACCTCCTTTATTATCCTTGCAGGTGTTGACGCACCCGCAGTTACGCCTATGTTGTGTGCCGACCTAACTTTTGAATAGTCAAGCTCGCTTGCCGTTTCGATAAGTACGGTGTTTAGACACTGCTTTTTACAAATATCAAAAAGCTTTCCCGTATTTGAGCTGTGCCTGTCTCCAATAACAATCATAAAATCCGAAGTTGCCGCTATTGCATCTGCTTCGGTCTGCCTAACTGACGTAGCATTACATATTGTATCAAATATTTTTGCATTTGTACATAGCTTTTTTATCTTTTTTATACATTTTTTCCATTCTTTTGTGTCAAAAGTGGTTTGTGCAACAACTAACACCTGTTTATTATTCGATTTTAGAATATTATAGAGAACATCATCAAGTTCTTCCTCGTTGTTGAAGGTGTAGCACTCGGCTTTGCAGTGACCGATTATACCGCAAACCTCTGGGTGTTCTTTGTTGCCTGCTATTAATACAACGTCGTTTTCGGGGTCTGCCGATGACACGGTTGTGTGTATTTTTTTTACAAAAGGACAGGTCGCATCTTTATAGTCGGCGGCTTTTTCTTCAAGCTCGTCAATCACTGACTGCGGCACGCCGTGAGAGCGGATTACAAGAATTTCGCCGTCCTTTAGCTCGTCAACAGATTCAACAGGGCGGCAACCCCTCTGTTCAAGCTCACGTACAACTTCCATATTATGAATTATCGGACCGAGAGTACAGACCTTATAATTTTTGTCGAGCAGTTCTTCAACCATTTTTATTGCACGGTTCACTCCAAAGCAAAAGCCTGCCGAATTAGCCTTTTTTATATTCACGCAAATCCTGCTCCCTCATCTTTTTTATTTCACCCATAATGCGGTTTGAAGCGTCTTTAAGCTCACGTCTGCCACCATTCGGAGTAAGTCCGAGCTGTTCGGGAGTAAGAGGTTCACCAAAATGAATTACACGCTTTGCAAAGGTGTGCTTAGGATTGCCAATAACGGTTATACAGGCAGGAATTACAGGAACCTGCATTTGCTGTGCAACAAGAGCACAACCGCTTCTCGGACGCATAAGCTCGCCGGTCTTTGTTCGTCCACCCTCAAGAAAAATCGTCATAATTTCTCCGTCTTTTATCAAGTCCTCGCCTGTTTTGATAGCTTTGTTATCACCTGCGCCCCTTTCAACAGGGAAAGCACCGAGGGCACGAATCAAAACAGCAAAAGCCTTATTGCGGAAAAGCTCTGATTTAGCCATAAAATAGAGTCTGCGTTTTTGACAAAGTCCAAGCAAAACAGGGTCGGAAAATGAAAGATGATTGCTTGCAACAATAAAACCGCCCTTTTCGGGAATTGTATGATTATTAATCGGCTTGTATCTGTAAAGCAACTTAAAAATCGGTGTGCAGACCACCCTGCCGATTGCATAGAGAGCTTTTGACTGAGCCATCAGATATTCTCCTTTATTACGGAAATAATTTTTTCAACCGATTGCTCAAAATCAAGCTCTGTAGTATCCACCATTACACAATCCTCGGCAGGTTTCAGAGGAGCAGTTTCTCGGTGAGAATCGTTATAGTCACGAGTAATTACGTCTTTTAAAATATCTTCGTATTTAACGTCCATTCCCTTTTCGCAAAGTTCCTTATATCTGCGCTGTGACCTTGCTTCAGGAGAGGCAGTAAGGAAGATTTTCACCTTTGCATCGGGTAAAACAACTGTCCCGATGTCACGTCCGTCCATAATTACGTTGTGAGCCTTCGCCATATTTCTCTGTAAGTCTAAAAGGTATGCTCTTACTGACGGAACGGCTGAAATCTTTGACGCCATCATTGAAGCTTCGGGAGTTCGGATAAATTCTGAAACGTCCTCCCCGTCAAGCAAAACAATCTGCTCCCCCTTATCATTAAAATTAAGGTCAACAGTTATTTCGCTTAAAAGCTTTTCAACTTCTTCTGACGGTTTCGGGTCAACACCCTTTCGTGTTGCCGCAAGTCCTATTGTGCGGTAAAGTGCGCCTGTATCTACATAGATAAAGTCAAGAGCTTTTGCAACTCTTTTGGCAATTGAGGACTTTCCTGCACCGGCAGGTCCGTCAAGTGCTATTGCAACTGACATTTATTTCACCCTTTCAAGATATTAAATCAAATTAAAGTTCAGCGGCGGAAATTCCTGCAAGCCTGCCTGTACTCCAGGCAATCTGCAAATTAAAACCGCCGGTATAAGCGTCGCAGTCGATAACCTCTCCGGCAAAATACAAGCCTTTTACAAGCTTGCTTTCCATGGTTTTGGGGTTAATTTCAGAAACTTTTACTCCGCCCGATGTTATGATAGCCTCTTCAATAGGGCGAAAGCCGCTTATTTCTACGGTGAATTCCTTCAAAATTTCACAGAGCTTTCTGCGTTCTTCTTTTGTAACGGAATTACATTTTTTGTCGAACGGCACTCCCCATCGCTTTAAAACCGGAACTATAATCTTTCTCGGCAAAAGCTTTGAAAACGAATTTGAAACATCTTTATTAGAGTTTTCCCTAAAATCATTTTGCAGTCTTTTATCAAGCTGTTCAGGCGACAATGCAGGCTTGAGGTCAATTACGGCAGTATATTTTCCATCGGTAATATCACGAATTTGCGAGCTTGCAGACAAAATCATCGGACCGCTCATTCCAAAATGGGTAAAAAGCATCTCTCCGAAATCCGAATATACTGTTTTTTGCGTTTTATTATCAACAACTTTAAGCGAAACGTTTTTTAGGGACAATCCCTGCATTGACTTACAATCGGGATTTTTGCTTTCAAGAGGTACAAGCGAAGGCTTAAGTTCGGTTACGGTATGACCAGCCTGCCTTGCAAGCGTGTAGCCGTCACCAGTTGAGCCTGTAAGCGGATAACTTTTTCCGCCGCAGCAGATTATTACGCTGTCGGCATAATATGTTTCATTTTCACACTTTACACCGATTACCTCGTTATTCTCAATTATAAGCGAAACTGCATTATCGCAGACGATTTTACAATCTTTGTCTATTACAAAATCGCGCAGGGTATCAACAACATCGACTGCCTTGTCCGAAAAAGGAAACACCCTATTTCCCCTTTCGGTTTTAAGCTGTAAACCAAGCTGTTCAAAAAAATCTATTACATCATTCGGAGTAAAACCGTTAAGAGCAGAATAAAGAAATCTGCCGTTTACAGGTACATTACAGATAAACTCCTGAACGTCGCAATTATTTGTTACGTTGCATCTGCCCTTGCCTGTTATCATAATTTTTCTGCCTACACGCTTGTTTTTTTCAATCAGCGTTACATTTGCACCGTATTCTGCGGCAAAGCCTGATGCAATTAATCCGGAAGCGCCTGCTCCAATTACAACTACTTTTTTACTTATCATTTTCCGGTTTATTATCCTGTTCATCATCGTGGTTGGTGTATACGCCCTCTCTGTTCCACACCTTTTCGAGTTCACGGAAGGTGTCTGAAACCTCATCCTTTTTCTTTAGAACAGTTGCAACAATCAGGGCATTGATAAGGCTCAGCGGTGCAACAAGCGAATCAACGATTGATGCCATATCGCTTCTCGCAATAAGCACAGAGTCAGCAGACTGCACTAAAGGCGAAGCCATACTGTCGGTAATTGCAACTGCGTGTGCGCCTCTTGAACGAGCAAAATCCATAGCTTCAACAGCCATTGCACTATAACGAGGGAACGAAACGCCAATCATAACATCCTTATCTGTTATTCTGAAAATATGCTCATAAGTAGTAGTTGCGCTGGTAGTGTTAATTACACGCACGTTATCAAAGATAAGTTCAAAATAATACGCAAGAAAACTTGCAATTGCAGCAGTTGAGCGCACTCCGAAAATATAAATGCGCTCCGCTTTGCATATTTCATCAACTGCACGACTAAAATCCTCGTGCGAAGTTTCTTCGATTGTTCTTCTAATTTTTTCAATATCCTGATTAAGAACACTGTCAAGCACATTATCGTTGCCGATACGACCGGAAGTTACTTCAATTCGCTGCACAGAAGTGAGCTTATTTCTTATCATCTCCTGCATAGCTTTTTGAAGCTTAGGATAACCGTCATACCCTAGTTCTGAGGCAAAACGTACCACAGTACTTTCGGAAACACCGACTGTTTCACCGAGCTTTGAAGCTGTCATAAACGCAGCCTTGTCGTAATGTTCTTCAATATATAAAGCAATCCTTTTCTGTCCTTTTGAAAAGGAATTCATCATCAAATCAATTCTTGTCAGCAAATGCGTTATCATTTTATGATACTCCTTGTTTTGTATATCTATACTTTTTCATTTTAACATAAAGACTTGCGAAATTCAATAATAACAACTTTATTTTTAATTAATTTTTGCTGCTTGAAAAATGCTGTAAGGAATATTATAATGATAAAAACTATATTAGATAATATTATAACAGAAAGAGTTAATTATGAACGCTTACGATTTTGACAAAACTATTTATAACGGCGACTCCACGGCAGATTTTTACCTGTTCTGTCTGAAAAAGCATAGGAGCATTTTACTTCTTACACCATCGCTTTTATGTGCATTTTGCAAATATTATGTTTTTAAAAAAGGTACTAAAACCGAATTTAAAGAAACAATGTATCGTTTTCTGACAAAGTGCAATACTGAAAATGATGTTGCAGAATTCTGGGACAAAAATTGCGGCAAAATCAAAGACTTTTACATAAATCAGAAACAAGACGATGATCTGATTATTTCTGCATCACCTGAATTTCTGCTTAATCCTATTTGCAAGAAGCTCGGAATAAAACACCTTATTGCCTCGAAGGTTGACTGCAAAAGCGGAAAATACAGCGGTATAAACTGCCACGGCGAAGAAAAGGTGAGAAGATTTTATGAGAAATTTAAAAACGGAGAAATTGACGAATTCTATTCCGACAGCTTAAGCGACACGCCTATAGCTGAAATTTCAAAAAAAGCATTTATTGTAGACGGAAATAAAATCACTGAATGGAAATTCAAAAAATAATTGCCGAAAAATTTTGGTTTAGATTCTCTTTCCGATTTATTGACTTAATAAATAACAACAACCGCTCACGAAAAAGGCTTCGTGAGCGGTTGATTCATTTTAATAATATAAAAAATGAGTCAATTACTTTAGATTACAGTTTTAAGATAATCAAAAATTTCCTTTTCGCTTGACATCAACATAACCTTTTCGGCTACTTTATCAGCCTCTTGCTTTGTCCATAATGAGATTGTTTTCCTTACTTTAAGTACAGACGGAACAGATACGCTGAATTCCGTCAAACCAAAAGAAATCAAAAGCGGTATCATCATTTGATTTGCCGCCGCTTCGCCGCACATTCCTACAGATATGCCGTTCTTAATACCGCACTCGATAATGTGCTTAATCAATCGCAGAACACTTGGTTGGAGTGCCGAATAAAGGTACGATACATCGCTGTTGCCTCTGTCGCAAGCCATTGTATAGCCTGTGAGGTCATTTGTGCCGATACTGAAAAAGTCTGCTTCCTTTGCAAGTAAATCAGCAATCACTGCGGCTGATGAGGTTTCCACCATCACACCGACCTGTATATTTTCATTGAATTTTATTTCTTTTTCACGAAGTTCTGACTTAATCTCCTCAACAAGCGCTTTGCCCTCTCGCAGCTCATCAACCGTAGTAATGAGCGGTAACATTATTTTAACATCACCGAATGCGCTTGCACGCAGAATGGCTCTGAGCTGAGTTTTAAACAAATCACGGTTTTTAAGGCAATATCTGATTGCTCTAAAACCCATAAACGGATTTTCTTCCTTTGCAAGTCCAAGATACGGCAAGTCCTTATCGCCGCCAATGTCAAGAGTTCTTATAATAAGAGGTTTTTTGAGGATAAGAGCGGCTTTTTTATATGCTTCAAACTGCTCATCCTCCGTAGGAATTGAATTTCTATCCATAAATAAAAATTCTGTTCTGAATAGTCCTACTCCCTCTCCGTCTGACTCAACAGCTTTTATGGCGTCATCAGGCTTTCCTATGTTACAAAACAGTTCATATTCTTCGCCGCTTGCAGACACAGTTTTTCTTCCTCTGTAGTTTTCAAGCTCTCTGCGCTCGGTAAGGAACGCACTGCGCTTTTGTTCGTAACTTTCAAGCTGAGCTTCATCGGGAGAGTTAATTACAATTCCTTCCATACCGTCAACGACAACCTGCTGACCGGCGCTAAGCAATGAAACTGCATTTTCAACACTCAGCACAGCAGGAATTTCAAGGGCTCTTGCCAGAATCGCAGAATGTGATGTTTTTCCTCCTGTTTCGGTGATAATTCCAACTATGTTATCCTTGTTGATTCCCGCCGTCATTGACGGAGTAAGTTCCTTGGCAACAAGCACAGTATCCGAAGGCGCTAAGTTAATATTAACCTCCTGCACACCGAGAAGAATACTGAGCACACCTGTTTTTATATCACGCACATCAGCAGCACGCTGTTTTGTAAGCTCGTCGTCTGCGGCAGAAAACATTGAAATAAACATATCGCACATATACTCCAAAGCCGACTCTGCACACTGTCCGTCGCTAATCTGCTTTTCAATCTCGCCGCAAAGATACGGGTCTTTGATTATGGCAATATGACCTTCGAGAATTTCAGCCTCTTTGTCGCCTGTTGATTTTCTTAAATTATTAGCCTGCTCAAGAGTATTTTTGCAAAACTCATCAACGGCGTTTCTGAAGCGTTGTGACTCAGCGTCAGGATTTTCCACTGTTTTTGGAGTGTATTCAAGTGAATGTTCCTCAATTATGAGAACATTTCCTATTCCGATTCCGTCTGATGCAGGAATTCCGTTTAACATATCTGTCACCTCGATTAATGCGGATTTAGCTTGATTATTCGCCGAGTCCGCTTTCTATTAACTGAATTGCCTCTGCTAAAGCCTCGTTTTCGTCAGAGCCGCTGCAAACTACTTCAATTTCGCTGCCGCACTTAATGCAGGCGGCAATAATATTTAAAAGGCTTTTTGCGTTGTAGTCGCTGCCGTTGAATTTGATTGTAACGTCACAGGAATATTTGCCCATTGCTGTTGAAAAAACAGAAGCCGGACGCATATGAAAACCCTGAGCATTTGTAAGAGTAAGTTGTTTTGATACCATAATAATTTCTCCTTTTATATTCTGCTGCATTTTGCAGAGTGCACAAACAAACTGCAAAATGCATTGTATTTTTATATGTTATTTATATTATGTTCTTATTTCTTCACAGAGTCAATGGGTCTTTTCATAATTGTAAGAAGAATCATACCTACTACAGAACCGATTGCAAGTGCAAGGAGGTACAAAAGAGGATTACCGATTGTTGCCACTACGAAAACACCGCCGTGAGGAGCCATAAGCGTGCAGCCAAACAGCCATGAAAGTCCGCCTGCTACTGCTGCACCAACTGCACAGGAGGGAATAACCTTTAAAGGTGATGACGCTGCGTAAGGAATTGCGCCCTCAGTAATGAACGAAAGTCCCATTACATAGTTTACTACACCGTTCTTTCTTTCCTCTGCTGTCCATCTGTTTTTGAAAAATGTTGTTGATAGAGCGATTGCAAGAGGAGGCACCATACCGCCAATCATTACGGAAGCCATTACCTGATAGCATACGTTCTGAACTGCAACATCAGTTGTTGCTGCCGCTGTAGTAAGCATACCTGTACCGAACACATAAGCCGCTTTATTGAACGGACCACCCATATCAATTGACATCATTGCACCGAGGATACATCCGAGAAGAATACCAAGATTATTTACGCTGAGCCATGTAAGACCGCTGTTAAGACCGTTGTTTACAATGCCCATAATCGGGTTAATTGCGCACATCATAATGCCTACCATACCAAGTCCTGCGAGAGGATAAATAAGTACGGGTTTGATACCTTCAAGTGCGTCAGGAAGCTTGTCACAGAGCTTTTCGATTGCGAGCATTAAGTAACCGCCTGCAAAACCTGCAAAGAGTGCGCCGAGGAAGCCGGAAGGAATTGCCGAAGCAGCGCCGGGATCAGCAAATGTTGCGCCGTTAGACGCGAGGAATCCGCCTACAAATCCGACAAGAAGTCCCGGGCGGTCTGCGATTGACCTCGCAATAAAGCCTGCAAGAATCGGGAGCATAAAGTTGAAAGCATATCCGCCGATTGTCTTAAACCATGCAGCTACGGGATTTACTGTGCCGAAAGCTGAGTTACCTGCCGCCTGAACACCGCTGGCTGTGTCAATAAGGAATGCAATTGCAATGAAGATACCGCCTGCAACTACAAACGGAAGCATATGCGATACGCCATTCATAAGATGCTTGTAAAGCTGACGTCCTATGCTGTCATTACCGCCGCTCTGCGATTCAGCCTTTTCTTTATGGTCTGCATGATAAACAGAAGCCTGACCATCGATAATCTTTTTTATAAGTTCTTCGGGCTTGTTGATGCCATCGGAAACCTTTGTTGAATATAACTGCTTGCCGTCAAAGCGAGCCATCTCAACACTCTTGTCGGCGGCTATTATAATACCGTCGCAGTTTGAAATTTCTTCGGCTGTGAGTACATTTTTTGTACCGCCTGAACCGTTTGTTTCTACCTTAACCGTAATGCCCATCTTCTCGCCGGCTTTAACAAGCGCTTCGGCAGCCATATAAGTGTGAGCAATACCTGTCGGACAAGCTGTTACCGCAAGAACTCTGTAGCCTTTTTTTGCAGGAACTACAGAAGATTTTGCCTCTTCGGGAAATTTCTCTGTTTCTTTTGCATCAATAATCGACAGGAACTCGTCGGCTGTTTTGGCCGTCTTTAGCTTTGCAGTGAATTCCTCGTCCATAAGCAACTGCATAAGTCTTGCAAGCACTTCAAGATGAACGTCACCGTCTGTTGTTGCGGCTATCATAAAGATAAGCTTACAGGGCTTTTGATCTGCTGCGCCATAATCAACGCCGTTTGGAACTGTAATTGCGGTAAGAGCAGGCGCCTTAACTGCCTCGCTCTTTGCATGAGGAATAGCAACTTCCATTCCTACTGCTGTTGTTCCCAATTCCTCTCTCTTGAGAATACCTTCTTTGAATGCAACTGTATCTTTAAGATTTCCGCATTTTTCATGAAGCGAGACGAGCTCGTTGATTGCCGCGCTCTTATCGGATACATTCAAGTTAAGAGCAATTCCGTTCTTTTTCAATAAATCGGTAATGCGCATAAATTTCTCTCCTTTTTAATTAAATTTTGCAAGCAAGTCATTTATTTTTTCTTTTGTGGCAAGTCCGCTTAAAAATGCCGTTGCATTTCCGCAGGCACTGCCTAATTTAAGTGCATAAGGATAGCTGTGCTCTTTCTCATATCCTGCGATAAAGCCTGCTACCATTGAGTCACCCGAACCTACTGTGTTTATAACCTTTTCTTTTAAAACACCCTGTTTGTGCTTTTCGCCGAACTCGTCGATAAGCATTGCACCGTCCCCTCCAAGTGAAATAAGAGCATTTTGCGCTCCCATTTTTTGAAGCTCTTTTGCATATTTTTCAATATCGGATTCTGAGCTTATTTCTACCTGAAAAATTTCCGAAAGTTCCTGTCGGTTGGGCTTTATTAAAAATGGTTTGTATTTAAGCGAGTTAAGCAAAAGTTTTTTTGTTGCATCGACTACAATTCTGACTTTTTTTCCTTTAATTCTTTCAAGAATTCTTTCGTAAACATCATCAGGCATTGTATTGGGCACATTGCCTGCAACTACGAGTGTGTCGCCGTCTTTAATTCTATCCACCTTGTTAAGCAGTCTTTCAAGCTCGCTTTCTTCAATATGAGGTCCCTGACAATTAATTTCAGTTTCCTCATCTGCTTTAATCTTTATGTTAATTCTTGAAATACCCTTTTCAAGTTTAATAAAGTCGGTAATAATTTTATCGTTTCTTATTCCCTTTTCAATTGCATCTCCTGTAAAACCTGCAACGAAACCCAAAGCTGTGCTTTCAAAATCAAGTTCTGCAAGCACAGATGAAACGTTGATTCCCTTACCTCCGAAGTAATACTCCTCGCTTTCGGTGCGATTTGTAATTCCTTTTACAAGTGACTCAAGCCTTACGACATAATCAATTGACGGATTAAGCGTTACCGTGTAAATCATTTGCTAACCTCCTTTATTACAGTATATTCCTCAAACTTTTTGTTCGGCAGACTGTCGGTAATTATGCAGCACTTGTTAATTTTTGCAAAAGTTACGGGACAAACCACGTTGAATTTTGTGTGATCGGCAAGGATAAAGGTCATATAGCTTTTTTCAATTGCCTTTCTTTTTATAAGAGCCTCTTCAACCTCGGGAGTTGTATAGCCTGCTTCAACGTCAATTCCGTTCGTGCCCATAAAAGCCTTAGTGAAATTGAAATTTTCAATACTCCGTATTCCCTCCGGTCCGATTACCGCCTCGGTAACAGGCTTTATCCTGCCGCCTACCATATATGCTGTAAACCCCTTTTGCAAAAGCTTTCTTGCGTGAGGTATTCCGTTTGTTACATAGGTTGCTTTGTCATTTGTGATATAATCAACAAGCCGTGAGGTTGTTGTTCCTGCGTCAATAAAAACAAAATCGTTGTCGTTAATAAGCTTTGCGGCATATGAAGCTATAAGATTTTTTTCCTCGCTCATTACGGTTTCACGATTGCTTACGTTGTCCTCAACAACACCCGAAGTCTGTTTAACCGAAGTTGCACCGCCGAAAACCTTATTTAACTTTCCCATTTCATCAAGCGCAGCCAGATCACGTCTTATGGTAGATTCGGACGTATTGAGCAGCTGCGTAAGCTCAGAAACGGTTACTGCGTTCTTTTCATTAAGTATTTGCAAAATTTCATGATATCTTTCCTGTGTGAGCATCTTTTGTTCACCTCTTGATTAGATTATAACACATAAATTTTCAAAGTCAAGCAATTTCGGTCAATTTATTTCAATCTTATTCATTATTTTTCAAACTCACTCGAGAATTATTATTTACTTCAATATATATTTATGATTATTTTGGATTATTTTAGTAATTTTGTGATTTCCCAATCATTTTCAGTCAATATCTTTTAAAATTCAGTCACCCATACATATAATATAATCTGCCAAAAATACTGATTTATGTTGACTGATAAAATATTTTGTAATAGAATATGCGAAAAGGACTGATATTATGGACGAACGATTCACAAGAACCTCGCTGATTATCGGCGAGGATAGCATAGACAAATTATCTCAAAGCAGAGTTGCTGTTTTCGGCATTGGAGGAGTAGGCGGATTTGTGTGTGAGGCTCTTGCCCGAAGCGGAGTAGAAAAACTTACTCTGATTGACGGCGACAAGGTTGCAAAGTCTAATATTAACAGGCAGATTATTGCATTGCAGTCAACTATCGGAAAGTACAAAGCAGAGGTTATGAAAAACAGAATCCTCGATATTAACCCAAACGCTGATGTTAATTGCATTAATGATTATTTTAGCTTTGAAGCTGCGGACGTAATTGATTTTAATCAGTTTAACTATATTGTAGACGCGGTAGACGACGTAAAGGCCAAGGTAGCGCTTGCAATGATTTCTGATAAAAATTCAGTACCGTTAATTTCGGCTATGGGCGCAGGCAACAAAACCGACCCGACAAAATTTGAAGTCAGCGATATTTTTAAAACAAGCGTTTGCCCTCTCGCAAGAATTATGCGGCACGAGCTGAAAAAGGCGGGGATCAAAAAACTCAAGGTGGTCTATTCAAAAGAAGTTCCTAAAAATCCGCCTCACAGAATTGAGGGAGAAAAAACAGTCGGCAGTCTTGCGTTTGTGCCCTCGGTTATGGGACTTATTATTGCAGGGGAAGTTATTAAGGACTTATGTAAAATCAATTGATTCTCGATAGACAAGTATTCTTTTGTTGCAAAGGTCTTTTATATATGGTAAAATTTGCTTGTACAGCAGAAACGGAGATGAGAAAAATGATAGCAATTATCGACTACGGCGCAGGCAATATTCAGAGCGTGAGTAAAGCTCTTGCACACATTGGCTGTGAAGCTTTTATTACAAGGGACAGGGATAAAATTTTAAAAGCTGACGGAGCAGTACTCCCGGGAGTAGGCTCATTCGGCGACACAATGAACACTATGAATGAATACGGTATCAAAGACACCGTTATTGAATATACAAAAAGCGGCAAGCCGTTTCTTGGAATTTGCCTTGGCTTACAGCTCCTATTTCCTAAAAGTGAAGAAAGCCCCGAAACAAAAGGACTTGGAATTTTTGACGGAAGCATTACAAAGATTCCTTCGGGAGAAGGACTTAAAATTCCGCACATCGGATGGAACAGTCTTGACATAAAAAAGAGTGACGGACTATTTAAGGGCATCGGCAAAAATCCATACGTATATTTTGTTCACTCATTTTTTTTAAATGCAAGTGACAAGAGCATTGTTTCTGCCCAAACCGAATACGGTGTTACAATTGACGCGGCTGTTGAAAAAGGCAATGTATTTGCAACACAGTTCCACCCGGAAAAAAGCGGCGAAACGGGACTTAAAATTCTCAAAAATTTTGCCGACATCGTAAACGGCTGAGGAGGTTTTAATATGTATGCAAAAAGAATCATTCCCTGCCTTGACGTAAAAAACGGCAGAGTTGTAAAGGGTATGAGCTTTGTTAATCTTGTTGACGCAGGCGACCCTGTTGAATGTGCAAAGCAGTATGACAAACAGGGTGCAGACGAACTTGTGTTTCTTGATATAACAGCTTCGAGCGACTCACGAAACATAACAATTGATATGGTTGAAAAGGTTGCAAACTCCATTTTTATTCCGTTTACAGTCGGCGGAGGAATAAGAAGCGTTGACGATTTCAATGCACTTTTGCGGGCAGGCGCCGACAAGGTTTCTGTAAATTCAGCCGCAGTACACCGACCCGAGCTTATCAGCGAGGCTGCATATAAATTCGGCAGTCAGTGCGTTGTGGCTGCAATTGATGCAAAACGCAACGGAAACGGATGGGAAGTTTACGTAAACGGCGGAAGAACCCCCGTAGGACTTGACGCTGTTGAATGGGCAGTAAAATGTGAAGAGCTTGGTGCAGGCGAAATTCTGCTTACAAGTATGGACGAGGACGGTCAGAAAAACGGATACGACATTGCGCTTACAAAAGCAGTTTCCGAAAAAGTCAACATTCCGGTTATTGCAAGCGGCGGCGCAGGTGCGCTTGAGCATTTTTATGACGCATTTACTGTTGGCAAAGCAGACGCTGTGCTTGCGGCTTCGCTGTTTCACTTTGGCGAAATTCCGATACCGCAGTTAAAAGAATATCTGAATGAAAAGAAAATCTCTGTCAGACTGTAAAATTATATCTTTATTCGCAAGTTTGACATGGCATATTTCCCGCAAAATTTTCCTATGCTAATTATATTAAAAGACCTCCTATGGCAGTTTTTTATTCTGCCATAGGAGGTCTTTGTTATTATTCGTTCATTATTACATTTAATTCTGCTTACGGTAAAAAGGTTCAACGTTGTTTACTGCTGTTCTGCCGAATTCCATTGAATACGGCATCATTGAAAGCTGAATTTCATCGTCAAGATACGGCTGTGCAACCTCGCTGATTGCATCAAACGTTTCCTCCATATTTCCGATAAAGTCAACAACAATAAGATAACTCTTCTGACCGTTCTGCTCCATCATTCTGAGATAAGCTGCATTTACAAACGGCTCTGTGCTGAAATGATTAATCAGCGCAGCCATAAGGTCAATAGGATATTCCTTAGGCTCTCCAAGCTGAATTGGTGTTCCGGGCTCAATATTGTTAGCCTTACTGTTCATAAAATCCTTCTGCTGTTTTATTGAAATCACCATATTTTTCGGGAAAGTAACGCTCTTGCCGAACGGGTTGATTACAAATCCGAGAACACCTGCACTTGGGTCCATTACCATCTGAGCTAAGCTGTCAAAATCGGTAACTACCTTGTTTGATGATTGGGTATCTTTCCACTTGTAAAGCTCGTCAGTATCTGTGAAAACGCCAAAGAATTTTTCTTTATTAGCATTTTCAAGGAGTCTGAACTGAACCTGAGTTGATTGCTCCATAACAGTTCTGCCGTTCTGGGTTTTTGCCTGTCTTGTAGGCGTAACCTTTGCAGGAAGAATAAACTTTGCCTTGATTACTTCATCAATCATTGCGTCAATATTTTCTTTGCTTCCGTCAGCCTGCATCTTTTCAATTGCGCTGATAACCTCGGGATTTTTTATTTGTTCGGCAGGAACCTTGCTGCCTTCCATTTTTACATTTTTTAAATCACTCATCTGAGTCCTCCGTTAAAATATTTATTACATTATTATTCGGCTGCTGCCGTTATTCAACTGTGTAGGTTTTGTCAGGCTCTACAACAAGCCCTTGTCCTTCGGGATACTGAACGCTGTCTGCAGCGTCGCCGTCATTAAAGATAATATAAGGTGTTTCCCAACTCAGTTCAAAGGTGTAGCTGTATTTTCCGTCTGACTCCTTTGTCATTTCAAGACCGGGCCACATATCGTTTTCATTGCCGATGTCATCATAAACATAAGCGTAAAGCTCATCTCCCCAGTTTTCGCTATCGGGTTTTTCAAAGTAAACCTTTGTGCCCTTCTTAATTTCGTAATTCTTTTTGTATGTGAATTCTACTCTTTCGTAGGTTTTTACCCCCTGCTCGTTTTCTGCACGAAGCTCAAGCACTCCGATTCCGTTATCGTCACTGGGTTTTACGCTTACCTTGTCACCGTTTTTAAACGAAATAGTGTCACCGCCGTTAAGCGAATAAGTTGCATTTTTTCCGTTTTTAAGCGTTAGGGTAACATATGTTGAATCTCCGTCAAAGGTAAACTGTGTATCCTCTGCAACACCAACGTTAGCAGACTCAGCGTAATTTGTATATCCTTCATTATAGAGAACAACAACCGAATTTTCTGAAATTGGAGTTTCACAAGTAATCTTGCCGTTTTTGACAACATATTCGGTCTTTTCGTCAACACGGTCAACATATGTTCCATCTGCGAGATTTGTTTCAAAATCAACTTTAACCTCGTCGCTTGTGTTGACAATTACAAGTCCCTTTTTACCTCTTTCAATCATCAATACAGTTGAGTCAAGGTTTGGATTTACAAGGTTTTCTTCTTCGCCAATCATTGCAGTACGGAAAAAGTTCACGGCAGATACTCTTTTGTCTTTGTACATATCATCACCCTGCGTACCTATTCTGTTCATTCCCCACTCATTCATCATTGAACAGTTATATGGGCGTGAGAAGAACAGCGGCGTGCCGTCCTTACGAGCAGTGATGATTGACCAACCGAGGATAACCTGCTCGTTTGTAAGCTGATTCCATGTACCGTCGTTGATGTAGTTGTCGTGAGATTCAACCCACGTTACCATATTGAGCGGAGCGTCACCGAGCCAATAATCGGTAACTGCGCTTGTATCGATCATATTGCCCGTTACGGCTGAACGGATTTTGCCGCCGTAGGTACTTGAAGTTGTTCTGCCAATTGCGTCTATGTAATCAGCGATTCTGTCGTTGTTTCCCTGAAGAACTTCACCATAGATGAACAGATTTTTAACATTATCAGGTTCAGTTGTAACTCTCTCCCAGAAATTATTTTCAAAGCCGTCATCCTCTTTTGGGTCATCAGGCAAGCCGATATGCTTAGCTGTGTCATAACGAAAACCGTCTGCACCGCAGGCTATGCAATCGTTGATAAATTCAAGGAAATAATCCTGATAAGATGTTCTTTCGGTATTGATGTCAGGAAGTCCGCCCATTTTATAGGTAGTACATTCAAGGCGGTTGCCGTAATCCTTTATATCATTTGCGTTGCCCTTGTGGTAGAGCGTTTCAAGGCTTCCGCCGCCTGCTTTGATTAAATCTTCGCTGACCGCATCTGTTTCAGGAGTTGTGTGGTTTGCAATTATATCAACAATCACCTTTACACCGTATTTTTCGGCTTCGTCACACATTGCCTTGAATTCATCACGTGTTCCAAGCTGATAATTGCCGATTTTAAAATCTGTCGGCTGGTAATGATAATACCACTTACCGTTTCCGTAAAGCTCCATTCCCCCGTTCTCACCCTCAAGACATTCGTTAATGGGCGAGGTCTGAACAGCTGAAAAACCTGCCGCAGCAATATCGGGCATTGACTCCTTAATTGTGTTAAAATCCCAGCAGAAAGCCTGTAGAATTGCTCCGTCAGCAATCTTGTCGGCAGTTTTGAAGTCAACCGACTCAGCAGAATTATTAGCAGAGCCGTTATTTGAACAGCCTGCAAAGGCAGACAACGAACCGGCCAAAAGTGCCGCTGTAAGTGCGCAGGACAATATCTTTTTCAACAAATAAATCACCGTCTTTCAAAACTCAAATTAAATATTTTTATTTAATAATGTATTTAAAATTAATTATATCATAAAACTTCCGTGTTTTAAATAGTTTTTGGCAATTTTACATAAATTATTTTATTTGTAAGCTGCTTAATTTTTAAACATAATAAAACATCAAGGCTGTTTCGCACAAACGAAACAGCCTTTGTTTATCTGAAAACAGAAGATTTTTTGAATACAACTATTTTATTCTTTTCTTGCAAAGCCTCTTCCTCGGATTGTTCCTGCGGTAGTGACAATTATAAATGCGTTTTCATCAATACTTTTTACGCTGTTCTGAATTCGGTAAACCTGTTGCGGACGTACTGCGCACATAATAACACGCTTTTTCTCTCCGCTGTATGCCCCCTCGCCGTCAAGAAGCGTTACTCCCCTTTCAAGGTTGTTCATAATGGTCTTACTTAACTCGTCATATTTGTTCGTTATTATGAACATAAGCTTTCCGTTACCTCGTGAGGTTCCGTATGAGATGGTGTCAATAACCTTTATGCTGACGAAAATTGCAATAATTGCATACAAAACGCTTTCAAAGCTGTTGTAAACAAAGAATGCCATAACAAGAATTAGAAAGTCGGCAATCAAAATTATATTTCCCATTGAAACATACGGCATATGCTTGTGAATATTAAGGGCAATTATGTCTGTTCCGCCGGTTGAGCCGCCACGGTAGAATATAAAGCCGAGTCCGATTCCGTTTAAGATTCCTCCGAAAATTGCGGCAAGGAGCGTATCGCCTGTGTATACAGGCACAAACGGTGTTAACACGTCAATTGCAACGGATACAAAGGCTGTGCCGATAATCGTTTTTGTGAGAAAATTCAGTCCGTTTTCAATTGCGCCCCAGATAAAGAGCGGAATGTTCATCAGAAAAATAAACGTTCCTATCGGCAGTGAAAACATAAAGTTGAGCATTGTTGCAACAGCTGTGAATCCGCCGGGCGCAATATTGTTCGGTGAGGTAAAAACAACTACCGAAAGCGCATATAAAACTGCACCAACTGCAATTATAAGATAGTCAATTGCCGCTGTTCTTACTGTATTTAATGAAGGCTTATGAAATTTGAATATTGTTTTTTGCATTATATCACTTTCTATTCCGAAATATGTATAATCATATTAAAAAGCTCCGCTACTCTGCCATTTTCACCGTTTAAGTGGAGATACCCAAACAGCGCTTCAAGCCCTGTTGCACTGTGATAATCAGCTACACTTCCGTTTTTCGGAGTGCATTTAGGTGCGGCGTTTCTTCCACGCTTGTAAACAGAAAGCTCCTTTTCGGTCAGCGAGGGTATTATCTGCTTTGCAAATTCAGCCTGACTTTTGCAATTAACAAGCGACACCTTGACCTTATTAAGTTCGCCAACAGGTCGGTTCGCCTTACGAACAAGATGTTCTCTTACAAGCAAGTCGTACACTCCGTCACCCACAAAAGCAAGCGTAAGCGGCGAAATTTCATCTGTTTTAGTATGTGATATTGTAATATTTTCCATAAACTACCTGTATTTTCTAAAAAGAATTAATCCATAAAATCAAATTCAACGTCATAAATTGAAACTGTATCACCGTCATTACAGCCCTTTTCACGCAATGCGTCAATTACACCACCGTTGATTAGCACTTTTTGGAAGTAATTAAGACTTTCGTAGTCATCAAAGTTAATCCCCTTCATAACTTGCAGCAGCCAATCAGCCTCTACCGTATAAATTCCGTTTAAGTTTTTGATTGTAACGCTGTGATCATCGAAATCTTCTACATTAACAACGGGTGCAGGCTCAGCCTCATAATGAACAATCGGCGGAAGCTTTGAGAGCATTTCCTGAATTTTCTTGAGCATAGGGTCAACATCATAGCGAATTGCCGCCATAATCGGAAAAAAGTCATAACCCTTTGATTCAACATAATTTTTAAATTCTTCAATCTGCTCATCTGTCGCCATATCGCACTTGTTACCTGCTACAATCATGGGTCTTTGGGCAAGCTCGGGATTGAACTTTTCAAGCTCCGAATTTATAGTTTCAAAATCCTCAATCGGGTTTCTGCCCTCACTGCCTGACACGTCAACAATATGAACAAGCATTCTGCAACGCTCAACGTGGCGCAAAAACTGATGTCCAAGTCCGGTGCCCTGCCAGGCACCTTCAATCAAACCTGGAATGTCAGCCATTACGAACGAACTTCCCTCACCCATTGATACAACGCCCAGTACAGGAGTTATTGTAGTGAAATGATAGTTTGCAATCTCAGGCTTTGCCTGCGAAACAACCGAAACAAGGGTACTTTTTCCGACATTCGGAAAACCGACAAGACCTACGTCGGCAAGAAGCTTAAGTTCAAGCACAACGTCAAATTCTTCACCCGGAAGTCCAGGTTTT
This sequence comes from uncultured Clostridia bacterium, assembly GCA_947369085.1. Lineage (GTDB taxonomy): Bacteria > Bacillota > Clostridia > Oscillospirales > Acutalibacteraceae > Ruminococcoides. The sequence continues at coordinate 14,370 of CANBJR010000017.1, read as the reverse complement.
GCAAAACGAGGAACCTGACGTACGGGCGTTGCAAAGTGAGGGTTTCCCCAGCCGCCCTTGCCGCCTTTTGCGACAATGTACGGCTCTTTGGTGGAAACATCGGCTAAAATTCTGCCGGTACTTTCATCCTTAACAAGAGTTCCAATAGGAACACGGATAACTAAATCCTCTGCGTTTCTACCGCGGCATCTGCCGCCCCTGCCGTTTTCGCCTTTTGAAGCAAAGTATTTGCGCTTATATCTGAAATCAGCAAGCGTTGAAAGGTTTGAGTCGGCTTGAAAAACAATATTGCCTCCTCTGCCGCCGTCGCCGCCATCGGGTCCGCCTGCGGCTACATATTTTTCACGGTGAAACGAAACTGCGCCGTCACCGCCGTCGCCCGCTTTAATTTTAATTTTCGCTGTATCTACAAACATAAAATGTACTCCGTTTTAAAATGTTACAGTTATTTCGGAAAGCTAACCTTGACATTTGAAATATCAGTATTAAAGCCATCCGCTACTAATATTCAATAGATATATTATTAATAGTATAAACAAAAAGGGTGGATAAAATCCACCCTCAAACGATTTATGCTTACTGCTCAACAGGGTAAACGCTTGCACGCTTTCTGTCTTTGCCAACACGCTCAAATCTTACTACACCGTCAATCTTTGCAAACAGTGTGTCATCAGAGCCGATGCCTACATTTTCACCGGGATGAATATGTGTACCTCTCTGCTTTACAAGGATGTTGCCTGCGAGAACCTTCTGTCCGTCTGCACGCTTAACGCCAAGACGCTTTGATTCACTGTCACGGCCGTTCTTTGTAGAACCCATACCTTTTTTGTGAGCGAATAACTGAATGTTTATTTTAAGCATTACCTTACACCTCCGAATTTTTCACTTTAATATACTTTGTGTATTGCTCCGAAAGAGCAGTTAAATGAAGCCTTAACCCGTCTAAAACTACGGCTGAATTTTCAGCTTCACGCTTTGACAGACTTAAACGCATAAATCCGTCATTTTCGGTAACATCTGCATTGATATGCAAAATTTCGGTAATTGTGTTCGCCGCAAAATATACAGCAGAGCTGACTGCCGCACACACAATATCACTGCCCTCTTCGGAAAAACCCGAATGACCCGATATTTCAAAACCGCAAATTAAATTACCCGAACAATTAAAAGTTACCGTAATCATACTCAGGCTTCGATTGAAGTAATCTTAACCTGTGTGTAAGGCTGTCTGTGACCCATTGTTCTCTTCTCGCCTTTTTTGGGCTTGTAAGTAGCAACTCTGATTTTCTTGCCCTTACCGTTCTTTAATACTTCAGCAGTAACCTTTGCACCCTCAACAAAAGGTGTGCCAACCTTAAGGCCATCGTCTGTGCCAACGGCTACAACGTCGAATGTTACTGTTTCAGCTGCTTCAGCGTTAAGCTTTTCAACAAAGATAACTTCGTCATTTGTTACCTTGTACTGCTTACCGCCTGTCTGAATAACTGCGTACATTTTAGTACCATCCTTTACATTAGGCTCGCTATCTATGGGTGGAAAAAAACTCACTTATAACCCACAATATGCGGCTTATATAATATACCACAAAGAAAATGTGTTGTCAACAATTTTTTCCTTATTTTTATGGCTATTGCGCTATTTATTCGGCTTTAACGCAGTTTCGCACATAAAATACTTTTCACTGTCCGATGTTGCCTGAATCTCGCCCGAGGTTGCGTCTGCAAGCTGTTTATTAAGTTTATCAAGATTTTCAGGCTTTATATGAAATTTTATCAGCACATCGGTTTCATAAACGGTATCGTCAATTACTGCGCCGATTTCCATAATAAGTGAAGATACCTTACCGTACTGGTTGTAACTGCATCGAGTCTGACATATAAGACAGTTTTGCATCATTACAACATTTCCCGCTTCCAAGGCGACCTTTGCGCCCTGCGAGTAGGCCCGCACAAGTCCGCCCGTTCCGAGCAATACTCCGCCGAAGTAACGTGTTACAACAATACAAACATCGTATATTTCATTTTTTGTAATTACATCAAGCACGGGCATTCCGGCTGTACCCGACGGCTCGCCGTCGTCGCTGTAGCGCTTAATATTGCCCTCTCTTAATGAGTAAGCGTACACATTATGAGTAGCGTTCCAATGCTCGCTTCGTTTTGAGTTGATAAAATCAACCGCTTCCTGTTCATTACTAACAGGCTTGCAATAGCCAATAAAGCGTGAACGCTTTTCAGTAAACTCAGACTGAGCTTCATTTTGAACAGTTTTGTAGTCTTTAGTCATTATGGTACCTCATAAAACTTCATTAAAGGCAATATTATACAATTTGCTGTCATCGCCTTAAAGCAAATAAGACGACGCCGAAGCGCCGTCTTAACAATTACGTAAAAATTATTTATCCATGCCGAAACGCTTTTTGAATCTGTCAACACGTCCGCCTGTATCAACTAATTTCTGCTTTCCTGTGAAGAAGGGGTGACATTTTGAACAAACTTCAACACGAATGTCCTTCTTTGTTGAACCTGTTTCAATAACATTACCGCAAGCACAAGTAATTGTTGTCTGCTCATACTTTGGATGGATATTCTCTTTCATTATTTTCACCTGCCTGTCTTTGCACAATTAACAGAGTTATTATACTACATATGTTTACAAATTGCAAGTGTTTTTTGAATTATTCCAGAATTTTTTATAGGCAAAGGACTTTTGCAAGCATAAGTCTTATAAAACTCGGAATATCAGCTGGCTACTCCGTTTGAGCATCAACGCTTTCGGCATTTTGAATTGCAACATACTCGGAGTATTCTTCAAGGCTCATATTAAATGAACGCATCTTTCCGGCGTTCTCAACTCCAACATAACGGTAGAGCATTTTATTCTCGCTCATTTTTGTAACATCCTCTTTATCCTTTGGGTAACGCTGAATAAAGCCGAATTTTATACATTCACGTTCAATAAACGCCCGGGTCTTTTCGTCAGATATCTCAAAACCGACAAGAAGTCCAGTTTGAGCCTCACTGCAGCCGCCCTTTGGAACGATTTTCTGAACCGCTGCCTGTGCTCTTACCTCAGTGTATTCGGGATTAGTTACAAACTCCGTTAGCTTTTCATTGTACAACATTTCCTGCTCTTCAAAGGAAATATATGCCGAAACAAGATTTATGTTTAAGCCCGATTCCCTTGCTTTATTGCAGAAATTTTTAAGATTATCTACCGCAAGGGTATTCACCTTAAAATTACCTAAGCTTTTTAGCTCTGGCTGATAATCGTCAGGCAGAGGATTACTGCTGTTCACCACACGCAAAAGCTCGCCGCTTTTCTCCTGATTATTCTGCTGTACCGAATCAGACTCAGTCATATCGGTAAAGGTCCTGTAAGCAAAGTAACCGCCGACTGATGCACCGACAACAAGTACAGCAACTATTGTTATGATAACAAGACGCCGCCTTGCTGTGGAAAATGGGAGTATTCTGCCTATCTTTTCAGCCTTTGCAGCCTGACGTCTGCGCCGTTTGGAGTCACGATAGTGTTTTTTATCGTACGGTGTAAGTCCGTAGGACATATTTCACCTGCTTTTTAGTCCGTTATATAAGATTATTTAATAGCTTTAGTGTCAATTTCTTCAACAGCCATATCTATAAACTGTTCAAGCTTCATTGCGCCGAGGTCACCCTCTTTTCTGTGGCGAACCGAAACAGTCTGAGCCTCAATGTCCTTATCACCGATGATGAACATATAAGGAACCTTTTCAAGCTGTGCTTCACGGATTTTGTAACCGATTTTCTCACTTCTACCGTCGACTTCAACACGCATTCCCTTTTCTTCAAGCGCCTTTTTGATTTCATAAACGTAATCAAGGTGTCTGTCTGCTACAGCAAGCAGCTTAACCTGTACAGGAGCAAGCCACATCGGGAATGCGCCGGCATACTTTTCGATAAGAAGTGCAAGCGTTCTTTCGTAACAGCCAATTGAGCTTCTGTGAATAATGCAGGGAATCTTCTTTGTTCCGTCTTTGTCAACGTATTCCATTCCGAATTTCTCTGCGAGCATCTGGTCAATCTGAATTGTGATAAGTGTATCTTCTTTGCCGTAAACATTCTTAATCTGAATGTCAAGCTTAGGACCATAAAAAGCAGCTTCGCCTATTCCCTCAACATACGGAATTTCAAGGTGGTCAAGAATCTTCTGCATCATATCCTGTGCTTCATTCCACTGTTCAGCCGTACCGATGTATTTTTCTGTATCATTTGGATCCCACTTTGAAAAACGATAGGAAACGTCATCATAAAGGCCGAGGGTTTTGAGCATATAGATTGCAAGTTCCAGACAATTCTTGAATTCATCCTCAAGCTGTTCGGGGGTACACATAAGGTGACCTTCGGAAAGTGTGAACTGTCTTACTCTGATAAGTCCGTGCATTTCACCGCTTGCCTCGTTGCGGAACAGCGTTGAAGTTTCGTTGTATCGGAGCGGAAGATCACGGTAGGAGCGCTGACGGTTTAAGTAAGCCTGATATTGGAACGGACAAGTCATAGGACGCAGTGCATAAACCTCATCATCCTTTTCGGGGTCGCCGAGAATAAACATACCATCCTGATAGTGATCCCAGTGGCCGCTGATTTTGTAAAGGTCGCTCTTTGCCATATACGGAGTTTTTGTGAGCTGCCAGCCCCTCTTCTGTTCCTCGTCCTCAACAAAACGCTGTAAAAGCTGAATAATTCTTGCGCCTTTCGGAAGAAGAATAGGAAGTCCCTGACCGATAACCTCGGATGTTGTAAAGAGCTCAAGCTCACGACCGATTTTGTTATGGTCACGGTTCTTTGCCTCAGCAAGCATTTTGAGATGTTCGTCAAGCATTGAAGCCTTTGGAAATGCAACACCGTAAACTCGGCAAAGCTGTGCATTGTTAGCGTCACCTCTCCAGTAAGCGCCTGTACAGTTTGTAAGCTCAACAGCCTTGATTACAGAAACGTTCAAAAGGTGAGGTCCTGCACAGAGGTCTGTAAAATCGTCCTGCTTATAGAAAGTTATGTTTTCACCCTTGTCTGAATGTTCCTTTGCAAGTTCTACCTTGTAAGGCTCGTTCATTTCTTCAAGCTTTGCAACAGCCTCCTTAGGAGAAAGTTCAAAGCGTTCAAGTTCAACACCGGACTTAACAATTTTCTTCATTTCAGCCTTGATTTTTTCAAGGTCATCAGCTGAAAACGGCTTTTCTACATCAAAGTCATAGTAAAATCCGCTGTCAATTGCAGGTCCGATCGCGCACTTTGCGCTTGGATAAAGTCTTTTTACAGCCTGAGCAAGCACATGAGAAGCCGTGTGCCAAAATGCCTTTTTACCTTCGGGATCATCAAATGTAAGAAGTTCAAGCTTACAATCGTTTGTAAGCTCGGTACGCAAATCGACAACCTCGCCGTTCACTTTTGCACAGCAAACTGATTTGTAAAGTCCTGCGCCGATTGATTTTGCAATTTCAGCAGGAGTAATATTACTGTCAAATTCCTTGACTACTCCGCCTTTTAATTCAACCTTAATCATTGTTATTCTCCTTATCATAAAAATTATTATATACAAATATAAAAATAAAATCCCAATATTCCATTATGGAATATTGGGACGAATTTACTCGTGGTTCCACCCGTATTCGGCAATAGAATTGCCCTCAAAAACTTTAACGCAGTTATACGCCGCACCATTTCCTGTGCAGTCTCAAAGGTGGTAGAATGTAAGACCAAATACGGATTTTTCAGCATATAATCCGCTCTCTGAAAATGGGAATTTACAAACCGTGTCCTTATCATTGATTTATTATTTAAACTAATAATAACACTGATAAATTACAATGTCAACAATTATTTTTTGCTGTCAAGCTCCTGCAAGAGCAAGTCAATGTCGCTTAACTCCTTTTCGGGAGTTTTGCTTTCAATAGGAGTCACAACAGATTTTTCTTTTTTAGCTTCAGCGGTTTCATTATTAACAGATACCTCGGTTTTAACAGACGTTTCTGTTTTAGAAAAAGCAGTATTCAGTTCATCAGGTTCTTCTTTAATATCATCTGCCTTAGAATCTTCTTCTGAATCATTGTTGTAAAAAACAAGTCTTGATGAGGTTGCTTTTTTCATTTCTTTTTTGGTAAGATAAGGAATAGGCTCGCTGTCCTCTTCTGTGCCGTATCCAATTACAAAATCATCAAGCTCTGCAAATGAAGAAATCTCATCTTTAGCTGTATTATCAACTTTAGTTACAGTTCCCTGAATATCATCTGTATCTTTTCTTTCAGAAAATACGAGTTCATCGTAACCGCCCGACTTAACATAGCTGTTTTCATAGGTATCTTCATCATCGGGCATACCGTCAATAATCTCGATTTCATCCTTTGTATAGGAATTAAAAGCCATTTCAACGATGAATGAGAGTGCGTAAATCGAGAAAATAATAAGTTCTGCACCAAAGAGAACCTGCGTAGCAAGAGTTCCCTCAATCATAGCTGTGCAGATAACATAAAGACCGTATGAAAGCGAGATTGCTACTGCGGGAAGTCCGTAGATAAAGCAAGCTTTAACCGGATTTCTGCCCTTTATTCTTGATACAATCATAGAATGTGAGAAGTAGTAAAGGGTTATAAAAATGTAGCAAAAAAGCGGAGTCATATCACTTGCCGAGATTGAAACCTTGGTCGCAACAAGAAACTCGGAAACAAGCTCTGCACACCCCCACAGCGCAGGAAAAATAAAGAGCATTGACACACCGGAAATTGTTGATTTGCCGGTAAAATGCACCTTTGACATAAGGATAAGTGCAATTGCGGCAGGAATTGAAAACGCAGCACATACAACTGTCATCAGGTAATATTCCGAATCATTTGTAGTGTTCAAAAGCGTAGTTATTGCAGAAGCCGCAACCGAAACACCTGCAAATACGGCAAAGACGCCTGCAAGGTAATTCTTCTTTAAAGGATATACCGGCGCTGTCTTTCTGTCAAAAATATTGATAATTACACACACCAGAAAAAGCGCAAGAGTTACACCTATAACTGCATATGTAATTCCCATTTTGTTCATTCCCAAGAACATTCCGCTTCCGTCGAGACCGAAAATACTCATAAGTTTAAGTCCGATAGTTGCAATTACTGCCAATATAAAGGGTATAACCGAATATTTTACCTTCATAAAATTACTCCGTTTCTATATATACTAAGGTTATTTTAATTTTATTATGAACATATATTATTTTAAGACAAATATATCATTATGTCAAGAAAAAATAGAACACAATTTACGTATGTAAATAAAATTTTTCTGTGTGAAATAAAGAGGTGCTTAATATCGGAAAGAAAATTCTTACATGTTTAATATTGCTCATCTTAATGGCACTGCTGCCTTTCACGGCTGTTAAATGTTCAACAAGCGGCAATAAAAACGAAAACAAGCTGACAAGCAGTACAAGCAAAACAAAAAACGATACAAAAACTAACACAAATTCTGATACAACACTCGTTGGGTTAACTTATGCGCTTTGCAAAGAAAAATTTAGCGATGAAACAATAAAGGCAATTGCAATACTTATAAATACGGATTTTGATGTAAAGCCTGATTATTTTGATTTGGACAATAATGAGGTTTTTATATCGGAAGAAAATTTAAATAATTCCGAAAAAGAATATTATTCAAGAATTAAAAGCATCGTAAACTCTGCTGACAAAAAAACTCTGACATTCAATAATGAAAAGGTGTTTATCCCCTATTCGGAAATTTCCTGCGGTTATACTCTTGAAAGCGAAGATTTTAAATACATAACATCGGTTGCGTCACCTTGGGACTGCTTTTCGCAAAGCTACGATAATAACTGCGAGTGTGCAGGTGTGAGCATTAACGGATTAAATTATCTTTGCCAAAGCGGTGCAAGCGCAGAAAAAGCACTCAAATGGTATCTTCCAGAATTTGAAATAAAATAACAAGAATATATTTAATGCATATTATGTAACGAGGTAATACCATATAGAACCGATATTACACTTGAAAACAACAAAGAAGGAGAATAGAAATGGAATTGAATGAAATCATAAAAGAACAATACGGACTTTCAAGATTTCCCGAAAAGACTTCAGAAGCAATGGCATATGTTCCGTTTCAGCCCGATAATGCGCCTACCTACTCACCGATGCAGGGCTTTGCGTCGGGAACTATGCATCCGGCACTGAACAAACCGTTCTACGGAAGCAAGTGTGGTGCTCATAATGACTGAAAGAGAAATACTGCTTAAGAAAATATCAACCTATCAGTTTGCGGCGTTTGACCTTCAGCTTTTCCTCGACACTCACCCGTATGACAGAAAAACTCTTGAAAAGATGAAGGAATATAAAAAAGAAGCACAGCCGCTGATTGATGAATATGAGAAAAAATTCGGACCGCTGACAAAAAGTATGACAAGCTCAAACCACTGGCACTGGATAATGGGACCTTGGCCGTGGGAAAATGAGGAGGACTGCTGATGTTTGTATATGAAAAAAAACTGCAATACCCCGTAAATATCAAGCAAACAAACCCAAAGCTCGCTAAAATAATAATAACACAATATGGCGGACCTGATGGGGAATTAGGCGCGTCGCTGAGATATTTAAGTCAGAGATTTACTATGCCGCTGCCAGAATTGAAAGGCACATTGACAGATATAGGCTCTGAAGTGCCTTGGTTGGAAAATTTTTCATTATAGCTGTCAATTTCAGCCTTACCCCAGAGAATTTTTGCACTCCACTTATCGGGTATGAATTTAAGGTGGATGTCAAGCTCACGATTTTTGCTGACTACGATTTTATCTACTATGTTGCGGTAAAATGTATCGCTCCACTCTTCGCCAATTATGATTGAATCTACATAATCTCTAATTTCATCAATTATTTTTTCCTTGTCCGCAAGCATACTGCTGTGGGCTTTTTCTTTTTGCAGCTTTTCGGATATTGTTTCGTATTCGGATTTAAGTCTTTCGCAGGCTTTGCGGTAATCCGAGGTTTCAATATCACCCGACAGGCACATATCAAGTAACTTCTGCTTTTTGTTTTCAATCTTTTTAAGTTCGTTTTCAAAATAGGTTACATTGTCTTTTCCGTTATCGGATTTCAGAACGTCGGACACGATTTGCAGTACGCTTTCTAAAATTTTATTTCTGTCTTTCAGAACATCTGAAATAATGTGTTGCAGAATTGAACGAATATCCTTTTCATTTATTGAAACATTTGAACAGCCGACCTTTTCATTATTTTTGTTTATTCGCTCCCTGCCGTACTTCTGGTTCTGAATACAAACCCAGCATTCATTCTGGTTTCCGTTTGATGAAGTTTTTTTGCGGTGAATGAAAGTTGAACCGCACTCGGCACAGATTATTTTCCCCGACAGAGCGTATCGATTTGCAAAGCCGTTTTTTGCTCCGTGAAGCATTTTTCTGCGTTCAAGCTCTCTTTGCGTTGCTTCAAACATTTCTCTTGAAATAATCGGCTCGTGATGATTTCGGATTGTCACATACTCAACCTCACCCTTGTTGTACTTTTTGTTGTGCGACAGATAATCAGGCGTGTAGGTTTTTTGCTGAATCAAATCGCCGCAGTACTTTTCGTTTTTGAGGATTCGCAATATCACCGTGTATGACCAGTCTTTCATATAGGTTGAGGTCTTGATTCCAGCATCTCGCAACTCCTTTGCGATAATATGAGTTCCTTTGCCCTCGTTGAGAAATTTATGATAGATTAATCTGACGGTTTCTGCACCCTCTTGATTTATGTACAGCTTTCCGTCACGAACATCGTAGCCGAGCATATCTCTGCCGAACACAACGCCCTGCTCCATCATTCTGCGCTGTCCCCACTTTACTCTGTCGGAGGTTTTTCGGCTCTCTTCCTGAGCGATTGACGACATAATCGTCAGCCGAAGCTCTGCGTCAGCATCAAGCGTGTTGATGTTGTCATTCATAAATATTACACCTATGCCGTAGCTTTTCAGCTCTCTTGTGTAGCCAATGCTGTCAAGTGTGTTTCGAGCAAATCGGCTGATTTCCTTTGTGATAATCAAATCAAACTTTTTTGCTTTTGCATCTTCTATCATTCGGTTGAATGAGGCTCGCTTTTTTGTACTCGTTCCGCTGATTCCCTCGTCAACATAAATTTCGTAAAGCTCCCACAAAGGATTGCGTTTTATATACTCATTGAAATATCTTTGCTGACTTTCAAGTGAATTTGCCTGATCGAGATTGTCGGTTGACACTCGGCAGTAAGCCGCTACCTTCTTGACTTCGTTTTCAAAGTTATTTAACATCTTTATACCTCCTTCGGTAACACAAGTATATTATTAATTCCCATAATGTCCAGAGAAATTTTCAGAGCAACTGTTACGGTGTCACTCTGAAAATTTTCCGTTATGATTTTTATACTTTCAATTTCTTTAGACACTCCTCGTACTGATTCTGAGTAAGATAACCTCGCTCTTGGAGCACAAGAAAAATTGATTTTTTAATTTCATTTTCAAATTCTTTACTGACATTTTTCTGCCCTGCATTTTCATTTCGGTTTTCAAAGATGATTTTCGTTTTCACCTTAAACACCTCGGTAAAAACTATGCAGCTGCAGATTGTCTATATTCTTTCATCATCCTTTCTCTGTTGATTTGGTTAATGATTTTAATAAAAGCATATTTTCTCCTTTGTCATACATTTTTGTTCCGTACATTTTGGCTTGAACACCGAACTTTAAGATATTGCGGAATACATTTAGTAACACTTTTAGAAAAAAGTAACACCTTTTATATTTTCCGAACGGCACTACCGGACGGTGTATTTCGGCGCAATCGTGCTTGCACGGAATACGCCTTTATCCTGCTTAACTACCTACCCTGTAAATCACAGGCTGATATTGAAGTTTCTTCTTGCAAAAACCATTTCTCTTTCTGCCGTAAATTCGCACCAATTTCGATTTTTGCTTGCAGTCGGGTACTTTATCCGTTTTTTCCTGAAAGTCGGACAAACCGCCAAATTCTGCCCAACATCTGCGTTGTGGACGATAAGGACGATAAAAACGATAAATCAGACAGCTATATTTTCATCGTACTTATCGTACCTAACGTACTTGCTATCTGAATTATCGATCTCAAAATCATATTTGATTTCAACCTTTCTGATGTTGTTTTCCTTATACGATTTGAAATAAACGTGATTGTCATTAAGATCATACTTCCACTTGTTCATCATCCTTTTCAGAATGCGAGCCGAAAGATTTTTGCCTGAAAAAGCATTGTAGCGTTCAAGAAATTCTGCATTGCTTCCGTTGAAATATTTATCTGCTTTCATCATCTCAATTAACAAATTCATTTCATCAGGCAAAAGCATATTCGGATTCTCTGCGCTGTCTGCTGTCATCTTCCAAGTGCAATCCTCTTTTGAAAATGCAAGTTCAATTTCTCTGTCCTCAATATCTCTTCCCGTACAAAATAATGTTGCGTTGCCCTGCGTGCGATTGCTCTTTTTCAAAACGAATAGAGCGTCGGCACAGCCTGCAATACCATTCGTACCTGAAATCTCATTGATCGGGTCAGAATCACCTTGCTTTCTTAAATGATGAACGAGCAGAACAGCAATTTTCAATTCATCAGCAAGTTTCTTGAGCTTCTGCACTTCCTGATAATCATTTGAATAGCTTGAATCCTTATTTGCAGAACGGATAAGCTGAAATGTATCAATGATAATCAAGACTGTATCCTTGTGCTCATCAATAAAGGTTCGAATCTGCTCTTCCAACCTTTCATCAAGTTTTGAACAATCTGTAACAAAATGAACATTACTCGGCACTTCATCAGTTATCGCTGTCAGCCTGTCCTGCAATCTGCTTTCATCATCTTCAAGCGACAGATACAAAGTTGTACCGCTGTCAGTATGCAGATTCCACACATCTTCACCTTTTGCAATCCGAATGCACCAGTCAAGAACAAGCCACGACTTACCTACCTTAGGCGAGCCTGCTATAATCGAAAGACCGCTTGCGAGAAGTGAATTGATTATAAACTTCTTCCTCGGCAAATCTTTTTCCATAAGACTTGCACCGTCGATTGAATCGAATCTTTCCTTACTGCTCAACTCCAAATTTAAATTCTGAATCATTTTTCTCCTTTCCCTGTTACTCATACCTTATATGATTTTTAAATATCTTTACTCGGTATGGTAATTCAGTTGTAATCCAAAAGCTGTTGGAATTTTTTTACCGGTGTGATACAATAATCTCATACTTTTCAAGAAAAATATATGACAAAGTGAATTGAAGTGATTTTTTTAATCTTCACTTCAGGACAGAGGTGTATATGGCGAAGCACGAGGGTTTATTATTAAAAATTGATTCCAAAGGAAATATTTCCGGCTATATGCAGGAAAATGACAATAAGATTCCAATTGAAAACACGACTATCAAAGATGAGTTGATTAGTTTTTCCGAAGAAGATTTTGATGAGTATTCTGAACTGCAAAATGAAATAAGAAAGGTTTACAGAACCTATCCCAAAGAAAGCGAAGAAAGACTAGCACTGATTAAAAATTTAACAGCAAAAGCAGAAAAGGCATTAGCAAAATACCGAACATTTTACGGTCTGTTGAACAGACTTATGATTGAGGATTTTTTAGGAGAGGACGATGGAACTGAACATTATCTGCGTGAATACGCAAGCTATCTTGACCAGATAAAAACCGTTCAGTTTTTTGTTTTGCACTTTTTCAGTGACTTATCAAATCAAAGGGAAATTGATATTAACGAAGATTTCAATTACAACAGCGTACAGATTTCCACCGTATTTTATTTTGAGGACAACAAATCCAAACAGATGTACCATATCCGTAATCTGACAGAGTATTATTTTCTGCTGTTACATTTATTTGTTGAGAACGAATACCGCCTCTGCCGATGTCAGCTCTGCGGCAGATACTTTGTTCCAAAGACAAAAAAGAAAACCCTGTACTGCGACAGAGTTCTGAAGAATGGTAAAACTTGTAAGGAATTTGCACCAAGATTAAAGCACCGCATACTGGCAAACAGAAATGAGGTACTGAAAGTTTTTGACACACAGCGAGGCAAAATGTATAAGCGTTATGAAAGAACACTGAACACACCCGATACTGTGGAAAAGCCTTTGAGTTTTGAAGAATATTACGATTGGCTTGAAAAATCAAGAACAGCAAGGGACAATTATCTTGAACAGACGATTTCTAAAGAAGAAGCATTGAATATCATCGTTTCTGACTAAAAAATTATATAGAATCAGAAATCGGATAGGCAGTCAATTCCCATTGATTACCTATCCGTTTTCTTAATTATTTACTACATCAATGATAATCCTTGCACCCAGCCGAAATCCGTTCAGGAATATCTCTCGCTCACTAATTTCGGAAATTTCACGATTGCAATCCTTGTATTTTTCAAAGGTTTCTTTCTGCGCCTCAGTCAGGGTTGCCGTAAGTTTTTCTTCATTTCCGTTGAGCAGTTTCAATAGCTCTTTGACCTCATCATCAAGTTTAGCACATTTTTCGTGAGGAAATAAGTTTCCGTAATATAAATCTTCAAGTGTATTCATTGTAGCACCGCCTTTCAGCAAGCAACAATATCACAACTGTTTTCAGAAGTCCAGAGTATTTTCAATCGAAACTTTTTCACGCAAATTATTATCCAAAATAAATTTTGCAACTGTATTGCGGTTAACTTTAAATATTTTTGCAATCTGCGTTTGTGTAACATTTTGAGACAAAAGCTCTCTTATAACATTTTCTTTTCCTGTGAGTTTTACGTGAGATGACTTTCTGCCCTTAGGTCTGCCTAAAACAACTCCTTCCGCTTTTTTTCGTGCCAGTGCTTCTTTCGTTCTTTGACTTATTAGATTTCTTTCAATCTCAGCTGACAAACCAAATGCAAAAGCTAAAACCTTGCTTTGAATATCATCTCCCAAACGATAATTATCCTTTATTGTCCATACTCTGCACTCTTTAGTCATACACACATTCAAAATTTCCATAATCATAAAAAGATTTCGCCCCAATCGCGAAAGCTCTGAACAAATTATGACATCGTCTTTCTTTACATTATTTAAAAGTTTACCCAACTTTCTTTTATCATAGTTTTTTGTTCCGCTTATTGTTTCTTCTATCCAACCATCGATTTGCAGATCGTTTTTTAAGGCAAATTGTTTTATCTCAAACCTTTGATTTTCTACCGTCTGTTTGTCAGAGCTCACCCTAATGTATCCATAAATCATAATTAATCCACTCCTTTTGTTACTATAAAAAATGTTAAAACAAAATGAGCGTTTATGTTGAGCAAAACAGCTCATACAGAAATTACGATACAAATAAGAG